>JALOTF010000052.1 GCA_025458025.1 Beijerinckiaceae bacterium | reverse complement strand
GCGAGGCTCGCGACGAAGGGCTTGCCGAGAATGAGTGCGCCGGCGCGACCGGGATTCACGGGAATCACGTCGTAACCGCGCTCGGAGAGGTATTTGTAGACGAAATAGGATGGTCGCGAGGGGTTATCGCTCGCGCCGACCAGCGCGATCCGCTTGCAGGTCTTGAGGATCGAGCGAATCAACTCATCCGGATAGACGAGATCGGGCAGGGGATCGGCAGGCGAAGCGGTGTCGGTCATCGGCGGAACATGGAGATTTCGGGCGCAGGGCGCAAGGGGGCAAAACCTTGCCCGGCCAAGCGGCAAAAGACGAATTTTACGGGCGGACTTCACGAAAGATTCACCAACAAATTGCAACCTTCACGCTAGCTTTGCCGCAAAGAAATTTGACCCATGAGGACCGCGATGATGGCGTGGATACGCAGCCGCCTTTTTCTCCAAATCCAGATTTTGATGTGCTTGATCAGCGTTTTCTGCATCGCATTGGTGGTGCTCAGCTGGACGAATGACGCCGAGGAGAAGGAACTCGATCAGAAGGTCGAGGTCGTCATGAAAAAGCTGAACCTGGTCGAGCGCGCCAATGGCCTGGTCTATGCCGCCGTCATGGAGTCGCGCGGCCTCTACATGACCGACGATCCGGCCCAGATCGATCGCTTCGGCAAGGGGCTTGAGCGCTTCCTCGCAAATCTCGGCGCGGTATCGAAAGAATGGACTGCGATAGTCGATGAGAGCGATCGCGCTCTTTTCGCGAATTTTGACGAACAGCTCCAGTCGTTCATCCGCCTGCGCACGCAGCTTGTGGCCGAAGCGCGGACGAAGGGTTCCGCCGGCGCCCGCGCGGTGGGTGACAACGAAGCGAACCGCACCGTTCGCACCGCCTTTAACACCAGCCTGGAGAAGCTCGCCGCGAGTTATCGCCAGCGGATCATCGATGTCGAAGCCGAGAACGAAGCGAAGCACTTTATCGCCAACATCATTTCGCGCACCCTGCTTGGCCTCATCCTGCTGGCTGCCTTGGGGTCGCTCCTCTGGTTCTCCCGGCAGATCGCCAAGCCCTTCCAGCGCCTCTCGAACGATATCGGTCGCATCGCGGCCGGCCAGATCACCGAACCGGTGCACGCGCATGAGCGGCAGGATGAGGTGGGGACCTTCGCGCGCGCCGTCGAAGGTTTCCGTGTCGGTCTCATCACCCGCGAGGAGGCGCAGCGGGCAGAACTCGAACGCAACCAGGCCGAACTCCGGCGCCAACACACGATGGTCCATGCGGTCGAAACCTTCGAGGAGGCGGCTGCGACCCGCGTCACGGCTGTCGCCGATACATCGGGCAGCCTGCATAGCGCTGCCGCGACCATGTCCACAGCCGCCGAGGAGACGGCCCGGCAGGCCGAGATCGTGACCGAAGCCGCGAATGAACTCTCGAGCAACATCGATACGCTCGCCAATGCCGGGACGCAGCTCGCGCATGCGATCGGGGAGATCAGTGCCGGCATGAACCGCGCGACCGAAATCTCGGATATCGCCTCGCGCACGAGCCACAACACCGCCGCGAAATTCGCCGAACTGGATCGTGCCGTGAAGACCATCGGGCAGGTCGTGGAACTCATCAATTCGATTGCGAACCAGACCAACCTGCTCGCACTGAACGCGACCATCGAGGCCGCACGGGCAGGCGAGGCGGGGCGCGGTTTCGCGGTGGTCGCCAGCGAGGTGAAGGATCTCGCGAGCCAGACCACGCGCGCCACCGCCGATATCGGCACCTCCATCGCGCATGTGCAGAGTGTTGCGCTCGATTCAATCGCGGCTGTGCAGGAAATCGCCAATACCATCGAGGAAGTTCGTCGCGTCGCGCAGGAAGTCGCCCATGCGGTCGACCAGCAGCGGGTCGCGGCGCAGGAAATCGCCTCGAATGTGCAGAGCGCCGCAGCGGGCACCGAGCAGGTTTCGGCCAATATCATGGGTGTGTCGCGCGCTGCAGCCGATACCGGTAGTGCTGCCTCAAGCGTGCTCAGTTCCGCAGGCCGTCTGGCCGAGGAAGCCCAGGCGATCCGCACGGAGGTCGATGGTTTCCTGACCCGCATCCGCGCGGCGTGATCCATGGCTGCGCGCGGCGTTTGACAAGCCGCGTGCGCCCCGCTTTGTTCAAACCTGAACGAATGACGGGGAGGATTCCATGCGCCAGGCCGCGCTGACACTGGAAGCGATGGACCTCTATCTCGACGAGGTCTTCCCCGAGGTGCACCATGGCGGGCGCACGCTCTTCCTTGAGGATCTCGGTTACGGCACGTGCCGCGTGCGCATGAAGCACCACCCGAAGAACCTGCGCCCCGGCGGCACGATTTCCGGCCCCGCCATGATGACGCTGGCCGATTACGCGCTCTACATTGCCGTGCTCAGCGTGGTGGGCAAGGTGCCGCTGGCGGTCACCACCAACCTCTCCATCAACTTCCTGAGGAAGCCCGAAGTCGGCGATCTCGTGAGCGAAACGCGGCTCCTCAAGGCCGGAAAGCGCCTCTGCGTGGGCGAGGTGACGATCTTCTCCGAAGGGGTGGATGAGCCGGTGGCGCATGTCACGGGCACCTATTCCGTGCCGCCGGAGCGTGTTTCTGGGTGAGGTAAAATAATACCGTTTTAATTATCCAATTGATAAATTGAGGTAATTTTAGAAGCTGGCTTCGTTGAAGGCCGTTGACCCGGCGGAATCAATGCTTTATCGACACCCTCATCCCGGCGCGGCATTCGCGCCGGTTCCTTTTTTGATCCGAGGTTTCCATGAGGGCCCTGACATCTGCCACGAAGTCTTTCGTGGCGAAGCCGGCCGAGGTCGAGAAGAAGTGGATCGTGATCGACGGCGCCGGCCTCGTGGTTGGCCGCCTTGCCTCGATCATTGCGCTTCGTCTCCGCGGCAAGCACAAAGCCACGTTCACGCCGCATGTGGACATGGGCGACAACGTGATCGTGATCAACGCCGAGAAGGTGGTGTTCACGGGCAACAAGCGCAACGACAAGGTTTACTACCACCACACCGGCTATGTCGGCGGCATCAAGGAGCGCACGGCGCGCTTCGTTCTCGATGGTCGCTTCCCGGAGCGCGTGGTGGAGAAGGCCGTGGAGCGCATGCTCCCGCGTGGCCCGCTCGGCCGCCAGCAGCTCGGCAATCTCCGCGTCTATAAGGGCGCGTCCCACCCGCATGATGCGCAGGCCCCCGAAGTGCTCGACGTGGCCAAGCTCAACCCGAAGAACACGAGGCACGGCTGATGGCTGAGACCCTTTCCTCGCTCGCCGATCTCGGCGGCGCCACCAAAGGCGTGCAGGCGGAAGCGCCGGTTCATGTCCAGAAGCTCGACAAGCTCGGCCGCGCCTATGCCACCGGCAAGCGCAAGGACGCGGTCGCCCGCGTCTGGATCAAGCCGGGTTCGGGCAAGATCGTCGTGAATGGCCGCGCGCTGGAAGTCTATTTCGCGCGCCCCGTTCTGCGCATGCTGCTCAACCAGCCGCTCGTCGCGGCCGGTCGCGTGGACCAGTATGACGTCAACGTTACGGTCGATGGCGGCGGTCTCTCGGGCCAGGCCGGCGCCGTGCGCCATGGCCTCTCGAAAGCGCTGACCCATTACGAGCCGGAGCTTCGCTCGGTGCTCAAGAAGGGCGGCTTCCTGACCCGCGACAGCCGCGTGGTCGAGCGCAAGAAGTACGGCAAGGCCAAGGCCCGCCGCAGCTTCCAGTTCTCGAAGCGCTGATTGCCCGCGTCATGGCCGGACCTGTTCCGGCCATCCACGTCTTGCAAATCTTCGAAAAGCCCCGGTTTGCCGGGGCTTTTTTCGTTTCCGCCTTGAGAGCGCCGGATTGGCCTGTGACAAGGATGCGATGAAACGCGATGCAATGTTCAGGCGGGCTGTGCTGTTGGGGTGGGTGAGCCTTCTCGCGGCTCCGGCGATGGCGCAGACGAATTTCCCCGGACGCATGCCCGGTGATGTGCCCTATGCGCATGAATATGGCGCGAACCGGCCATTCCAGCCGCCGGTGATGCCGCCGCCTCCGCCGCCGGTGATCACGCCGACGCGTCCGCCGGAACTCTCGCCGGGCTATCAGTCCGTCCGGCCCGGGCCGGAGCCGCAGCTTCGCCAGCAGGAATTCCAGGCCGTGCCGCCGCGGAACCTCCCGCAACGCGATCGCGGCCGGCTGATCGATGTGCCGGGGCCGCAGATCCGGGAGCGATAGGAGCATCTTCACGCGCGATGGCCAGCTGTTCGCATGAACAATATGCGACCGGACTGGATTGGACCTCAATCCACCTCGGCCAAACGCGGATGCGGGGTGAGCACCACCGTGAAATGCCCCTCTACATCCGAGCCCATGGGGAAGACGTTGCTCGCGAAGGTGGTGAGCAAATCCTGCTCGTAGAGCGACAGCGCGTCCTCCCGCACCAGCACGTATTTCGCCGCCGCCACGATATCCTCGCGGTCGATGATCGCGAGGCACACCCATTCGGGGTGCGCGCGAAGCCATTTGTGCACGGTCTCGACGAGGCCGGGATAGCTCGGATGCAGCATGTCATCGAGCACGATCAGCCCCTGCGGATGCATCAGCGGCAGAGCGAGCGAGAGATCCTTCACGAGGTTCGGCTCGTCATGCTGGCCATCTATGTGGAAGAAGCGAATGGGCAGGCTGCCATCCGCCTTCGCTTTCGCGGGCGCAATGACATCCGCCGGTTCCATATCGGCGGTGGAGCCCTTGATGGCGGTGTAGCGCGCAGGGTCGATCCCGAGATGAGTCACGTTTTCGTGCAGGTTCTCCAGCACCTTCTCGGACGGCCAGGTGAAGATGTCGATGCCGATCGCATGCTCGCCCGCCGCGAGGCCATGCGCCAGCGCGATGAAAAACCGGCCCTCGAAAGTGCCGATCTCGGCGATGTGCCCGCGGATGCCGAGTTCCGTCTGCCGGCGGATCATGTGGCCGCAGATCGAGGCCGCGAAGACGGAGGACATGCCGCGCACGCTTCCATAGCCTTTCTCCAGATAGGCATCGAGCGTGGGGTTGCCGGTGGGGAGGCGCATGGGATGGTCCTTTGTCGCGAAACGTCGTTCTGCCTAGCGGCTTAAGCTTGGCGCTGCCAAGAGGCGGAATGTGCTGCGCCTTGTCACGCTACGGGATAAACCGATTTTGCAGGGTGAATGCGGCTTTTCACCTGAACATAGCCTGCACATCCCTTGCCATCTGGCCCGCCGCCTCCTTATCTCGCGGGGAAGAGCGGGCCGCGCCATGGCCGGCAACGGGATGAGACTTCGATGCTGCGTTTCCTGCCGATGGGGTTGATTGTGCTGCTCGTGCTGCTGCCGAGCCTGCTCATCCTGTTCGCAACGCATCGCCCGATGAAAGCGCGCCTGCCCATGGCGATTGCCGCCTTCGTGTCGCCGCTGGTGATGATGGGCCTGCTGAATTTCCTGCCCTTTCTGATGAATGACACCGCCAATGCTTCGCAATGGGGACGTCTTGTGGGGCTGGTCCTGTTCGGCGCGGGCTTCTTCCTGCCCTGGGTGATCTTCGCGCTGTTCCTGCATGCGGGCCGGAAAGCGGACGCATCATGAGCAAGCCACTGATCGATCACGCATTCACCGGCGACAAGAGAGGTGGCGCGCAGGACCCGACCTATGCTGGCGCGCATTCCTTCATGCGCCGGCCCTACACCAAGGATCTCACCGGCGCAGATGTCGTGATCTGGGGCGTGCCCTTCGATCTCGCGGTCTCGAACCGGCCGGGCACGCGCTTCGGGCCGGCTGCGATCCGCCGCGCCAGTGCGATTTTCGACGGTGATCCGCAATATCCCTCGGGGCTGGAGCCGTTCGCGCGGCTCGCCGCGATCGATTATGGCGATTGCGCGCTGCCCCGCAGCGATCTCGCCGGTTGCCGCGACGCCATCGAGGCCGAGGCGACGCGGATTGTCCAGAGCGGTGCGCATCTGATGACCATGGGCGGAGATCATTTCATCACCCTGCCGCTGCTGCGGGCGCATGCGAAAAAATATGGCCCGCTGGGCCTGCTGCAATTCGATGCCCATCAGGACACCTGGGATGATGGGCCAGGCGCGATCTCGCATGGCGCTTTCGTGCTGGAGGCGGTGCGGGAGGGGCTGATCGACCCGGCCCGTTCCATCCAGATCGGCATCCGCACCGTGGCTCCGCGCGATTGCGGCATCGCGATCATCCACGCCTATCAGGCGGCCGAGATGGGCGTGGCAGCGCTGGCAGACACGATCCGGCAGCGGCTCGCGGGCGGGCCGAGCTATCTCACCTTCGATATCGATTGTCTCGATCCCGCATTCGCGCCGGGCACGGGCACGCCGGTTTCCGGCGGCATGACGAGTTCCGAGGCCCTGCGCCTGCTCTGGGCCTTGCGGGACGTGCCGTTTTCCGGCATGGACGTGGTCGAAATTTCTCCGCCCTATGACCATGCGGAGGTGACCGCGATCGCAGGAGCGACGATCATGCAGCACCATCTTCAGGCCTTGGCTGTCCGACGAGCCTGATCCTGATACCATCCGCGCCCCTCCGGGGTTCGCGCGGTGCTGCCTGCTTCTTCGCCTTTATTCGACATTCGCGCCGAAAGTTCCAAATCCATGACCTTCAATCCGTACCATGCCCCGCTCGCGGGCGCCCAGCGGCCCGCGCTCAAGGGCGCGCTGCCCACCGTGTTCATCGATGGCGAGGCGGGCACCACCGGCTTGCAGATCCGCGAGCGGCTCGAAGGCGAAAAGGCCATCCGGCTCATCTCCATCGCGCCCGAGAAGCGCAAGGATGTGGAAGCCAAGCGCGCACTGATGGCCGAAGCGGATGTCGTGATCCTATGCCTTCCGGATGATGCCGCGAAGGAAGCGGTGGCGATGGGGCAGGGGCTCGGCCAGCACGCACCGCGCTTCATCGATGCCTCCACCGCGCATCGCGTGACGCCGGGCTGGGTCTATGGTTTTCCGGAACTCACCGCCTCGCAGCCCAAGGCGATTGCGGAAGCGATGCATGTCGCCAATCCCGGCTGCTACCCCACCGGTGGCATTGCGCTGCTGCGCCCGCTGGTCGATGCCGGCCTGATGCCGGCGGATCATGTGGTCTCGGTCAACGCGGTTTCCGGCTATTCCGGTGGCGGCAAGAGCATGATCGAGGCCTATGAAGCGAAAACCGCGCCGGCTTTCGAGCTTTACGGCCTCGGCTTCAACCACAAGCACCTGCCGGAACTCACGCTTTATTCCGGCCTCTGGCACCAGCCGATCTTCGTGCCGAGCGTCGGTAACTTTCGGCAGGGCATGCTGGTTTCCGTGCCGTTGCATTTCGCGCATCTCCAGGGTGTGAAGCATGTCGCGACTTTGCGTGATTGCCTCGCTGCGCATTATGCGGGCGCGACCGAGGTGCGCGTGGCCAGCGCCGAAGAAACCGCTGGCCTCAAGGCCCGGCTGGAGCCGGAAGCGCTGAATGACACCAATCGCATGGAACTTTTCGTCTTCGGCGATGATGCGAAGGGGCAGGCGGTGCTGGTCGCGCGGCTCGACAATCTTGGCAAGGGCGCGTCGGGTGCGGCGGTGCAGAACCTGAAGCTGATGCTCGGGCTCCGAGGTCAGCAGTATCCCTGAACGAAAAAGGCCGGGTGCAAGACCCGGCCTTTGTTTCTTGGTTCGCCCGCGCGTTATTCCGCGCTCCACGGCACCACGAGTTGCTTCTGCTCGCCGAGGCCTTCGATGCCGAGGCGCATGATGTCGCCCGGCTTGAGGAAGACCGGCGGCTTCTTGCCAAGGCCCACGCCTGGCGGGGTGCCGGTGGTGATGACATCGCCCGGCTCGAGCTTCATGAAGGTGGAGATGTAGTGGACGAGGAACTTCACGCCGAAGATCATGGTGGCGGTGGAGCCGGTCTGCATGCGGCGGCCATTCACTTCCAGCCACATGCCCAGCTTCTGCACGTCGCGCACTTCATCGGTGGTCACGAGCCACGGGCCAAGCGGGCCGAAGGTGGGGCAACCCTTGCCCTTCATCCACTGGCCAGTGCCTTCCATCTGGTAGGCACGCTCGGAAACATCGTTGCAGATGCAGAAGCCGGCGATGACATCCATCGCCTCTTTTTCCGGCACGTAGGAGGCGCTCTCGCCGATGACGATAGCGAGTTCCACTTCCCAGTCCGTCTTCACGGAATCCTTTGGGAGCATCACGTCATCGTTGGGGCCGACAACACAGGACGGTGCCTTGTTGAAGAGGATCGGCTCCTTCGGAATGGGCGCGCCGGTCTCGGCCGCATGGTCCGCGAAGTTCAGCCCCACTGCGATGAAGTTGCCGACATCGCCAACGCAGGCGCCGAATCGCGGACGACCGCCGACCAGCGGCAGCTTTTCCGGCTTCAGCCTCTTCAGCTTCGCTAGCGACTTAGCCGACAGCGACGAACCGGCAATGTCCGGAACGTGTTCTGAAATATCTCTGATCTTGCCGGCTGCATCGACAAGACCCGGTTTCTCGCGGCCTGCACGGCCAAATCGAACGAGCTTCATCTTGCTCCCCAGCCCTCAAAAGCGAGCGGCATAGGAGCACTTCCCCTCATCCGATTCAAGAAGTCTCTGCCGCGCGAAACCGCCTCACAGCGTCGGGTTGCGTCAAGATTGTGCTTCCGTTGCAACACTGCCCTGAAAAGACGCGAATTGGCGCTTTCATTGGCGGTAGCTCATTCCCCGAGGGGCGCGCAAAAAGCCGTGAAAGTTTAGGAGTAAACGAAGGATTTCGACGCTCACCGGAGCCACACCCCTTCCGAAACCCTGCATTTTACCGAATTTGGCCCTTTTGGCGTCGATGATGGGCGCAGATTGGGCCCAAATCACGGCAGTTGCGTCTGTTCTGGCGCTTTGCAAAATGCAGCGGTGTTTCAAGAGCGGTGCAGCGCGATTCCGCGCGAAGTTCAAGCCGCCCAACCTAGGGATGAGGGGTAGTCTTCATGAAGGGCATGTTCCGGCTCGCACTGGCAGCGTCCGCGTCGTTGATCTCGATGCAGGCAATGGCTGGCGGCTTCGTCAACTCCTCGCAGAGCTCCGTGTTCAACGGCATGGCCTATGCGGGTGCAGCGGCTCCAGGTTCGACCTCGGCCGCGACGATGTTCATGAACCCCGCGACGATGACCGGTCTTCCGGGTCTCACGATCGACTCGAACTACACGTTCGGTCTTCCCTCGATCAAGCAAAGCGGCACCACCAACCTCGGTGCGCTCGGTCGGGCGACCTCGGCCAATTACGGCATGAACTATTTCGTGCCGGCCACCTACATCGTGTATCAGGTGACACCCAAACTCTGGGCCGGTCTCTCGATCAACTCGACCTACGGCAACTCCACCAAGCCGGATCGCGTCTGGGTCGGCAGCTTCGCGGCTTCGACAACCCGCCTCCGCGTGATCACTGCCACGCCGTCGGTTGCGTACAAGATCAACGAGATGTTCTCGATCGGCGCGGGCCTGCAGGTCCAGTTTGCCGATGTCCGTCAGACGGTGCAGCTCCCGCCGCTGGGTGTCGCCGGTGCGGGTATCTCGAAAGCTGATGGCTGGTCCGTGGGCTTCACGGTCGGCGCGACCTTCACGCCGTGGAAGGGTACACAGATCGGCCTCGGCTGGCGCTCGCTGACCGACCAGGAAGTCTCGGGCAACTCCTATTTCGGCCCGATCGTCAACAATTCGAACGGCAAGCTGCATCTGCCGAACCGCGTGAATCTCTCGCTGCGCCAGACCGTGACCGAGCAGCTCGACATTCTCGCCTCGGTTGAGTGGCAGAACTGGGCCCGTATCGGCAATTCGCGCCTGAACAACCCGCCGAACCCTGCGCTCGCGGTTCTGCCCTTTGGTTATCGGGATGGCTGGTTCTTCTCGCTCGGTGCGGAGTACAAGGCCACTCAGGCGCTGACCCTGCGCACGGGCATCGGCTACGAAATCTCGCCGGTGACCGATGCGGTGCGCCGCGTGTCGCTGCCGGATAGCGACCGTCTCTGGCTCTCGACTGGCTTCAGCTACAAGGCGACCGAGCGCTTCACGATCAACGGCTCCTACACCTACCTGCATTTCGCGAAGGCGAATATCAGGCAGCCTCTGGCGCCGGGCCTCGTCTACACGGGTCAGTCCCGCCAGAACGCTCATCTCCTTTCGATCGGCCTGACCTCGCGTTGGGGCGGTGGCCCGGCGAAGGAAGAGCCGCTGGTGCGCAAGTTCTGAGCGCTGCCAACATTCGAAATGCGAAAGGGCCGGGAAACCGGCCCTTTTCTTTTGTCGCATGCTCCGGAGCATCTCGGGCAGGGCTGACGCTTGATGCAGCCCTACATTGTACGGGCGGGATCAGGCCCTCACGCGCACATATTCGCCGGGGGCGTCGGCCAGCGGTTTGCGCTTGCCACCGCCGGGCTGGCGCGCCGACACCTTGGCATCGCCCCTGGTCAGCCAGGCATGCCAGTGCGGCCACCAGGTGCCCGGCGTTTCCTGCGCCTTGGTCACCCAGTTTTCAAATTCGCCCTCGACAGGGCCGCCGGTCCAGTACTGGTATTTCGGCTTCGAGACGGGGTTGACCACGCCGGCGATATGCCCCGAGCCGGCCATCACATAGGTCACTGGACCACCGAAGAGCTTTGAGCCCACGAAAACCGATTTCGCCGGCGCGATATGATCTTCCTTGGCCGCGAGATTGTAGATCGGGATGGTCACCTTGCCGAGATCGAGCTGCTTGCCGCCCACACGCATCTCGCCTTTGGCGAGCGTGTTCTGGAGGTAGCAGTTGCGCAGGTAGAAGCTGTGGTTCGCTTCCGCCATGTTCGTTGAATCGGAGTTCCAGTAGAGCAGGTCGAAAGGCGGCGGATTGCGCCCCTTGAGGTAGTTGTTGACCATGTAGGACCAGATGAGGTCGTTCGGTCGCAACATATTGAAAGCCGAGGCCATTTTTGAGCCCGGCAGGTAGCCGAAACGGGCCATCATCTGCTCGACGGCGCTGATCTGCTCCTCGTCCACGAACGTCAGCAACTCACCCGCGTAGGTGAAATCCACCTGCGTCGTGAAGAAGGTCGCAGTCTTCACCCGGTCCGGGCGGTCGGATTGCGCAAGCCAGGCCAGGGTCGCGGCAAGCAGGGTGCCGCCCACGCAATAGCCGATGGTATGCGCGCTCTTCTCGCCGGTGATCGCCTCGATTTCCTCGAGTGCTGCCAGCGGGCCCTTCTGCATATAGGTGGTCCAGTCGTAATGGCGGTGTTTCTCGTTGGGGTTCGCCCAGGAGAGCACGAAGACCGTCAGCCCGCTCTCTACCGCCCAGCGGATGAAGCTCTTCTCGGGGTTGAGATCGAGAATATAGAACTTGTTGATCCACGGCGGCACGATGAGGAGCGGAGTCTTGTAGACGCTCTCGGTTGTCGGCGTGTACTGGATCAACTCGATGAGATCATTGCGATAAACCACCTTGCCGGGCGTGGTCGCGAGGTTCTTGCCCACCTCGAAGGCGTTGGCATCGGTCTGGCGCAGCTTCAGCTCGCCCTTGCCGGCATCCACATCCTCCGCCAGCATCTTCATGCCCCGCGCGATATTCTCGCCCTGCTGCTCCAGCGTGGTGCGCAGCAATTCCGGATTGGTCATGATGAAATTCGACGGCGAGAGCGCACTGGCGATCTGTCGCACGTAGAACTGCGCCTTCTTCTTCGTGTGCGGATCAATATCTTCCGCCTTTTCCACGAGGTTATTGGCGAATTGCGAGCCGATGAAATAGGCCTGCTTCAGGAAGTTGAAATAGGGGTTCTCGTTCCATTCGGGATCGGCGAAGCGGTTGTCACGCGCGGGCATCTCGACTGCCGGAGGGGCATCCTCGCCGCCCACCCTCCGGACCATCGTGGACCAGAGGTTGATCATGTCGAGCGAGAGATCCTTCTGCGCAGAAACGATCCGCGCCGGGTCTTTCAGCCAGTATTCGGCTACCGCGCTTAGCGATTTCACCGCATCCGCGCTCTCATCCGGCACGAGCGAGGCCGCCTCGCCCTTTTCGAGCGCGCGCAGGTAAGCGGCGCTGAGCTTCGAGCTTTCCGTGAGGATTTCGGTCGAGACGCCCGCGATCTTCTCGAGATCGAAAGGCGGCTGGGGGAGGCTCATGCCCTCGTCCGCGGGCGGCGATGCCGGCATGCGCATCGGTTCGGCCGGTTTCGCGGCGGCTTCCACCTTGGGCGCGGGGGCACGGGAAGCCGGGGCAGGGGCCGTGGGAACGGTCTTCAGGACGGGTTTCGGTGCCGCGCCAGGCGCGGCCTTCGGTGTGGCTTTCGCCTGCGGCGCAGGGGCAGCGGCCTTCATGGCAGCGAGTTTGGGCGCGGCAGTTTTTGACGCGACCGTCTTTGACGCAGCAGGTTTGGCGGCCGCCTTGCTCGCGGGTGCTTTCGCGGCAGCAGGCGGAGCCTTCGCGACAAGGGTCTTGCCTTCGGTCGCCTTGCCCTTTGCTGCCTTGCCCTTCGCGGGTTCCGCCTTCGGAGCCGGGGCCCTGGAAATCTCGGCCGGCTTCGGGGGAGCCTTAAGAGTGGGTGCAGCCTCCGGAACCGCTTTCAGCTTCGGGGGCGCTGACTTGCGCGCGGCAGCGTTGGAGGATTTTGCCGCGTTGGTCGTGGATTTCGCCTGCGTCTTGCTCTTGGCCATCCCGCTTGGCCTCCCCGTTTGCCGTCTTTTTCTGTGTTCGATGGCGCGAATACATCCGCATCGAACCATGCACTTCTGTTTTGCCCATTTCCGCCGCATTAGGGAAGCAGAAACAAAGCCGCGCGACATTGGTTGGATACGGGACCGGGTGAATCATGACGAATGCAAGGGCTCTGCGCTTGGGACGCCGCGGATGGGCTGGATTGGGGTTAATCACCCTTCTGCCGGTGCTTTCGGCCTGCACGGAAACCACGCATTACGGCCGCACCCCGCAACTCGGTGGCGTGCGTACGGAAGTGGGTGAGCCCAAGGACTTCGTGCGCGAATCCCGCGCTGCCGCGCCACAGGATTTCATCCCCGTCGGCGTCACCCCGCCCGAGCGGCGCATCACTCCCCGGAATGAAGCTGGTGCTGCGGCCCTCGAAAAGGAATTGATGGCCGATCGACAGCGCAGTCAGGGCATGGCGAACCGCCCGCGTCCGCGTTCGAGCTATGATGGCTCGGTTCCGCCGCGCCCGGCCGCCCCGCCTAAGGAATTGCTGCCGGAATGAGGCAAGAGATCTGAAGCATTTGCAAGCGAAGTCGACGCCGGTTCGCGCGCGGAAAATGCGACAAAGAAAACGAGCAGAGCGTGCTTCTGATTCACGAGAGTTAAAAGCGCTCTAGACAGGACCCGAACTTTCCGTCATCGCCATTTCTCGCCATCCCGAAATTTGCGGCCATCCCGGCCCTCAGGGGGTTCCCTATGAACGATTTCCATCGAATCCGCCGCCTCCCGCCTTACGTCTTCGAGCAGGTCAACAAGATCAAGGCGAAGGCACGAGCAGCAGGCGCGGATATCATCGATCTCGGCATGGGCAACCCGGATCTGCCGGCGCCGAAGCATGTCATCGAAAAGCTCATCGAAACCGCCGGCAAGCCGCGCACGGATCGCTATTCGGCCTCGAAGGGCATCGGCGGCCTTCGCCGCGCGCAGGCGGGCTATTATGAGCGCCGTTTCGGCGTGAAGCTGAACCCGGATACGCAGGTGATCGCGACCCTCGGCTCGAAGGAAGGCTTCGCCAACATGGCGCAGGCCATCTGCGGCCCCGGCGACGTGGTGCTCGTGCCGAACCCGAGCTACCCGATCCATGCCTTCGGCTTCCTGATGGCCGGCGGCGTTATCCGCTCCGTGCCCGCCGAGCCCACGCCGGCGATGTTCCCGGCGCTGGAGCGTGCGGTGATGCATTCCGTGCCGAAGCCGATCGCGCTGGTGGTCTGCTACCCCTCGAACCCCACGGCTTACGTCGCGGATCTCGATTTCTACCGCGATCTCGTGGCCTTCGCGAAGAAGCACGAGCTGATTCTGCTCTCGGACCTCGCCTACGCCGAGGTCTATTTCGACGATGCGAAGCCGCCGCCCTCCGTTTTGCAGGTGCCGGGCGCGATGGATGTGACGGTGGAATTCACGTCGCTGTCGAAAACCTTCTCCATGGCCGGCTGGCGCATGGGCTTCGCGGTGGGCAACGAGCGCCTGCTCGCAGCACTCGCGCGCGTGAAATCCTACCTCGATTACGGCGCCTACACGCCGATTCAGGTCGCCGCGACCGCTGCGCTCAACGGCCCGGAGGATTGCATCCACGAGATGCGCGCGATGTATCGCCAGCGTCGCGATGTGATGGTCGAGAGCTTTGGCAAGGCCGGCTGGGAAATTCCGCCACCGGATGCCTCCATGTTCGCCTGGGTGAAGATCCCCGAGAAGTTCCGCGCACTGGGCAGCCTCGAATTCTCGAAGCTGCTGGTGGAAAAGGCGGATGTCGCGGTAGCGCCGGGCATCGGCTTCGGCGAGCATGGCGATGATTACGTGCGCCTTGCGCTCGTGGAGAACGAGCAGCGCATCCGGCAGGCCGCGCGCAGCCTCAAGAAGTTCTTCGATACGGCTGATGCCACATTGCACAACGTGATCGACATCAAGAAGGCGGTGTAAGCCGTTTTCTCAGGGGATGGGGGCGGCGATATTCTCGTATTGGATATCGACCTCCACCCCTTCGCTCACAAGGCGATAGGGCCTCTTGTTGTCCTGACTGATCCACAGACTGTGCTTTTTGGGCTTGCCGTCATCACCCGGCATGCCTTTCGGCGCGGTCATCATGTATTCGATCACAGTCAGCTTGCGACCATTGATGTCTTCCGTGCCGATTTCGCGGCAATTCGACATATTCGTCAGGGACATGAGTTGCTCGACCATGCCTTTCCGTCCGCCGGCTTTCAGCGGGATCTTGTTCCATTTGTTGTCCATGCGCGCATAAATCACGTCGCCGATCACGATGGCTTCCATCCCGCCGGGCATGCCGGGAACTTTTGTGCTCTGCCGATAGGCAGGCGCTGTGGCGACAGCCGTGAAACTCTCCTGCACCATGGCGCAAGAGTTGCCTTGCGCCGCCGCCGCAGAGACCCCCAGAAGCAAAAACCCGAGCGAACGAACGATCATCATCATGTTTGGCTCCTTGTCAGCAGGATCAGGGCGGACGGCTCAACGAATTTTCCTGACGCTCGTGACAATCAGAGGCTTACTCACTACCTAACCGTTGTCGATCCTTTCTTTCCGACGGGAACCTCTTGATGTCCGATGCCGACAAGCTGGCCGCTCAGGCCCATCTTCCTTCCATCCAGCTCGATCGCGGCCGCGTCGAGACGGTGAAGAAGGAACTCGACATCACCGACCGCGCGAACATCGTCACCTATGGTGATAATGCCCAGCGCCGCGTCTCGGATTTCGCGGATCGCATTCTGGCGGAAACGCGCAACAAGGAGATGGGGAAGACCGGCGATCTCCTCACCGATATCCTCACCAAGGCGAAGGGGCTGGACCCCGCTTCCGTCGGCAAGCTCAACTGGTTCCAGCGGCTCTTCACGAACATGCAGGCGCGGCTCTCCCGCTTCAAGGAGCAGTTCTCCACGGTGGCGTCGCAGATTGATCGCGTGACGATCGAACTCGACAAGCACAAGGAAGGCCTGCGCCGCGACATCCATATGCTGGACGACCTGCACGAGCAGACCAAGGCCGCGATTGCCGAACTCGACACCTATATCGAGGCGGGCAAGGCCTATGGCGAGGAATTCAAGGCGGGCCGTCTCGCGGCGCTGAAGGCCGATGCCGATGCGAAGGCCAACACCACGGAAGGGCTGATGGCCGCGCAGGCCTATCAGGATGCCCTGCAGGCGCTGGACCGGCTCGAAAAGCGCGTGATGTATCTCCAGCAGGCGCGGCAGATCGGCATCCAGCAATTGCCGCAGATCCGCATCGTGCAGGCCGGTGACGAAACCCTCATCGAGAACCTTCAGGCGACGACGCAGCTCACCATTCCAGTCTGGAAGCAGAAGATGATCCTGCTTCTCGGCCTCACCCGCCAGCAGGGCGCGCTCGAACTTCAGAAGACTGTCACTGACGCCACCAACGAGATGCTGAAGCAGGCCTCGGAGATGATGAAGGGGCAGGCCATCGAGATCGAGAAGCAGAGTCAGCGCGGCATCGTGGATATGGCGACGCTGGAGAAGACCAACCGCGACCTCATCGAAACCATCACGCAGGTGATGAATGTGCAGAACGAGGGCCGCCGCAAGCGCGCCGAGGTGGAAAAGCGCCTGGGCGAAATGAACACCGAACTCAAGCGTCACCTTTCGGCCCTGCCGTCGCCGTGAGCCCCGCAACGCGATGAATCTGCGGTAAAGGCGATGCATTCCACAGCCGGAATGCATCTCACACCGGTTTAAAATTTTGCGATTAAACACAAGCAGCCCGATCTTCGTCATCGCGCTGCGAGTGTGTTCCATGAATATGCCTCTGGCTTTTGCCGGTTTTCTCTCCATCCTGCTGGGGGTCGTGCATTCCCTCGGCGGCGAGATCGAGGTTCTGCCGAAGATCGAGGGCATGCGGGATTCTCGCGGACAACCCTCGTTGTCGGGTTGGAGCCGGCAGGTTCTTCGCGGCACCTGGCACACTCTCTCGTTTTTCGGCTTTGGCCTCGGCCTCGTGCTGTTCGTGATGGCGTTTCCGAGTCTCGGCCAGCAACTCACGGTCGCCAAGGCGATTGCGCTCTCGACTTTCGCGGTCGGCGGCTACTGGGCCATCATCACCCGCCTGTGGCATCCGGCCTGGGTGGTGTTCGTGCTCGTTGGCATTCTCTGCTGGCTGGCCTGAGGCGCGCCACGCACCAGCCCTCGGATGACATCCGGATGGTTCAGCGATAAACGATCCAGGGAATCGTGCCCCGGGGGATGTGATGCGCGCCGTTTTCTGCCGGACCTATGGCGGTCCCGAGGTCGTCTCCATGGAGGATGCGCCCAAGCCTGAGGCCGGGCCGGGCGAGATTCTGATCAGGGTGATGGCATCCACCGTTTCCGCCGCCGACCGGCGCATCCGCTCGCGCGACGTGCCCACGGGTTTCGCCCTGCCGATGCGGCTGGTTTTCGGCTGGTCGCGCCCGAAGAAGCCGATCCTCGGCACCGATCTCGCGGGGATTGTCGAGGCCATTGGTCCCGGCGTCACGCGATTTTCGCCGGGTGATGCAGTGATCGCGAATGTCGGCGCCGCACTTGGCTGCCATGCGGAATATCGCGTGCTGCCGGAGAAGGCGGCGATCGTGAAGAAGCCGGAGACGCTGTCCTTCGAGGAGGCGGCCGCGCTCGTTTTCGGCGGCACCACGGCCTTGTTTTCCTTGCGTGATCTGCTGGCGCTCCAGCCCGGCGAGCATGTGCTGGTGAATGGCGCGGGCGGCGCTGTGGGCAGCGCGGCGGTGCAGATCGCCAAGGCCATGGGCGCGACCGTCACCGCCGTGGCCAGCGGCGGCAAGCATAATCTTCTCCGCTCTATCGGTGCGGATGCCTTCATCGATTATGAGCGCGAGGCCGTTCCCGGCACCGTGCCGCGTTACGATGCGATTCTCGATTGCCACGGCAATCTCGGAGCTTCCAACAGCGCGACGGCGCTCACCGCGAAGGGGCGTCTCGGCCTCGTCGTGGCAGGCCTGCCGCAATATCTCGCGATGCCCTTCACCAACCTCATCAGTCCGAAGAAGGTGCGGGCCGGAGTTGTAAGCGAGAAGGCCGAGGATCTACAGAGCCTCGTGGCCCTGGCGGAAAACGGGCAGTTCCGGCCGGTTATCGGTGCGGTTTTCCCGCTGGATCAGGCGCGTCTGGCGCATGAGGCGGTCGAAAGCTCCCACAAGACGGGCAATGTCGTGCTGCAATTGTCCACGGATTGAAAAAACGGATGCCGTTTTCGCGCCACTTGCTCTAAGAGCCTGCGCTTGCAAGAAGGCGCAGGACGCAAGGGCTGTGTGGGGGCGAGAATGGCGGATGCATTGAGAATCGGGATTGCCGGGCTCGGAACCGTGGGCGCAGCCACGATCCGCATCCTCAGCGACGCTGCCAACGAACTCGCGGAACGTGCGGGCCGACCCATCCGCGTGGTTGCGGTTTCCGCGCGGTCGAAAGGCAAGGATCGCGGCGTCGATCTCTCGGGTTATCAATGGTATGATGACCCGGTCGAAATGGCCTCCCGCCTCGATATCGATGTAATCGTCGAATTGATGGGCGGCGATGAGGGCAGCGCGCGTGCGACGGTAGAGGCCGCGCTCGATCACGGCACGGCGGTGGTCACCGCGAACAAGGCGTTGCTGGCGAAGCATGGTTCGGATCTGGCGCGCCGGGCGGAAAGTCATGGCACGACCATCGCCTTCGAGGCCGCCGCGGCCGGCGGCATTCCGGTCATCAAGGCCCTGCGCGAGGCGCTGGTCGGGAATGACATCACCCGCGTGTCGGGCATCCTCAACGGCACCTGCAACTATATTCTCAGCCGCATGGAAGCGGAGGGGCTGGATTTCGCGGCCTGCCTCAAGGCCGCGCAGGAACTGGGCTATGCGGAAGCTGACCCCACTTTCGATGTCGAGGGCTACGATACCGCCCACAAACTCGCGCTTCTCACCTCGCTGGCCTTTGGCACCGAGGTCGATGGCGATGCGGTCTATGTCGAGGGCATTTCCGGCGTCACCCCGCTGGATCTGGTGATGGCGGAGGAACTCGGCTTCCGCATCAAGCTGCTGGGCGTAGCCGAGCGCACCGCGCAGGGCGTGGAGCAGCGCGTTCACCCCACCATGGTTCCGCGCACCAGCCAGCTCGCGGGTGTGATGGGCGTGACGAATGCTGTCGAAATCCAGGCGCAGCCCGTGGGCGCGATCACGCTGGTTGGCCCCGGTGCGGGCGGCGGCGCCACGGCCTCGGCGGTTGTCGGCGATATCGTCGATCTCGCGCGCGGCAATCGCGTCTCGGTCTTCGGCCGTCCCTCGGGCGCATTGGCGAAGCCCATCCGCGCGCCGATGCAGCAGCATGAGGGCGGCTATTACGTGCGCCTTCAGGTGCTCGACCGGCCCGGTGCTGCCGCCACCATCGCGAGCCGCATGGCCGAGCGCGGCATCAGCCTCGAATCCATCCTCCAGAAAGGCAGGGGCACGCCGCGCAGCGCATCCGGCGCCGTGCCGGTGATCCTCATCACCTATGCGACCACGGAACTGCGCGTGCGTGATGCCGTGGCCGCGATTGCCGAGGAGGGTGTGCTCGATGGCCCGCCGCAGGTCATCCGCATCGAGAGGTAATTCCCGGCGGAGGCGGTGCAAAACCCGCCTCTTTCCGCATGACCCCGCGGGTTTTCCCTGCTAGAGACCCGCCAACTCAATCGCCAAGCTGAAGAAACCCGCCATGACCGACCTCGTTGTCACCGAAGACAAGATCATCGAACGCATCCTCACCATGGAACTCGTCCGCGTGACCGAGCGCGCGGCGGTGGCCTCCGCGAAGCTGCGCGGGCGCGGTAACGAGAAGGCCGCCGATCAGGCCGCCGTGGATGCCATGCGCCGTGAGCTGAACAAGCTGCCGATCGATGGCGAGATCGTTATCGGCGAGGGCGAGCGCGATGAAGCGCCAATGCTCTATATCGGGGAGAAAGTCGGCACCAAGAAGGGCCCGAAGGTCGATATCGCGGTGGACCCGCTGGAAGGCACGACCCTCTGCGCGAAGGACATGCCGGGCTCCATCGCCGTGATGGCCATGGCGCAGGCGGGCACGCTGCTCTACGCGCCGGATGTCTATATGGACAAGATCGCCATCGGCCCGGGCTACCCCAAGGGTACGATCGACCTCGATGCATCCGTTGAAGACAACATTCATTCGCTCGCCAAGGCCAAGGGCGTGAAGGCGAACGAAATCACCGCCCTCGTGATGGATCGCCCGCGCCATGCGGATCTCATCGCGAAGCTGCGCGCGCTGGGCTGCTCCATCCGCCTCATCACCGATGGTGACGTGGTGGGCGTGATCCAGTGCGCTGAAACCGCGAAGACCGGCATCGATATCTATCTCGGCATTGGCGGCGCGCCGGAAGGTGTGCTCGCGGCGGGCGCCCTGCGCTGCGTCGGCGGCCAGATGCAGGGTCGCCTCATCCTCGATACGCCCGAGAAGGTCGCGCGCGCCGCCACCATGGGCGTGAAGGACCCGAAGAAGAAGTACGACCTGCTCGAACTTGCCTCGGGCGATACCGTGGTTGCCGCCACGGGCGTGACCGATGGCGCGCTGCTGAAGGGCGTGAAGTTCTCGGGCCAGATCATCGAGACCGAAACCATCGTCTATCGCTCGCTCACGGGCACCGTGCGCCGCATCCATGGCGAGCATCGCCAGCTCGAGAAGTTCCATCTCGACTGATCATGGCGTGCTCCGGCGCGTGACTGGGAAGGGCCGCATCGCGGCCCTTTTTCATGCGCGGGTGGAATGCATCCATTCCAACAATCCGCTGGTTTCACCTCCCGTCACCCTTATGCTCGCGAGAAACGCCATGGAGATCGCGATGCCGCTTGTTATCCGCCCACTGACCCCCGCCGATCGCGCCCAATGGGAGCCGCTCTGGCGGGGCTACCTCACTTTCTACAAGGCGAGCCTGCCGGCCGAGCTGACCGAAACCAACTGGCAGCGCTTCATGGACCCGAACGAGCCCATGCATGTCTGGGGTGCCTTCGAGGGCGAAAAGCTGCTCGGCATCGTGCAATGCGTGGTGCATCGCACGAGCTGGAGCGAGAAATATTCCTGCTATCTGCAAGACCTCTTCACCGTGCCGGAAGCGCGCGGGAAGGGCGTCGGGCGCGCGCTGATCGAGCATGTCTATGCCGAGGGCGCGAAAGCCGACTGGTGCCGCGTCTACTGGCAGACGCATGAAACCAACGCGGAAGCGCAGGTTCTCTACAACAAGGTGGCTGACCGCTCGGGCTTCATCGTCTATCGACACAACCTGTGAGTCCGAAGCCGCCCTTCCTCAAAGTCACGCGCTCCGCCCTGCAACGGGCGTGGACGGATCGTCTCGATGCGGAGGGCGCGCGCCGCGCCGAGGCCATCGCGGATATCCACGGCCTGCCGGTGACCCTCGCGCGCATCCTCGCGGGACGTGGTGCCGAGGTGACGAACACCGCGGATTTCCTCGAACCGCGCCTGAAATCTGCGATGCCCGACCCGCTGGTGATGATCGATGCGGAACGCGCCATCGTGCGGCTGGCGGATGCCATTCGCCTCCGTGAGCAGATCGCCATCTTCGGGGATTACGATGTCGATGGCGCCTGCTCGGCGGCGCTGCTCGGCGGATATCTCAGGCATTTCGGGCTCCGGCCCTTCATCCATATTCCGGACCGGCTGACCGAGGGTTATGGCCCGAATTCCGAGGCAATTCGCGGCCTGAAGGCTGAGGGCGCGCGCCTTCTCGTCTGCGTCGATTGCGGCACCTCCGGCCATGCACCTTTGGCGGAAGCCAAGGCTTTGGGCATGGATGTGATCGTGCTCGATCATCATCAGGCCCCGGTGGAATTGCCCGCCATCGATGCGCTCGTGAACCCCAACCGGCAGGATGATCTCTCGGGCCTCGGGCATCTCTGCGCGGCGGGCGTGGTGTTTCTCGTGCTCGCCGGGCTGAACCGCGCCTTGCGTGAGCAGGGGCTTGCGGGGCCGGATCTCCTCGCGCAACTCGATGTCGTGGCGCTGGCGACCGTGGCCGATGTCGTGCCGCTCACCGGCCTCAACCGGGCCTATGTGGCGCAGGGCCTGAAGGTGATGAAGAACCGCGAGCGCATTGGCCTTGCGGCGCTCGCCGATGTCTCGCGGCTCGATTCAGCCCCCGAGGCCTGGCATCTCGGCTATCTCATCGGCCCGCGCATCAATGCTGGCGGGCGCATCGGCGATGCCGCGCTCGGCGCGCGCCTGCTGCTATCCGAAAATCCGGAAGAGGCGATGCGCATCGCCCAGAGCCTTGATGGCCTCAACCGCGAGCGCCAGACCGTGGAAGAAGCGATGCTGCTCGAAGCCGAAGCGCAGGCGCTGCTCGCCCTCGGCCTCGCGGAGGAGGATCGCGAGGTGCTGGTGGTCGCTGGCGAGGGCTGGCATCCCGGCATTGTCGGCATCATCGCTGGGCGCCTGAAGGAGCGGTTCCGCCGTCCCGCCTTCGCGATTGCGGCCTATGAGGGTGTGCTCACCGGCTCCGGCCGCTCCATCCATGGGGTGGATCTCGGTGCTGCCGTGCGCGCGGCGGTGGACCGGGGAATTGCGGTGAAGGGCGG
>JALOTF010000153.1 GCA_025458025.1 Beijerinckiaceae bacterium | reverse complement strand
GCATATCTGCGAGCTGGAAATCGACCCGCAGACCGGTGTTACGACCATCGAGAAATGGACCGCCGTCGATGATTTCGGCAACATCATCAACCCGATGATCGTCGAGGGGCAGGTGCATGGCGGCATCGCGCAGGGCGTGGGCCAAGCGCTGCTCGAAGGTGCGATCTACGATCAGAACGGCCAGCTCCTCACCGCGAGCTACATGGATTATGCCATGCCGCGCGCGGCGGATCTGCCGAGCTTCGAGATCGGCACGACGCTGACCGTGCCCCTCGAACCCGCTGGGCATCAAGGGCTGCGGCGAGGCTGGGGCCATTGCGGCCCCGGCGGCGGTGATGAACGCCATCACCGATGCTCTCGGGCACGAGAACATCTCCATGCCAGCCACCCCGCAGGCGGTGTGGAAGGCGGCGCAGGCGACCCTCGCCAAGGCGGCGGAATAACGGGCGAAAAGGAAACAGAACGATGTACGCTTTCGATTTTCACCGTCCGACCAGCCTTCGGCAGGCCGCGAATCTCATGGCCAAGAATGGCGATGCAAAGCTTCTCGCGGGGGGGCACACGCTCATCCCCACGCTGAAGCAGCGCCTCGCGAGCCCTTCGGCGTCGCGGCCCTCGCCGGCGGCATCGGTGATCCGCATGTGCGCCATCGCGGCACCATCGGCGGCTCCATCGCCAACAACGATCCCGCTGCGGATTACCCCGGTGCGATGCTCGCGCTCGGCGCGACCATCGTCACCAACAAGCGGCGGATGCTGGCCGATGAGTTCTTCACCGGCATGTTCTCCACGGCGCTGGAGGATGGCGAGATCATCACCAAGGTGATCGTGCCGACGGGCGCCAAATTCGCCTATGCGAAGTTCCGCAACCCGGCTTCGCTCTATGCGATGGTGGGTGTGGCGGTCGCCAAGAAGAGCGGACAGGTGCGCGTGGCCGTCGCGGCGCTGAAATCGCGCTTTAATTCCAAGGCGCTCGCTGGCGTGGCCACCCCGCCGGCGAAGGACCTGAACTCGGACATCCATGCCTCGGCGGAATATCGCAGCCACCTCATCGGGGTGATGGCGAAGCGCGCAGTGGATGCCGCCAGCGCGAAGTGACGGGGAAGGGCGCGGGGATGATCCCTCGCGCCCTCCGCTGCCTCACATCGAGGGGTAGAAAAAGCGCTCTTCGGCGATCTTGCCGTCGCGTACGGTGTAGAGGCCCCATTCCTTGCTGTTCTGGATGCGCTGGCCCGTCGCCTTGATCGTGAAATCCATCGTGAACTCCACGAGAAACTGGTCGCCGTTCACGAACGGGCCTTCGGTGGTCACTTCGTGGATTTCGTGGTTGGTGTACCACCACTCGCCCTTGGCCTGTAAAGCAGCGCGGCCCTTGCAAACGGCCATGGGGCCTTCCATCGCTTCAAGGCTGACGATATCCTCTGCATTGAACGTTCTTGCAGCACCTTCATGGTCCCCGGCCTTGAGAAGAGCGGTAAAGGCTTCAGCGGTTTCCTTCGGGGTCATGGTCAATCTCCTGGTCAAAAAACTGATGATCGCGCTGTCGCAAAGAACAGCCCCGCCGGCCTATCGTGTGCCTGCTGACATCTCCTGTCAGCATTCATCCCAGTTGAAAGCCTTCCGATGATCGCTCCTCCCGCTTCCATCGCCGAGACGAAGGCCCTGCTCGCGAGCCAGAATTATGTGGGCGATACCGCGCTCGCGACCGTGATTTTCCTCGCACTTCGCATGGGCCGGCCCCTGTTCCTTGAGGGTGAGGCGGGTGTCGGCAAGACCGAGATTGCGAAGGTTCTCGCGAACGCTCTGGGCCGCAAGCTCATCCGCCTGCAATGCTATGAGGGACTCGATGCGGCTTCCGCCCTCTATGAATGGAACTATGCCGGGCAGATGATGGCGATCCGCCTTGGCGAGGCTGCGGGCGAAACGGATCGCGATCGCCTCGCGGCGGATGTGTTCTCGAACCGCTTCCTGCTGCGCCGCCCGCTGCTTCAGGCCTTGGAGCCGGATGCCAATGGCCCGCCCGTTCTGCTGATCGACGAACTCGACCGTACGGATGCCGCCTTCGAGGCGTTTCTGCTTGAAATCCTTTCCGATTTTCAGGCGACGATTCCTGAAATCGGCACGGTGAAGGCGGAGCATCCGCCCATCGTCATCCTCACCTCCAATCGCACGCGCGAGGTGCACGATGCGCTGAAGCGCCGCTGTCTCTACCATTGGGTGGATTACCCGGATGCCAAGCACGAACTCGCCATTCTCGCGGCCAAGGTGCCGGGCGTGCCGGTGCGCCTTTCGAAGCAGATCATCGCCTTCGTGCAGGCGATCCGGAAGGAAGAGCTTTTCAAGGCACCGGGCGTCGCCGAGACGCTCGACTGGGCGACCGCCCTCGTGGAACTTGATGCCGTGGCGCTCGACCCGGAAATCGTCTCCGATACGCTCGGCGCGCTGCTGAAGACCGGGCTTGCGAAACAGATCCTCGATGAAATCAAGAGCGTGAAATGACCGGTAAAACCTGCGGAACCTGCACGCTCTGCTGCAAGCTCTTTCCCGTTCCGCCGCTCGAAAAGCCGGCGGGCAAATGGTGCCCGTATGTGGTGCAGGGCCGGGGTTGCTGCATCCACGAGACGCGGCCCGGCCTCTGCCGCGCCTTCGATTGCCAATGGCTCGAAAACCCCGATCTCGGCCCGGAATGGAAGCCGGAAGTCTCGAAGTTCGTGCTCTCGATCTATCCGGGCACCAATTCGCTGGCGGTGACGGTTGATCCCGGTTTCCCCGGCAACTGGCGTCACGAGCCTTACCTCCGCAACCTCCGCCGCTGGGCGGAAGCCGCGCTTTCGCAGGGCGAT
>JALOTF010000051.1 GCA_025458025.1 Beijerinckiaceae bacterium | reverse complement strand
CAGCAGCGCCTGGGACGCAAGAACGGCAAGGGCTTCTATGATTATGCCGAGAAGAGCAAATCGCTCTGGCCCGGCCTCGCCGACCTGCAGAAGGTGAAGCTCAATGCCGATACCCTCGATGTGCAGGAGATGAAGGATCGCTTCCTCGTGATCCAGGCACTCGAAGCCGCGCGCACGGTGGAGGAGAAGGTCATCGTCGATGTGCGCGAGGCGGATGTCGGCTCGATCCTCGGCTTCGGCTTCGCGCCCTATACCGGCGGCACCCTCTCCTACATCGACCGGATGGGAACGAAGGCTTTCGTGGCGCTCTGCAACAAGCTCGCGAAGAAGCATGGCGACCGCTTCCAGCCGAACCGCCTGCTGAAGCAGATGGCCAAGACCAACGAGAGCTTCTACGGCCGCTTCGCGCCCAAGAAAGCGGCGGCGTAAACTGCTATCCCGGAGCCATTGGTATGAATCTCTGGTTCCGGGTTATCTGGCTGCTGGTTACCGCGCCCTTCCGGGCGCGTTTGCCTGCGCCTTTTGGCGTCTCTGTGCTGCATTTCCGCGTCTGGCCGCACGATATCGACACCAATCTGCATATGAATAATGGGCGATATCTCACCATCGCCGATCTCGGGCGCACGGATCTCCTGCTGCGCATGGGCCTCATCAAGCTGGTGCTGAAGGAGGGGTTGCAGCCCATGCTCTCGGGCTCGGCCATCCGCTACCGGCGCGAGCTGAAGCCCTTCCAGGCCTTCCGCCTCGAAAGCTGCATCCTCGGCTGGCGCGGCACGTCCTTCATCATGCAGCACCGCTTCGTCGTGAAGGGCAAGGATGGCGAGGACCAGACGGCTGCCCTCGCACTGGTGCGCGGCGGGCTCTACGACAAGAAGCGCCGGCTGTTCGTGGGCGCCGAGCGCCTCGCGCAGGCCGTGGGCTATGACGGCGACAGCCCCGAACTCACGCCGGATCTTGAAGCCTTCCTCGCGGTGGAGGATGGCCTCCGCCGCCGGTAATCAAGGCATTTTCAAGTGAACTGGCGTGCGGTGAGGTGCGAAAACTAGCGCCGGTCCAGCAACCGCTTCAGCTTCGCCTGACGCACAGCGGGCGTTTCCTTGCTATCGAGCGTGCCGAAGAACTCGCCCTTGGCATCCATCAGGTAGACCGACGCAGTGTGGTCCATCGTGTAGCCCGAGGGGGTATCCACCTTGCGATAGATCGCCCGGAACATCCGCGCCATGGTCGCTAGCTCCGCCTCATCCTTCGGCACGAGGCCGATGATGCGCGGATCGAACGACCCAGTATATTCCTTGAGCAACGCCGCCGTATCCCGCGCGGGATCGACCGTTACGAAATAGACGCGGAAATCCTTCGCGGCATTGCCCAGTGCGTTGAGATCGTTGGTGATCTCCAGCATGGAGGTCGGGCAGACATCCGGGCAATGCGTGAAGCCGAAGAACAAGGCGTAGGGCTTTCCGCGCAAGGAGGCCTCGGTGACGAGTTGCCCGTTATGATCCGCGAGGCGGAAGGGGCCGCCAATGCTGGCGACCCCCGTGCCCTGTTCGCGATCAACCGGGTTCAGCAGCACATAAAGCAGGGCCACGGTGATGATGCCGATGGCTGCCCAGGCGGTGATGCGGACGATTTTCAGCGCGTTCAATGCTTGTGCCCTCCGCCATGGCCGCCATGCTCATGCCCGCCGGAAGCGCCGCGCGCCTCGACCTTGAATTCTACCTCGATGGTGCCAGCGCGCTGGAACACGAGGGTGCCCTTCACGGTCTCGCCCTCTTTCAGCGGCGATTTCAGGTCGAGGAACATCACGTGGAAGCCGCCGGGCTTCAGCTCCACTGTCTGTCCCGGCTTGATTTCCAAGCCCTGCGGCAGTGCGCGCATGCGCATCGTGCTGCCTTCCATCGCCATCTCGTGGATCTCCACGATGCCGGCGCTGAGGAGTGTGCCACCGACGAGACGATCGGCTTCCTTGCCATTGTTGGTGATGGTCATGTAGCCGCCGGCGACCTTCGCACCGCCCGGCGTAGCGCGCGACCACGGATGGTCGATCTTCAGGTCGCCGAGCTTGTAATCATGAGCGAAGGCCGGCGAACCAGCGAGCATGAGCGGCAGGAAAGCCAGTGACAAGGCGAAGTTGCGCAAGCGCGCGTTGAGACGAGACATGATTATTCCGATCCGAAAAGAGAAAGAGGAGGGCAGGCGGGCGTCAGGCAGCCGCCGGCGGTCCTCTCGCTTCGGGTCGGGATGTGGGCGCGGTCGAGGGCAGGCCCAGCCGGGCCAAGGGCGTGGCGCTTTCAGCCTGCCCGAGAACCGGGGCGGCCATGCCTATCGGCAGGGTCGGCAGGTTCACGGAAGCGGGAATGCGGCACTGGTCGCAATCATGGTCGGGGTCGGGGCTGTCGCCCGAAAGGCCGCTTTGCAGGCAGAGCGCGAAGCCGCCGGCGAAATGCGCCTTGCCTGCCGCCTCCGTGCCCGCGCGAGCCTGCGCCACACCGGCCAGCAGCACGAGAGCCGCGAGGAAAGCGAGGCTGAGGTCGCGCCAGGGCGTGAGGAAGCGGCGAAGCCGGGTCATTGCGCTGATCTAGTCCGCCTGCGTGAAGCAGGCAAGCGCATCACTCTGCGGCCATTGTGCGCTTCAGGCCGATCTGCACCAGAAGCGCGCGCAAAGCCGGCGGCTTGATCGGTTTGTGGAGGATCTCGATCTGCTCGGCCGTGGCACGGTCGCGCACTTCCGGCGAACGCTCTGCGGTGATCAGCACGGCCGGCACGACGGAGCGGAAGCGCCAGCGCAGCTTCAGCACCGCATCGATGCCGTTTGAATCGTCGAGATGGTAATCGACGAGCATCACGTCCGGCTTCGATTTCGAGCTCTTGAAGGCTTTCATGGCCTGCTCGGCATCCGCTGCGGTGATGACCTCGCAGGACCAGCCTTCGAGCAGCCGTCGCATGCCATCGAGGATGCTCGGCTCGTTATCGAGGACGAGGATTTTCCGTCCCGCAAGGCTCGCCGGAGCGGCCGCGACCGGCTCCGCTTCGGCCTGTTCCACCCGCGCGCGGCTGGCCTGCGCACGGGGCAGGTGGAGCGTGAAAGTCGAGCCCTTCCCACTCTCGGAAGAGAGGTCAAGCTTCAGGTCCAGCACCTTCACGATGCGCTCGACAATGGAAAGCCCGAGGCCCAGGCCACGCTCGATGCGCGCGCCCTGTTCCAGCCGCTGAAACTCCTTGAAGATCGTTTTCTGCTGCTTCTGCGGAATGCCGATGCCGGTATCCGCCACCACCACACGCACGCCATTGCGGCTGCGACGGAAACCCACCAGCACCTTGCCGGACACGGTGTATTTGATGGCGTTGGAAATGAGGTTCTGCAACAGGCGACGCAAAAGGCGACGGTCGCTCGTCACCACCAGAGAGGATGGCAACACGGTGAGTTTGATGCCCTTGGCTTTCGCCACCGGCTCGAACTCGATGCGCAATTGCCCGGTGATCTCCTCGATCGGGAAGGTGGAATATTCCGGCTTCATCCTGCCGGCATCGAGGCGCGAGATTTCCAGAAGCGCCGAGAGGATTTCCTCCACGGCATTCAGGGACATCTCAACATTGCGCGCAAGTTCGCCATGCGGCGTCTGCTGCGCGCCCTCGGCGAGCGCCGAGGCATAGAGGCGGGCGGCATTCAGCGGCTGCGCGATGTCATGGCTGGCAGCCGCGAGGAAGCGCGTCTTCGAGGCATTGGCCTCGTCGGCATCCTTCTTCGCGCGGGCATATTCGGTGTTGAGGCGCATCAGCTCCTCGGTGCGCTCCCGCACGCGATTTTCGAGCGTGACATTGGCCTCTTCCAGCGCCTTTTCGGCGGCCACGGCCTCGGTGATGTCCGTATAGGTCGTCACAAGGCCGCCATCCGGCAGGTGGTTCGAGCGGATCTCGATCACGCGACCGGTGGGCGGCAGGTGCAGGCGGCGCGGCTCGCTTTCCTGCACCAGCGAGGTGATGCGCCGGGCGATGACATCCGGCCCGGCCTGCTCTCCATAGAGGCCGCGGCGAGCGTTGTGGCTCACGATCTCGTCGAGGCCCACGCCGAAATGCAGCATGCCTTCCGGCAGGTCGAACAGGTCCTGGAAGGCGCGGTTCCAGCACATCAGCCGCAGATCGGAATCGAACACGGTCACGCCCTGCCGTGCATGGTCGAGCCCGTGCTGGAGCAGCATGCGTGAATGCTGCATGGCAGCGGAGGCATCATCGAGGAGTTTCAGTGCGGCTTCGGTCGAGACGTTCCGCCGCCGGAGCATCAGCGAAAGCACGAGGCGCGATGATGCAGCGCCGATGGCGGAGGCCAGAACCTGCTCGGAGAAGCGGATGGCATGCGCATCCGCCTCCTGTTTGGGCTGGTTTTCAAGCCCGCGCTGCTCCTCATAGGCGCGGAAAGCGCGCTCTGTACGCTCCGATCCGAGGTAGCGCGAGACGGTGGCGCGGAGTTCATCCATCGTCACCGAGCTGCGCCAGAGCTTGAAGCTCCCGCCGGGATAGGCCGTGTCCGGGCTCGTGAAGAGGCTCGCCTGCACGCGCTCGATCGGGCTCACCTCGGTGATGAGCGAGACCAGGATCAGGAGTGCCAGATTGACCGTGAGCGACAGCACCACGCCCTGCACCAGAGGCGGCCAGCCGGGAATGAGCAGATGCGTCGGTGCCAGGGCCTCGATTCCCAGAGGCCCGCTGCGGACAAAATCGCCGACCATCCCGTGCATGCCTGCTAGTGTGGGCAGGAACAGCAGGTAGAACCAGACCGCAAAGCCCGCTAGCAGCCCCACAAAGGCGCCCTTCGCGTTCGCTCTCGGCCAGAACAATCCGAGGATGAAGGGCGGCATCAATTGCGCAATCGCGGCGAAGGACAGAAGCCCGATGGTCGCGAGTGCCGCCTGCTCGGAGGCGCGATAATAGGCGAATCCCAGCAGCACCATCACCACCACGCCGATGCGGCGAATGGTGAGAACCGTATCCACCATGGTCTGGAACGGGGCGGCGTCGCTGTCCTCGCCATCCGCTTCGCCTGCGCGCTTGCCCCGGAAATTCGGGCGGCGCAGCAGCAGCGGCACGACCAGATCGTTCGAGATCATGATGCCGCAGGCGACCGATTCCACGATCACCATCGCCGTCGCGGCAGAAAGCGCCCCGATAAACGCCACCAGGGCCACCCAGCCGGCATTGCCGATGAGCGGCAGCTGGATCACCATCAGGTCGCGGTCCACCCCGCTTCCCGGAACCAGCAGGATGCCGGCCAGCGCGATGGGCACCACGAAGATGTTGATCGCCACAAGATAGATCGGAAACTGCCAGCCGGCCTGCCGCAGGTCGCGCACATCGCGATTTTCCACCACCATCACGTGGAATTGGCGGGGCAGCAGAAGGATAGCGCAACCCGCAAGGAAGGTGGTGGTGACCCACACCACGGGGTCGATCTCTCCCGAGAACACCTTGGCGGCGTTGGGATCGCGGGCCGCCTTGGTGAAGAGATCGCCAAAGCCGTCGAACATGAAATAGACAACGAAAATGCCAACCGCGAGGAAGGCCATCAGCTTCACGAAGGATTCCGCGGCAATCGCCAGCATTAGGCCATTCTGGTGCTCGGTTGCGTCCACATGGCGGGTGCCGAAAGCCACCGCGAAAGCCGCAAGCACGAGGGTGACGAACAGCGAGATATCGCCGAGCGCCGAAAGCCCGGAAATCTGCGGCACATAGCCGAGTTCGCGCACCACAATGGTTTCAAGTGCGGCCGAAATCGCCTTCAATTGCAAGGCGATATAAGGAACGGTACCGACAATCGCGATGACCGCCACAAGGGCCGCCACCTTCACGCTCTTGCCGTAGCGCGAGCCGATGAAATCCGCGACCGAGGTGATGCGATGAACCCGCGCGATGTGGATCACCCGGGCAATCAGCGGCAGGCCCAGCAGGATGACGATCAGCGGCCCGAGATAGATCGGCAGGAAGTCGAGCCCGTTGCGCGAGGCCAGCCCCACCGAACCGAGGAAGGTCCATGACGTGCAATAAACCGCGAGCGCGAAAGCATAGATGGTTGGCCGCAGTCGTCCTTCCAGCAGAAAACGGCCCCTCGTGTCGCCGAAATAGGCAACCGCGAACAGGATCATCAGGTAAATGAGTGCGGCGGAAACCGCGACCCAGCCGGCGATCATCCCCGGTCATTCCCCCATCAGCGCCAGCGCCTGCCGCGCAGCTCGGCTTGCATGATTGCGCCACCTGCGCCTGTGCACAAGAGGCGCGTGCGCAGTGATCTCCTTGAGCCGCTTTAACTTTTGGCTTACCAAGTACCTCTTGCGGTTTGCCGGTGGAGTTTCGAGATGCCAGGGGGCTGGCGCGAAACCTTGCTCAATCCGGCTATCGCATCAGGCAGGGGACTACAACAATGTTGAAAGAATTCAAGGAATTCGCCCTGAAGGGCAATGTCGTCGATCTCGCAATCGGCGTCATTATCGGCGCGGCCTTCGGCAAGATCGTCGATTCCATGGTGGGTGATATTTTCATGCCGATCATCGGCGCGCTGACCGGCGGGTTGAATTTCGACAATTACTTCGTGGCGCTGTCCAAGGGCGTGACGGCCACCAACCTGGCGGATGCGGCCAAGCAGGGCGCGGTGCTCGCCTATGGCAAGTTCATCACGGTCTCGATCAACTTCATCATCATCGCCTGGGTGCTCTTCATGGTGGTGAAGGGCATGAACCAGCTGAAGAAGGCCGAAGCCGCTGCTGCGCCGGCAGCACCGGCCGAGCCGCCCGCGCAGGAGAAGTTGCTCGCGGAGATCCGCGACCTTCTCAAGAAGTAAACCGCGCCAGCGGAGCAGAAGGGCGGCTTGCGAAGGCCGCCCTTTGGCTATCTTATCAAGGCTGTTCATCCATCACACCAATTCATCAATTGATTGATGCCGCGCGATTGCTCTCCGGCTCCCTTTCCCGCATGAAGGGCCATGATTTCTGATCGCTTTCCCCTTCGCCCCGAAGCTTTGGCTGCCCCGTCGAGCGGCATTGTCGAAGTCTTCGATTATGGTCGCAACCGACCCGGCCTGATGCCGCTCTGGGTGGGGGAGGGCGACCGCGCGACGCCCGCCTACATTATCGAGGCGGCGGAGAAGTCGCTCGCTGATGGCGAGACCTTCTATACCCATCAGGCGGGCATTCCGCCCTTGCGCGAGGCGATCGCGGGCTATCTCACCCGCACCACTGGCCATCCGGTCGGCGCCGAGCGGATTTTCGTCACCAATGGCGGCATGCATGCGTTGCAGATCGCCGTGCGGATGATCGCGGGCCTCGGCGACGAGGTGATCGTGCCGACACCGGCCTGGCCGAATTTCCGCGGGGCGCTGGAAGTCGCTGGTGCGGCAACCTGTGAAGTGCCGATGCGCTTCGGCAATGCCGGCTGGCAGCTCGACATTGAGGATGTCGCGCGCGCCATCACGCCGCGCACACGCGCGTTGTGTATCAATTCGCCAGCGAACCCCACAGGCTGGACCGCAACGCTCGATGAACTGCGCGCGCTGCTCGCGCTGGCCCGCCAGCATGGGCTCTGGATCATCGCCGACGAGATCTACGGCCAATTCTTCTATGAGGCGCCGCGCGCGCCCTCCTTCCGCGATCTCATGACCGAGGAGGATCGCATCCTCTTCGTGCAGACCTTCTCGAAGAACTGGGCCATGACCGGCTGGCGCATGGGCTGGCTGGAAGCACCGCCGGCGCTCGCGCAGGTCATTGTCAACCTCATCCAGTATTCGAGTTCGGGCACGCCGGTCTTCGCGCAGCGCGCGGGCATCGCGGCCATCGAGCAGGGAGATGCCTTTGTCGCCGAGCAGGTGGCGCAGGCCCGCGCCAACCGTGATCATCTGGTCTCGACGCTCTCGGCGGTGCCGGGCTTCCGCCTCGCACCGCCGCCGGGTGCGTTCTACCTGTTTTTCGGCGTGGAGGGCGCAACGGATACCCGCGCGCTTGCCTTCGATCTCGTGGACCATGCCGGCCTTGGCCTCGCGCCCGGCACCGCCTTCGGCAAGGGCGGCGATGGCTTCCTGCGCCTCTGCTTCCTGCGCAAGGGGCCCGATGTAGCCGAGGCTGCGAACCGGCTTGCGACCCGCATCCGGGAGCGTGCTTCCGCCCATGCCTGACCTTGGCGGCCCGGTGATGCTGCTCGTTCGAACGGTGGCAGGCGGGCTCGCTGGCGCTTTGGCCTTCAAGTTTCTGGGCTTTCCGGCCCCTTGGCTCTCCGGCTCGATGGTCGGGGTGGTCATTCTGGTGGCCTGCGGTGTGCGGGTCGCTTTGCCCGATCTGTTGCGCGATACCGGCCTGCTCTTCGCGGGTGTGGCGATGGGCTCGGCCATCACACCGGAAATGCTCGAGGCGATGGGGCGCTACCCGCTTTCGCTCTTCCTGCTCGTGCTGACGATGCTCGCGATCACATTTGTCGGCCGGTTCGTGCTGGTGCGCTTTTTTGACTGGCCGAAGCATGTTGCTCTGTTTGGCTCGCTCCCCGGCGTGATGTCTGCTGTGCTGGCGACGAGTGCCGCTGCGGGCATCGAGACTTCGCGCATTGCCATGGTGCAGGCTTTCCGGATGTTCATACTCGTGGCGATCCTGCCGACCATCGTCACGATGTCCGCCAAGACCGGCAGTGTGATGGAAGCCCAGGTGATGACCGCCTATTCTTTCGCGCTGGTCATGGCCGTTGCAGTGGCGATTTCCTTTCTGTTCGAGCGCCTGAGGGTGCTGGCGCCCTTCATGTTTGGCGGCATGGCGGCAGGCGGGCTGAGCCATGCGACGGGCTGGCTGCAGGGGGCGCCGCCAGCCTTCATCGTCGATGCCTCGATGTTCCTGATCGGTGTTTTCGCCGGTTCACGCATCGCGGGCATCACGCTGGCCAATCTGCGGCAAATGATCCTGCCGGCAGTTGTATCCTTCCTCGCGACCATGGCGGTGACGGCGATCGGCGCGAGCCTTGCTGTCGCTTTGGCTGGCGCGCGACCGGCGGAAGCGCTGATTGCCTTCGCGCCCGGTGGCCTCGAAGCCATGATCGTGCTCGGCATGGCCCTGGGGCTTGATCCGCTCTATCTCGCCTCGCATCAGGTCGGGCGCTTCGTCTTCATCGCGGCCCTGCTGCCCTTCCTCGCGCGGCGTGTGATGAAGGAGCTTAACCCCGGCGCCAGCTCCGGGACGTGAGCAGGTCGATCGCCTCGAAGCGAGACGACCGCGCGTAGGTGTGAAGCCCCGCGATATCGCGCCCCTCTTCGGGCAGGATTCGCCCGATCTCGCGCTGCGCGAAACCCGCATCGTCGAGTTGTGTGATCTCGGTGAAGCGCAGGAAGCGCCCATAGCCACCGACGCAGTTCTGCACCGGACGGATGAGCCGCTGACCATCGCGGATGACCGGCCCGGCAGACCGCGCGAGGCGGGAATCGACCAGCAACGGTTCCACCGCATGCGGCTCGAACGGGCCAAGCGGGGAGGGCGCTGAGAAGATCACGAGCGTATCCCAGCTGGAGCCGCCGCGTTCTTCATTCGCGAGCAGCCACCAGCGGCCGCCATGGTCGATCAGCGTTGCATCATGCAGTGCGCGCCCGGGGATCAGCACGCCGTGCTCTTCCCAATCCTCCGGGAAGCGGCGCGCGCGGTAGAGCATCAATTCCCCCGCTGACACGTTCTCCGGCAGCATGAGGGTCTCGCCTGCATGCCGGAACAGGAAGGGATAGGAGAGGTGTGTCGGCTTTTCCAGCATTCGCCGCGGCGCAAAGAGCGCACGGCCATCGGGGCCCAACTCGGTCCAGGCGAGGCAGCCAATGCCGGTATCGTAGGGGAATTCCTCCATCAGCAGGAAAGTCCGCTCGCCCTCCTCCCAGAGAATGGGGTCGGCAAAATAGCGCTGGCCATCATCGGGAAGGATGTGAAACCCGCGCGAATCCGTATCGCCATCGGGGCGGAAAGGGCCGTCGATAGGCCTCGTGGCAATGCGCCAATGCTCGATGCGCTGGCGCGCCGGGGCGATGCGGCCCGCGACCTTCCGCGCGGCATGGCGCAGGAAATAGCCGAGCGGCGTCGTATCATTCGGAGGCTCGCGCATGCCGGAGCGGTTCGGCAGATGACGCGGTGCCCCATCGAGCGCCATGAGAATGACGGTTGCGAGGCGGGCATAGAAACCGAGCAATGCCCGGCCCAGGATTTCCCGCGCCTCGATGCCGGGAAGTCCCGCCGCGCGCACGGTTCCGCTTTGGTCGCGCAGTTCGATTAGCGGAATATGTCCGTTCACGAGGCTTGATTCCAGCGTATCCAAGCCCAGCTCGCCATCGAGCCAGAGCGTGAGGTCAGCGTCCGGCATCGGGCCGCCTAGCGAGATGACGAAGCCCGGCCCGGCCTTGCCGAGGGGCAGGGCGAGGCGCGCGCCGGGTCGGTCACGATCGCGATAGAGCCGCCGCTCGAAATCGAGCACGCGTTCGACATCGGAATCGACGGTCGCGGTGCCTCCCGCTTCGATGACCACGCGATGGCCCTGCTTTTCGAGGCCAGATACAAGCGCTCTCAGCGCCACGCGGGCCCGTTCGGGCGCAAGCCGCAGGATGATCGTTGTGGCGGTGATCGGCACGGAAGGTTGCGGCGGCGCGGGGTCCATTGGGGCCAGCAGGCTTTGTCAGGCCTGCGCAACGCCGGATCGCCCGCGTGAATTTTCGCGGAGCAGCTTGTGCAGCATCAGCGCGCAGAGCGCATAGCGACGCGCCATGCGACCGGGGTTGGTTGCGAGCCGCCAAAGCCATTCCAGCCCGGTCTTCTGAAACACCAGCGGGGCGCGCGATTGCGTGCCGGCGATGAAATCCAACGCTGCGCCGATGCAGATGAAACCGAGAGCGGGGGTCTTGTCCGCCATATGTGCAGCGAAAAGCTCCTGCTTCGGTGCGCCAAGAGCCACGAAGACCATCCGTGCACCGGATTCAGCGATGCGCCTGCCGGCTTCCTCCGCTGCTGCGGAGGTGGGGTTGAAGCCGAAGGGCGGAGCCTCGCAGTACACGATCTTCAACCCCGGATAGCGGGCGCAAAGGTTCTTCGCGCTGATTTCGAGCGTGTCTGTCGTTGCGCCGAAGAAGGCGATCGGAATGCCCTCGCGGGCTGCCGCTGCGCAGAGCGGTTCAACCAGATCCGCACCGGTTGTCCGCTCGAGAGGCGCGCCCTGCCGGCGGGCCAGAACCGCAACCGGCGCGCCATCGGCGGAAACGAAATCGGCGAGTTCATAGGCGCGGCGGAAGGCGGTATCGTCGCGCCGCTTCACCAGATGATCAAGGTTGAGGGTGAAGAGCCGAAAGCCGCGATGCTCCCTCGCACGCCCGATGGCGGCATCGACCGCGGCGTCGAGCGTGGCAAGGTTGATATCCTGCCCGTCGATGCGCGCCAGCGGGGGATGGGTGATGCAGTTCATGGTCAGCCTCTGGACCTTCGTCCAATCCGCGTGGATCACGCTTTTCATGCTCGTGATCCAGCACCCCAAAACCTTGCGACACCCTTTCTACGATCGACGGGAAAACCCCTCTTCCTGGAAATGCAGACAATTTTGGTAAAAGCTTCATGAGATGAAATCAGCGCTCGATCGCGCATAAACCGGACGTCACGGACGTGGAAGCCTCGATTCGCGCCGGCTCCCGCATATGCGCAGCCGGACCGGCCAAGCCGCCCGAAAGACCGGAAATCCCGCGTTTCCATTGTCTTTCAGGGGCCTCGCGGACAAACAGCGAAAATCCGCAGAAATCCGGTAGCAATTCGCCAAGCATGTTGGCTGCAATTTGAGCGAATTCGCGCTGCGCGGCACCATTTCTTTCATGATCTGGCGGAAAAACGGCAAGTGAAAACGTGCGGCAGCAGATGAATGCCGCACGCGGATACAGGTGGCACCGGCAGCATGAGCGACGCGAAAATCATCTATGTTGTGGCGCCTACGGGCGCGGCGGGCGGCGGCATGGGCCGCGTGAAGGATTACATGCTCGCGAGCGGTGGCGATGCGGCCGGTCGCTTCACCTTTCGCCCGCTGGTGACGCGGGATGATCGGGGCGCGGCCTTCTCGCTGCTGCTGCTGGCGAAGGCCGTTCTCGCCATCTGGTCCGTGGCGCTCCGGGGCAAGCTCGCCTTCGTGCATGTGCATTTCGGTGACAAGGGCAGCGCGGCGCGCAAGGGGCTGATCGTGCTGGCCTCTCGTATCGCGCTTGTGCCGGTAGTGCTGCATCTCCATGCGGCGGAACTCATCGGTTTTCATGCTGAAGGGTCCGCGCTGCGCAAGGCGGCCATCCGTCTGCCGTTCCGTGCAGCGAATGTGGTGATCGTGCTTGGCAAGCTCTGGAAGGATTGGCTCGCGCAGGATCTCGGTATCGATCCGGGCAAGATCGACATCCTCTATAATGGCGTGCCGGTGGAACCGATGCCGCGCCGTTTCGAGCCCGGCAACCCGCGCACCTTGCTGTTCCTCGGCCAGCTGATGGAGCGGAAGGGCACGCATGATCTCATCCGCGCGCTGGCGCTTTTGCCAGAAGAGGCGGGCGATTGGCGTGCGGTTTTTGCCGGCAACGGCGATATCCCGTTCTATCGCGGGCTCGCGGCGGAACTCGGCATTGCCAGCCGCGTGACCTTCACCGGCTGGGTGGACCAGAATGGCGTGCGCGAATGGCTGGCGCGTTCCGACATGATGGCGCTTCCCTCCTATAACGAGGGCATTCCGCTGGTGATCCTCGAAGCTCTCGGTGCGGGCACCCCGGTGATCTGCACTCCCGTGGGCGCGATCCCCGAGGTGCTGGAGGAGGGGCGCGACGTGCTCTTCGTGCCGCCGGGCGACCATGCGGCCCTGGCCCATGCGATCACCCGCCTGATGACCGATCACACCCTGCTGCAACGCCTTTCCGACGAGGGCATTGCGCGCTTCCGCCGGCAATTCGCGCTGGATGTGTTCATCGCGAACCTTTTCGCCATCTATCGCCGCCGCTTCGGCCTCGCAATGGAGCCGGCGCGGCGCGTAGGCCCTGCCGGGTTGCGCCATGTTTGAGGATTGCGCGACCGCTTCCGGCCTGGGCGGCAGCACGCTTCGCACCACGCTCTGCATCGTGGGCGCGGGGCCGGCGGGCATTTCGCTCGCGCTGCAATTCATCGGCACGAAAACCGATGTCGTGCTCGTGGCCGGCGGCGCGCTGGACCATGAGACCCGCACCCAACAGCTCTATGCCGGCGAGGTCGCGGATGAGGCGATGCACTCACCGCTGACCGAATACCGCCACCGGCAATTCGGCGGTTCCTCTGCCACCTGGGGCGGGCGTTGTATGCCGTTTGACCCGATTGATTTCGAGGCCCGGCCCTGGATCGAGGGTGCGCGCTGGCCGATTGCGCATGAGGATATCGCCCGGTTCTACCCGGCTGCGAGTGCCTTGGCCGAGATTGGCGATCCGGTTTTCGACGCGCGCGAAGCCATCGCGGACGGCATGCGCGAGATGGCCAAGGGGTTCGCGCCCAAGGCTTTCGATCTCGACCGCCTCGAACGTTTTTCCGCGCCCACGAACTTTGGCCGCCGCTATGGCGAGCGTCTTAGGCGCGCGCCGAACATCCGCGTGCTGCTCAACGCCCATGCCGTGGAAATTGAACGCGAGGCGGGTTCGGCGCGCATTGGTCGCGTGAAACTCCGCACGCTGGAAGGCGCCGAGTTTTCGGTGGCTGCCGAGCGTTTCGTGATCGCCACGGGCGGGATCGAAACGGCTCGGCTGCTGCTCGCCTCGCGCAAGGATGACGCGACCGGAATCGGCAATGCGCGCGATCTCGTGGGGCGGAACTATCTCTGCCATATCGCGGGAACAATGGGCCGCCTGACTTTCACGCGGCCTGCAGCGGAAATTTTTCACGGCTACGAGCGCGCCTGGGATGGCACCTATTGCCGTCGTCGCATGGCTTTGCGGTCCGAGGTTCAGCGCGAGAAGGGCATCGCGAATATCGTGATGCGCCTGCATCATCCGCGCTTGCCGGACCCTGCGCATGGGCGCGGCATTCTCTCGGCGATCTTCCTCGCCAAGCCCTTCATTTCCTATGAGTATTCGAAGCGCCTGCATGGCGGCGACGCCATGAGTGCCGGCCTTGTTCTGCGCCATGCCTGGAATGTGCTGCGCGAACCCTTCGGCACGGCGGGCTTCCTCGCGAACTGGGCGCGCCGCCGCACGCTCGCGGCCCGCAAGTTCCCCTCTCTCATTGTCGCGCCGCGCAACAACAGTTTCAGCCTCGATATCCATGCCGAGCAGGTGCCGAACCCCGAGAGCCGCGTGACCCTTGCTTCTGCGCGCGATCCCTTCGGCCAGCCGCAGGCGCGGGTGGATTGGCGCTATCGCCCGCTGGACCTCGAAACGGTGCGCGTCGCCTTGCACGCATTGAAGGATGAGCTCGCCCGATGGGGCGGCGGCAGCCTCGAATTCGATGAGGCCGAAATCCCAGATGCCATGCTGCGCGAGGGCGCCTATGGCGGCCACCATATCGGCACGGCGCGCATGGGCCGCTCGCCCGAGGAGGGTGTGGTGGATGCGGATTGCAAGGTCTTTGGCACGGAGAACCTCTATCTCGCAGGCTCCGCCACCTTCCCCACCTCCTCGCAGGCAAACCCGACGCTGACTATCGTCGCGAGTGCCCTTCGCCTTGCGGAACATCTGCAATCACGCCGTGAAAGCCCGGCGGTTCAGACCGGGAGGGCCGCATGACGGTGCTCGTTGCCGGAGCTTCCGGCTTTGTCGGCTCGCGGGTTGTCGCGGCGCTTCAGGCGCGCGAGCCGGGTTCGGTGCGCGCAGGCCTGCGCCGCACGCGGCCGGATTTCACGAGAGACGGCATCCATCAATGCGTGATGGATGCGGCGGATCCCGCCACCCTCCCGTCGGCGCTTGCGGGTGTGACGCATGTCGTGAATGCCATCATGGGAAGCCCGGCCGCGATGGTGGAAACCACAAAAAACCTGCTCGAAGCGGCCAAGATCGCCGGCGTCACGCGCTTCGTGCATCTCTCCTCCATCGCCGTTTTCGGCGGGCAGGAAGGGCTGATCCGCGATGATTCCCCCTATGGCACCGATGTCGATGCCTATGGCGCGGCGAAAATCGAATGCGAGAAACTGGTGAAGGCTTCGGGGCTCGAATGGGTCATCCTGCGCCCCGCGCTCATCCATGGCGCAGGTTCCGATCCATGGACCGGGCGCATCGGCCGGCTATTGAAGCAGGGCCGGCTGGGTGATCTCGCCGAGCGCGGCGACGGATTGTGCAATCTCGTCCTGGTCGAGGATGTGGTGGCGGCGATCCTCGCGGCGCTGGATCGACCCGAAGCGGCGGGGCAGGCCTTCAACCTCGCCGATCCTGATCCCGTGACCTGGAACCGCTTCCTCATGGATTTTGCGCGGGAGATCGGCGCGACGCCCGTGCATCGCTTGCCGGGCTGGCAATGGAAGGTGGAGAAACTCGGCGCCATTCCGCTGAAGGTTCTCGCGATCATCCGCGACAAGGCGAAGCTGAAACGCCTTCCGCTGCCCGATGCCGTCACTCCGAGTTTCGCACGGCTTTTTGCACAGCAAGTGCAATATGATCCGGCAGGGGTGGATCACCGGCTCGGATTTTCACGCACGCCTTATGATGAGGGGCTGAAGCGTGCGACGCGGTGGTTCGCAGGCCACCGATAGGCCTCAGCGCCAGGCGGCTTCGGGCTTCCAGTAGCGCAAGACGGGTTGCGGCGGGGCAATCTGTGGCAGATGGCGCGGCAGCATCAGCAGCAACATCAGCGAAAGCGTGGTGACGCTCGTGGATTTCCCGGCAATGCCGAGGAAGGTCGAGTTCACGAGGAAGTAATAGCCGAGCACCACCCATCCGCGCGCCTGGCACCGCGCCATCAGCCCGAACAGGAAGAAGATGAACCCGCTCAGAAACATGATGGCCGGCACTACGCCATAAAACAGCAGGAATGCGACCCACAGGCTCTCGATGCCGAATTCCAGCTTATAGACGTGCACGAAATAGGTGAGGTTCACCTGCGGCGGTCCGAATAGAAGTTCCGGCCAGGTGAAGCCGTTGAAGAGTTCGAACATCACGATGCGCGCATTGGCGCTGCCATTATCCTCCACAAAGCGCAGCAGCAACTTGTCGAAGAAGCCGAGCACCGCGAGCACTCCCAATGCGGCCACCAACAGCGGTACCAGCACGCCGACCAGGGTGAGATAGCGCAGGGGCAGTCGTGATCCGGCGAGGAACTTCAGGAAGCCGCGCGTCAGTGCCACCAGTCCCGCCAGCACCAGCAGCACCAGCGAGGCGCGGCCGCCAAAGGCCACCATGCCGGCGAATTGAAGCCCGATCATGCCATAGCGCAAGCCGCCTGTGAGGCGTGGACCGCCCCCGAGCAGCAGCATCAGCGTGTAGCAGCCGGTCATCAGCGCATTGGTCAGCGGATGCCCGAGAAACGCGGTCGAGCGCCAGTCATCCGTGATGTGGACGCCACCCGCGACATAGGGTGTGAGACGCAGGCCAGTGAGGAATTCCGCAAGGCCCAGCAAGGCGTTGAGCACGAAGATGATATGCAGCGCGCCTTCCATCCGGTGGCGCATGCCATCATTCAGTTGCCGGAAGATGAGGATCACCAGAAGGGGAATGAGGAAGGTATCGACAGGCGCTGCAGCGGGAAGCTGCTGGTTCACCACCGCGTGGTAGAGCAGCAGCACCCAGGCCACGAGGAACAGCGCGAAACGCGGATCCTGCATGAAGGTATACCAAAACCCCAGGATGGGGTTGCCATGCCGCAGAAGGAGCAGCGCGAACAGCAAGAGGGCGAAGTAGGAGGAGGGGTGGAAGCGGGTGGGGCCCGCGCCTCCCGGTGCCTCATAGTTCCAGCCCAGCGCCGAAAGCGCCATGGGCGAGACCATGATGTGCACGACCATCAGCACGAGCATCATCCGCCCGATGAAGCCATCCATGCCCTGGTCACGCAGGGGGGTGTTCATCTCAGGCCGCCTGTTCGATGAAGCCCACGAGCGCTTGGCCGAAACGCTGGCTCAGGGCCCGCGCCATCGCGCCGGCCGGATCACCGCCAGCAGGCAGCACCGCAATCACGCCATCCGCAACCTGCTCGATATCGATGCGGTCGAGGTCGGGCGTGCCGATCGCCGGGCCGTCGATCAGCACGATGGAGCATGCGCCGCGCCGGGGCACGCGCGCAGATCCGCGCTGCACGGCGAGCCCGCCATAGGGCAGGTAGTAGAGCTGGCCGATGCCGGCCGGTGGCAGCGTTTCCACGAGGTTCGGCTGGCCGTTGAGGTCGATCTGCGCGCGGATGCGGTTGCCCGGCACATGCGCCTTCACGCCGTTGGAGCGGCCGGTGCCGTCGATCAGCAGAACATTCACGCCGATCTGCGAGAGCGCGAGCGCGAGGTTCACGGTCAGCACCGGCTGGCTCTCGCCGGGCCGCACACCGGTAATCAGGAAGGTGGTCGTGGCGCTGGAATCGAGCCCTGCGACGAGGTCCTCGGCAAAGCGCCGAATCTCGCGGGCATAATCGGAATCGGGCTGCGTCAGCACCGCATTGGCGGTGACAGGCTCCGCCGTGCCGGATTTGCGACCGAACAGCGAGCGCTTCGAGCCGGATGGCAAGCGCGCGCGCAAGGATTCCGCCGGGGCAGGGCCGGTCGGAGCGGGCCAACCGCCCGGTGCCGGTGCGCCAAGGCTCGCCTTGCGGCCGCTATGGCGCGCCTGAGACAGCGTTTCGAGCACCAGCGCCCAGGCGACCCCGAGGAACAGGCCCACCGCGAAGGAGAGGATGAGAATGAGCGGCCGGTTGGGGAAGGAGCGGCGCTCTGGTGCAACCGCCGGGGCGATCACGCGGCCGGCCGGCGTATCCACCGTGAGGCGCGCGATCTGTTCCTTGTCCCGCAGGAATTTCTCATAGACCGCCTTCTGCGCTTCCACCGCACGCTCGAGTTCGCGCAGGCGCAGCAAGGTCTGGTTCGTGCCGGTGGCCTCCCGCTTCAACTGTTCGAGCTGCTTCTCGAGGCTCACCACATTGGATTGCGCCACCTGGTAGGCCGAGCGTGCGCCTTCCGCGATGCGGTTGAGTTCCTCGGTGATCTGACGGCGCGTTTCCACGATCTGCTCGCGGATCTCGCGATAGGCCGGATGCTGCGGCCCGAGGGTGGTGCGGGCATTCGCCTCCAGGCGCAGGACTTCCGTGAGCTGCGTGCGCAGGCGCTCGATCACGCCGGATTTCAGTGCTTCCACCGAGGTATCCGCCGGGCGGCCCGAGCGGCGGGTCAGCTCCACCTGATCGAGCACGGCCTTCGCCTCGGAAGCGCGACGCTGCGCCTCGACGATGCCACGGTTGAGTTCGCTGAGCTGCTGCTCGCCCACGAGCCGGCCCTCGACACCGAGGATCTTGTTCTGGACCTTGTAGGCCTCGACGCGTGCTTCCGCTTCTTTCAGCCGATCCTGAAGGTTTTTCAGGTGCGTTTCGAGCCAGCTGCCCTCGCGCTGGGCGGTCTCGTTCTTGGTGTCACGACCATCGGTGAGATAGGCTGCGGCGATGGCATTGGCGATGCGCGCGCTCTTCTCGCCGGATTGGGTCTTGACCTGCACCTCGACCACATAGGTGCGGTCCGGGCGCTTCACCTTCACTGCTTCCTTGAGGTTTCTCAGGACGTTGACTTGCGCATTCCCGGGACCGCGGGTGAATTCCGCGTCCTCGTTCAGCTTTTCGTTCGCGATCACGCGCCGAAGCACCGTATCGCTCTCGATCACGATGATTTGGCTGTCGACGAGGTTGGGGTCGAAGCTGCCGCCCGTGCCGGTTCCCTCGATCTGGAAGCTGGCGCGGGCGCGCGGATCGACGAAAATCAGGGTGGAGGCGGTGAATTCCGGCTTCACCGTGAAGGCGAAAGCGGCGCCCAGCAGCGTGAGCGCCAGCGTGACACCCGCGATGCTGCGCCAGCGGCGACGCAGGATGGCGCCGAATTCCGCAATCCCGACCGGCGTATCCATGCCACCCGGACCCAGCGGCGGAGGCGCGGCTTCACCCGGCCAGCCGCCAGCCGCCGGCGTTGTCGCCGGGCTTGCGGAAAGCCGTCTGAGCCTGCGAGGGCCGCCTGCCTGCCGATCCATCAAACCTGAAACCTCTGACTATCGCGACGCGCGAATCTGCCCGCGCGATGAGGGCGCAGGCGATTCGCCCCGATGACCCTGACAGACGATTCTTTACGAAGCGTTCACCATGATTGGAGGAGTCCGCCTTGCGCCCGCCGCGCGGCCTGCTCCGGCGTCCGGTTTTTCCGGAAAGTTGACGTTCTTTCGCCGATGTAGAGGCGGCGTGCGTGAACAGGGGAACGGGCAGAATGCAGGCGCAGGCGATCGGCAAGGCAAAGCCCTTGCTCGCCCCCGAAATCGGAACGGAGGCCCCGGCCCTTGCGGCCACGCTGGCCCCGCTTTGCCCTGCGAGCGACCTGCAGACGCTTGTCGCACCCTATTCGCACAGCGTGTTCCAGAGCCCGCATTGGCTCGAAACCTGGCTGCGCACCATGCCGAGCCAGGCGGTGGAGAAGGCTTATTGGCTCGATCTTCGCGAGGCAGGCGGCGAGCCGGTTCTGGCCCTGCCGCTGATCCTCCGCCGCGAGGGAGGCCTTGCAATCCTCTCCACGCCCGATCTCGGCGTGAGCGATTACAATCCCCCGCTGCTGGGTCGGGCAGACATTCTCGCCGCGCATGACCGCGAAGACCTCTGGTCGGCCCTGCGCAGTGCCTTGCCGCCGGCAGACCTGCTGCGCCTCAAGCGCATGCCCCTGCATGTGGGGGATGTTCCCAATCCTCTGGCCCAGCATAGCCTTGCCGTCTGCGCCCGTACCTCCGGCTGGGTGGTCCGGCTGCCGGAACGCTGGGAGGATTATATCGCGACGCTCACGCCGAAAATGCGCGAGAAGCTCGGCAAATGCCGCCGGCGCTTCCTGCGCCAGCCGGGCGCGCGCTTCGTGGTGACGGAGGATGTCGAGCAGGCGCTCGGCTGGCTGGATCGCTTCGATGATCTCCAGCGCCAGCGCATCGAGGACAAGGGCGCTGCCTACATTCTCGATCGCGAGCCCTATGCGAGTTTCTACCGCATGCTCACCCGTTCCGGCCTGCCGAAGAAGCGCATTGCCATGGCCGCGCTGATGGCTGGCGAGGAGGTCGTGGCGGTTAATTTCGCGGTCCGCGAAGGCTCGACCGCCATCTATCTGCGTGTTGCCAACCAGTTCGGCCCCTGGGCGCCCATGGCGCCGGGCCTGCTGGTGACCGAGCACCTGATGCAGCACCTGCATGCCGATGGCGTGCGCGTGTTCGATTTTGCCATGGGTGATTACGCCTACAAGCGTCGTTTTTCTGCCGAACGCATGCCTCTTGTTTCGGTGGAAGTGGCGCTCACCGCCCGCGCGATGCCCGGCGCTGCAGCGCGCTATCTCTACCGGCGGCTGGCGGCTGCTCCGCAGATGCAGGGCCTGCGCGAATGGTGGCGCAACCGCCGGTCCGCTCCGCCTCACACCGACTGAGCTACTTCACCCAGCTGGCTTTGCGCTTCTCGAAGAAGGCCGAGACCCCCTCCATCGCTTCCGCATTTTCCCAGGTATTCGCGAGGCGGCGGATCGTGTCGTCGATCACGTCCGCATCGATGCGCGGTCCCATGGCGCGCGCCAGCGCCTTCGAGGCCGCGACCGCACCGGGCGCGGTGGCGAGATACGGCTTCGCTTCCGCCATCACCGCGGCGTCGAGGTCCTCGGTCGCAACCACCTTCGCGATGAGCCCGAGTTCCACCGCCTCGCGTGCATCAAAGAGCCGCGCGGACATGAAGACCCGCCGCGCGCGCCCCTCGCCCATGCGAGCGAGCACATAAGGCGAGATGGTCGCCGGGATGAGCCCGAGTTTCGTTTCCGTCAGGCCGAGTTTCACGCCCTCTGCCGCGATCGCAACATCACAGACCGAGATCATGCCCACGCCACCGCCGAAGGCATTGCCATGGACGCGGCCGATCAGCGGCTTTTCGAGCGTATTCAGTGCATAGAGCATCTCCGCGAGCTTGCGGGCCTCGCTCATGCGCTGTTCGCGCGTCGCACTCATCTGCTGGCGCATCCAGCCGAGATCGCCACCGGCGCAGAAGCTTGCGCCTTCCCCGGCGAGGATGACCACGCGGAGCGCGGGATCGGCATTGATGCGGCTGGCGACGCTTGTCAGTTCCGCGATCATCGCGGGCGAGAGCGCGTTGTGCTTCTCCGGGGCATTCAGCGTGAGGGTCGCGATGCCGCTATCATTCCAGGTGAGGCGAAGGGTTTCGAGGCTCATGGTCACCCCTTGAGGCTGCGTGCGAAAGCCGCGACGGCTTCCAGTTTTTCAAGGTCGAGGCCGGTCTCGTAGCCCCTGGCATGGAGCATCCGCGCGACCGCGAGGGTATCCACATTGCCCTTCGCGCCCGGCGCATAGGGGCACCCGCCGAGATTGCCGACCGAGGCATCGAACACGCGCAAACCCTTCTCAAGGCTCACGGCGATGTTCTCCAGCGCGCGTCCCCCGGTATCATGATAATGCCCCGCGAGTTTCGCGGGCGGCACCGCTTTTGCCACCGCATCGAGCATGCGCGCGATGCCCTCGGGCGTCGCCTTGCCGATCGTGTCACCGAGGCTCACCTCGTAGCTGCCCATCGCGAAGAGCGCGGCGGCAACCTCCGCGACCTTCTCCGGCGGCGTGGGGCCGTCATAGGGGCATTCGACCACGCAGGAGATGTAGCCCCGCACAGGCATGCCATCGGTTTTCGCAGCGGCGATGACTGGCTCGAACCGCGCGAGGCTCTCGGCGATCGAGCAATTGATGTTCTTGCTGCTGAAGCCTTCGGAGGCAGAGGCGAAGATGGCCACCTCGTCCGCTTTCGCGGCCCGCGCGCCCTCATAGCCCTTGAGATTGGGCGTGAGCACGGCATAGCCGATGCCGGGTTTGCGCGTGATGCCCGCCATCACCTCGGAGGCATCCGCCATTTGCGGCACCCATTTCGGCGAGACGAAACTCGTGACCTCGATGCGGTCGAACCCGCATTCCGAGAGCCGATTGACGAGTTCGATCTTCTCCGCCGTGGGAATGAGGCGCGCCTCGTTCTGCAGGCCGTCGCGCGGGCTCATCTCGAAAATGCGAACGTGCTCGCCCATGCGTCTCCCCCGTCGTTCCGCGATGGTATACCAACGCCCGCCGGGGAATGAAAGCCGGTTACGTCCGCGATGCGCGGAAGCTTTCGACAGCCGCGCGCACGGCGCCATGCCCAAGCGTGGCTAGCGCGGCAGCTGCGTTGGCATATGACGCCGCCGCGAACGGGTCGCCTGTCTTCAGCCATTCCGCGAGGAAGGCACCATCGAAGGTGTCGCCCGCGCCGGAGGCATCCACCGCCTCAACCGGGTAGGCCGGCACCAGCGCGCGGGTCGCGGGGGTGGCGACCATCGTGCCGTTCTTGCCGAGGGTGAGGGCGACAATCTTCGCGCCGAGGCCGAGATAGAAATCGCAGATTTCTTCCGGCGCCTGCCTGCAGGTGAGGATCTGTGCATCATCGAGGCCGGGCAGGGCGATATCCGCCTCGGCCATCGCGGCATGCGTCACCGCGCGTGCCCGCTCGATGGGCCAGAGCTTGAGGCGCAGGTTCGTGTCGTAGCTTACCACCGTGCCAGCCTTCTTCGCGGCCGCGATGGCGGTGAAGACGGCATCGGCGCACGATTCAGAAATCGCCTGGCTGATGCCCGAGACATGCAGCACGCGCGCTTCTGCGATGAGATCGGCGGGGATTTCCGCCGGCGTCATGCAGCTCGCCGCCGAGCCCTTCCGCCAGTAGCTGAACTGGTGGCCATCCGCCCCATAGGTGATGAAATAGATGCCGGTGGAAGCGTCCCCCCGCGTGATCACACGGCTCGCATCGACCCCTTCCGCCGCCCAGAGGCGCAGGAAATCCGCGCCGAAGGCATCGGCCCCGAGGGCGGTAAAATAGGCGCATCTGGCACCCTGCCGCGCCGCCGCGATGATGGTGTTGGAGGTATCCCCGCCATGGCCCGGCAGGTAGAGCCGCTCGCCCCCACGCGTCACTTCGGCGAATTCCATCATGGGTTCGCCAATGGCCAGGAGATCGAAACGCCGCGCGGCGGGAACGGGCAGGGCGGAAGCGGAAACCGGCGCGGCAGGCATCGACAGGCTCATTTCATACGATGATTATGAGCCTGTTTCGCGCATTCCGCGCTGGCGTGCAAGGCCCGGAGTCACACCTTGCGGAAGGTGAGGGTGAGGCCGAAGGGCTCGCGTATGTGGAATTCCTCGCCCTCGACCACCGCGCCAGATTGGGCCGCAAGGCGCCCGAACTCGCTCCCCTCGCGAACAGCGAAAGTGACCGCTTCCAGCCCCGTGACAGCCGGATCACGCGGGCCCGCGCCCCGGCTGTTCCAGGAATTGAGGCCGACATGGTGATGATAGCCGCCCCAGGAATGGAAGCGCGCGCCGGGCCGGCGATGGGTTTCGTCCGTGCCCAGCGTCTCGTGCCACCATGCTGCCGCGCGATCGACATCGCCGACCTGCAGATGGAAATGGCCGATGCGCGTGCCGGCGGGCAGGCGCGGGGTTTCATCGCCCGGCCCGGCATTGCGAGCGATGTCGCGCACCGCCATCGGGCCGGTATCCATGGCATAGCCCTCGCCCTCGCGCGGCCATTCCGCACGCTTGCGATCGACATAGACCTCGATGCCGTTGCCTTCGGGATCGGTGAGGTAGAAGGCCTCGCTCACGGCATGGTCGGAAGCCCCGTCAAAGGGTGCACCGGCGGTATGGGTCGCGAGGAACCAGCGACCGAGTTCGGCGCGGCTCGGCACGAGATAGGCAATGTGGAACAGACCGGAACCGCGACCGTCATTCGCACGCGCCTCGGGGCAATGTTGCAGAGTGAGGAAGCCCACGCCACCTGCGCCGAGCGTGATGTTGCCATCGCGCTCGGCGATGCGCTCGAAGCCCAGCACATCGACATAGAAACGCGCGAGGGTCGGTGCATCACGCGCCACGAGCGTCGCGGCCAGCGGGAAGATCGGGGATTGCTCGGATTCAAGCCGGGCAGAAGAAACGGGGGCAAAGGCGTCCATGGAACGCATCCTTTCAGCGCCGGCTGTCATCAGGTCCGCAGCGCCCCTTTGACATGCGCCTTGCATGCATGCCTTTCAATCCACCTCTTGGCCAAGAAATATTGCATTAACGCACGAATATCTGCGGCTTGCGATCGCCAATCTTGCATGGCGATATCCGATCGGCCTGAAGCTGACAAAGCCGGATTGTATTTTTACTACGTATGTCGTAATTTTCATACATCAATGATCCGGAGGCTGATCCGGACAAGGCAAACGCACGCGCGGGCTGAAGCTGGCGCGTTGCCGCTGAACTGGCCAAGGGAACACGCATGTCACAATCCACCCCGCTCTCACCCGTCCTGGAGGCGCTTCGTGCGCGCATCGAGACGCGTTCGGCCGAGCCCCGCGCGGCCTATCTCGCGCGCCTCGCCATGATGCGGCGGGACATGCCGCCCCGGCGGAAGCTCTCCTGCGGAAACCTCGCCCATGCGGCGGCGGCCTG
>JALOTF010000115.1 GCA_025458025.1 Beijerinckiaceae bacterium | reverse complement strand
TGCCTGCTCAGTAGATCAGTTCGTCTTCGGCGCGGTTCTTGCCGATCGTGATCTCGCCCTTGCCGGCGAGTTCCTTGGCAAGCGCGACGATACGGGTCTGCGCCTCGTCCACTTCCTTGAGGCGCACCGGACCGCGCGAGGCCATGGCCTCCTCGAGGTTCTTCACCGCGCGGCTCGACATCTGCTGGAAGAAGAACTTCTTCATGGAGGGTGCCGCACCCTTGAGTGCGGTTGCCAGCACATCGCGATCCGAGAAGCGGATGAGCGTCTGGCAGGAGCCCGGATCGAGCTTCGAGAGATCCTCGAAGGTGAACATGAGCGAGCGGATCTTCTGCGCGGCCTCGCGGTTGCGCTCGTCGAGCGCGGCGAGGAACCAGCTTTCCGTCTGCCGGTCGAAGGAGTTGAAGATCTCCGCGATCATCTCGTGGCTATCGCGGCGCTGCGTGATCGAGAGGTTCGAGATGAACTCCGTGCGCAGGGTCTCCTCGATGTGCTGGAGCACTTCCTTCTGCACAGGCTCCATGTTGAGCATGCGAGTGACCACCTCCAGCGCGAATTCATGCGGCAGGAGAGCCAGGACGCGCGCCGAATGCTCGGAGCGCAGGCGGGAGAGGATAACGGCCACGGTCTGCGGGTATTCGCCCTTGAGGTAGTTGGCGAGCACCTGGTCCTGCACGTTGCCGAGCTTCTGCCACATATTGCGGCCGGCGGGCCCACGGATTTCGTCCATGAGCGCAGAGACCTTGTCCTGCGGCATGATCTTCATCAGCAGCGCTTCGGTGCGGTCATAGTCGCCGGTCACCGCGCCGGCGGTGGCCATCATGGAGACGAATTCCTGGACCAGCTGCTCCACGGCCTCTGCCGTCACCGCACCGAGGCGGGACATGGCACGGGACACGAGCTTCACCTCGTCCTCGTCGAGCGCGGTCCAGATCGGGCCACCATACTTGTCACCCAGCACGAGCAGGATGATCGCGGCCTTTTCCGGGCCGGAGAGGAAGCGCGTGAGGTCAGCCTTGGGCGGCGCTGCCGCGGCGACTTCTGTGGAGGGCTTGGCCATGGGTCAGGTCCTGTCCGTCTTCTCTCGTTCTGGGATCAGCGCGGCTGGGCAATCCATTGCCGGACAATGGCAACGGATTCACCCGGGTTTTCTTTGACGATATTGCCCAGCTGGTCGATCACGCCCGGCTGCAGGTTCTGCGTCAGCTGGGTCATGTTCGGCTGCTGCTGTTGCTGCAGGTTCTGGTTCGCGGCAGCGATGGCCCCGGCGAGGCCGCCGGCCGCCACTTCCTGGCCCGGTGCGGGCAGCGCGAGCTGCTGGCCAGGCACCATCGTGCCATTCGGGCCCGGCACCATCACCATGCCACCCGAGGCCACCAAAGCCGGGCTCTGGCCGATGCCCATCTGGCGCAGGAGCGGCCGGATGACGAGCAGGGTGATGAGGATGGTGAGCATGCCGAAGATCGCGAGTTCCACGAGGCGCAGCACATCTTCCTTCGAGAGCGAGATCAGCTGCTCGATGAGGGAGGGCTGGCGGCCATCGACCATCGCCACGCCTTCCGCGAAGCGCAGGTTGATGACCTCGATCTGGTCGCCGCGGTTGCGGTCGAAACCGATCGCCGAGCGCACGAGGGCCGAGATGCGCTCCAGCTCTTCCGAGGAGCGCGGCTGGTAGGTCGCCTCGCCACCCTGAACCGGCGTGTAGACACCGTCGACCAGCACCGCGACCGAGAGGCGCTTCACACGGCCACCCTCGATGATCTCGGTGCGCGTGGTCTTGGAGATCTCGTAATTGATGATTTCCTCGGAACGTGCGGTCTGCTCGCGCTGCTGCGGGTTGCCCTGCTGCTGTTGCTGTTGGGCCTGCGGCAGCTCGTTGGCCACGGTCACCTGGCCGTCACGCTGCTCGGCGCTCTGCTGATTCTCGGTGCGGGTCTGGGTGGAGCGGACGACGCGGCTTTCAGGGTCGAAATTGTCCGTCACCTGCTGGATACGATTGAAATCCATCTCGGCGGCGACCTGCACGCGGGCCCGGCCCCGGCCGACCACACTCGCCACGATCTCCTCCACCTGGCTCTTGAGACGACGCTCGAAGCTCGACTGCTTGTCGGCCGCCAGGGCGGTGGAATCGGCATCCGCACCGGCGCCATCGGCGAGCAGGCGACCGGATTCATCCACGATGGAAACCTTCTCCGGCTTCAGCCCGTGCACGGCGGTGGCCGCGAGATGGCGGATGGCGCGGATCTGCCCGGCATCGAGATCCCCGCGCAGCTTCAGCACGATAGAAGCACGTGGCTCCTGCGCATCGCGCTGGAAGAGCTTCTTTTCCGGAATGGCGAGGTGCACGCGGGCGTTCTGCACCCGGTCAATGGTGCGAATGGTGCGGGCGAGTTCACCCTCCAGCGCGCGGAGCTGGTTGATGCCCTGCACGAAGGTGGTGGAGGAGAAGCTGTCGCCCTTGTCGAAGATCTCGTAGCCGACCGAGCCGCCGATCGGCACGCCCTTCGAGGCGAATTCCATCCGGAGCTTGCTGATCGAATCGCGCGGCACCATCACGGTTTGCCCGTCGCCGCGCAGCTCATATTTGATGCCCTTCGAATCAAGCTCGCGCGTGATGGTGTTCGCGTCCTGCATCGACAATTCGGAGAACAGCACACCCATGGGCGGCTGTGACATCCGGATGAGCAGGAAGGCGAAGAAGCCGACCAGCGCGAGTGTCACCGCGCCCATTGCCACAAGACGCTGTGGCCCCAGCCTGTTCACGATATCGAGGATCGCCTTCACGGTTCTCACCTTCGCCTGATCACGTCCCGTCATTCGCAGGACCCGTTGCGTCGGGTCTTCTTCCCGCGCTAGGCAAGAATTGCCCGGTGGTTGGTTACCGCGCGGTTAATTGCCGTTCTTTTTTTGGACACTTGTTCAGAATTCGGATCGCCAGCGGTCCGGGAGACACGTTGAAATGGCGCATCCCCTTCCCCTCGCCGTGACCATGGGCGATGCCGCGGGCATCGGCCCGGAGATCATCGCGCGGCATTTTTCGACCGAAAAGCCCTCGGATCTCATCGTGGTTGGCGATCCCACCCAGATGAAACGCGCAATTCTAGCGATTGGCGCCGATATTCCGGTGGACGAGATATCAACGGCCGCGCCTGCCCCGGCCGGGCGCATGGCCGTGCTGGCGGTGGGCACGCTGCCGGCTGATTTGCCTTTTGGAAAGGTGGACCAGCGCGCGGGAAAGCTGGCCTATGAGGCGATTCTCGCGGGTATCCGCCTCGCAGAAGCAGGGAAGGTCGCGGGAATCGTCACCGCGCCGATCCACAAGGAAGCGCTGCACGCTGCGGGCGTGCCCTTTCCCGGCCACACGGAAATCCTCGCGCATGAAACCGGCACGCGCGATTTCGGGATGATGCTCGCGGATGAGAAACTCCGGGTCATCCTCGTCTCTATCCATGTGTCGCTGGCGGAAGCCCTGCGCCGCGTGACGCGCGAGGCCGAATTGCGCACCATCCGGCTCGCCCATCAGGCCTGCCGTGCCCTCGGCATTGCGAAGCCGCGCATCGCCGTGGCGGGCCTCAATCCGCATGCGGGCGAGGGCGGATTGTTCGGTCGCGAGGAGATCGAGATCATCGCGCCGGCGATTGCGGAGGCACGCGCGGAGGGCCTCGACGTGCATGGCCCCTTTCCGCCCGACACGATCTTCATGCAGGCGCGGCGCGGCGCCTATGACATCGTGGTCTCGCAATATCACGATCAGGGGCTGATCGCGGTGAAGCTCAACGGCATCGAGAAGGGCGTGAACGTGACAGTCGGCCTGCCGATCATCCGCACCAGCGTCGATCATGGCACGGCCTTCGATATCGCCGGGAAGGGCATCGCTGATCCAGCCAGCCTCGGCGAGGCGATCCGCGTGGCGCGGCAGATGGTGGCGGCGCGCGGCAAGGCCTGATCAGCCCCTTCATCCGAACGCAAGAAAGCCCGCCGGAGGGCGGGCTTCGTGAAAGCGCGGGGCAGAACCGCTTACTGGCGGTAATGCTGGATGCGCGTAGTGCGCAAGCCGGCCAGCCCGTGGCTGTCGATGGAATGCTGCCAGGAGAGGAATTCCTCCACTGTCAGGGTGTAGCGGCTGCACGCTTCTTCAAGCGACAGCAGACCACCGCGGACCGCCGCGACAACTTCCGCCTTGCGACGGATGACCCAACGACGGGTCTCGGGGGGCGGAAGATCGGCGATGGTCAGCGGGCTGCCATCCGGTCCGATCACATACTTCACACGGGGGCGAAGCGGCTCACTCATCGGGTACGCTCACAAAACGCTACAACTACTCCCGCCAAGATACAGAGCCGCCTGTTAAAAAACGGCTAAATGGCGGCAATCAGTTGCGGCGGATCGTTTTCACATCCGTCAGGGCCAGATCGACCGTGCCAATGCGGAGGTTCGGCGAGGTGCCGGAGACATCCACGCTGTCGACGCGCGCCAGCATATGCGTCTTTACATCCATCACCTGCCGGGCCGTATCCACGGCCGAGATGGAGATCGTGTATTCACCCGCCGCAGCCTGAGAGCCATTCGGCAAACGGCCATCCCAGACGAATTCCTGCTCGCCGGACGCCAGCGTCTTCGAGCCGACATGAACCGTATTGCCGTCCTTGTCCTTGATGGTCACGGCGGCGGTTCCGGCGCGCGGCGCATTCATCAGCCACTTCACCTGGCCGTTCTGCATGGGGCTCCCCTTGCGATCGACAGTGACATTCGCGCCGACAAAGCCGAGCGCGGCCGTGGCATTGCCCACCTTGTTGGCGGTGACCAGCGAGGCCAAAGTCTCGTTCGTGCGCAGCTGCTGCTCCACGCCCGCGAACTGCACCAGCTGCTGCGTGAACTGGTTCGTGTCCAGCGGATCCAGCGGCGACTGGTTTTTGAGCTGCGTGGTGAGCAGCGACAGGAACTGGTCAAAATTGTCGGCCATGCGCACGCCCGAGCTGGAAAGGCTCGTTGTGCTGGTCTTGTTGGTGTTCGACGAGGCGACGCTCGGCAGGTTGGTAATCGAAGCCATAGGTATCTCCTCCTCGTTCAGATCACGAGGTCGAGGCTGGAATTGGGGATCATCACGCGACGCATCACAAACTCGGCCGGGCGCGGAGCGCCGGTTTCTTCACTGTCATTGGCCCAGTCCGGGCGGCCCTTGGCCTCACCGTCGCGCTGGCCCTCGCGACCCTGCTGCTCACCGCGCAGCTGGAAACTGAGGCCATCCGGCGACTGGCGCAGACCCGCCTGTTCGAAAGCCTGCTGCAAGGTGCTGGCATCACGCTTGAGCATGGCGAGGGTCTCGACGCGGTCGACCACGAGATTGGCCTTCACCTCGCCGTCTTCCCTGATCTCGAGCTTCACATCCACGCGGCCCAATTCGGCCGGATCGAGGCGGATCTGGAAGGTCTTGACCCCACGCACGGCCTGCATGCCGATCTCGATCGGCAGCATCTGGAGCGGTGTCGGACGAAGCGCATCCTGCCCGGCATGCGGCGTCGGCAGGCCGGACAGAGCCCGGTCGAGGCTGCCGACGAGGTCACCGGAACGATGCATTGCCCCCTGTGCAATCGCGAATTCGTTGATCCAGTCACCGAAATTGGACTTCGGCATCTCGGGCGCGGCCTGTTCCCGCATAACGGGCTTGGCAACGGCTTCACTGTTGCGGGCTTGCAGCAACGCGACGAGATCAGCCGAGCCTTTCGCGACCGGCTGCGCCACTTCCGGCTCCATGGAAACCGGAGCATCCGTCGGCTTGCCTTCGGCGGCCTTGTCGCCAGTACGGGCGCCGATCAGCACATTCGCGGGTGTTTCAACGAGCGTTCCCTTGCCCTGCAGGGCAGGATCGATCGCAAGACCATCGCCTTCAACGACAGCCGACGCTTCACCTTCCACCGGAAGGGCGGTGCCCGTGGGCACGACAACTGGATCGGCAGGCAATTCCGGCGTCAGCGTCGCGATCGGATCGGCAACGGGCGCGGCGACGACTGGCAGGGTCGGGTCAACAGAGGCACTTTCAGCAACCTGGGCTGCGATTTCGCCTTCCTTCTGGGTCAGCGCCTCGCCTTCATTCTCGCAACAGTTCGCATCCTTGCACTCGACCTTGGAAGCCGTGGCGGCCTCAGCTTTCCCGTCTGTGGCAGCATCCTCGGTGTCCTGCGGGGAGCCGGCGGGAGCAGCCTTTTCCTTGCGCCCTTCCGCACGTCCAGCATTCTTGCCCGGGCCGTGTTCGGCCTCATCGGCCTTGCGGGGCTTTTCGCGCGGGGGCTGAGCATCGTTGTCACGGGCTTCCTGGCGCTCGGGCGGGCGATTGTCATCCGCCTTCGGCAAATCGCGCGGGGCAGGCTGCTCATCCGGAACTGGCGCAGGGCGCATGCGATTCTGCGCCGCCTCGGAGACGAGCGAACCGAAATTCTGCGATGGCTCGGAGCCACCACGCGGCTTGGTTTCGCGCTGCCCCGGCGGGAAAAGGTCTGCACTGGACAGGAGCGAGGAAGGTGAAGCGATCTCAGTCATGGCATCCTGCGACACGCGGAAAGGGAACTCTGCGCCATGCCATGCAAGGGAAAGGCCACGAGGAGTTCTATTGTAAAATATTGTTATATTTGTATATTTTTTGAAATCCGCCCCTTGGGAGGC
>JALOTF010000114.1 GCA_025458025.1 Beijerinckiaceae bacterium | reverse complement strand
TGTCTGGCGGCCTTGCATCGCCCAACCGACCACGCGGCGCGAGAAGAGATCGAGCACGACAGCGAGATAGGCAAAGCCCCCATGGGTGCGGATATAGGTAATGTCGGTCACCCACGCCTTGTCCGGTGCCTCCACATCGAACTGGCGATCCAGCGTATTGTCGACGACCAGTGAAGGCTTGCCGCCGTACTTGCCGGGCCGCTTCTTGTAGCCGATCTGCGCGCGAATGCCGGCAATCTGCGCAAGCCTGGCCACCCGGTTCGGGCAGCAGGTCTCGCCCATGTCCATCAGGTCATCATGGAGCTTCCGGTAGCCATAGACCTTGCCGCTGGCTTCCCATGCATCTTTGACGAGCTTGACTTACCGCTCATCCTCCCGGGCACGCTTGCTCAGGGGCACCTTCAGCCAAGCATAAAACCCGCTCGGCTGGACGGAGAGGCAGCGGCACATGGCACGGATCGAAAAGATCGGACGATGTTCGGCGATGAACGCGTACCTCACTTTGCATCCTTGGCGAAGTACGCGGCCGCTTTTTTTAGGCGATTATATACTTCCCGCACCACAACCGAATCGGGCATGATGCAACCTCCGATAATCGCCGGACAAAGGGTGTTTGGTGGATGAGGTTGAAGAGATCGAAATCCAAGGGACAGTCCCAACAATAGCGGGACCGTCCATTAGGATGGTTGAATGGGTGAATTACGGTAACCGAGCTTGGCTAGCGCCTCTTTGGATTCGCTCACATGACGGGAAATGGCTGCGGCCAGCTCGTCTAATTGCACCAAAATTTGCTCCGGGCTACTCGCCGCTGCCGGGCAGTGAAGTTCTGGACATTTTTCAGCAGTTGCCAATACCAGAAGCCCTTCTGGATAGTTTGGACCCGCAGGCGGGAGATACGCCACTGCTTGAAGTTCTTGAGAGCCCACCGGCCATCTCGAAGAACCCAGCCGCAGGTCATTAGTCTTTTCGCTCATACTGTTCTCCATGAAAAAACCCGCCTATTTGGCGGGTTTCTTGTCTTCCGTTTCTGGTGTCTTTTCAGGCGGCTTGTCAGGCTTTGGCTTGTGCCGCGCGATCTTCCCTAGCGCCTCATTGAAGCGCTTCTCGCTTTCGTCGCATTCAAGGGCGTGCGCGGCTTCAATAAACGCTTCCGCTTGCGCAGAATGATCATGATTCCGTTTCGGCATCTCTCACCCAGTCAATCTGCGCCTTTTCCGTAGGAACGGGCAGGGATGCGACTGCAATCGGGGTTATTCCGCTTTTCAGCGCCGTCGCGGCAAGGCCAACATCGTCAGTGTAAATTCTTGAGGCGCGATTGACCAGCCCAATGGCTACAATGGCCTAGAAACACGCAACCGTCAGCGGCCGAAAAGAAAATTGCTCTTCCCTCGATGCAGCCGAACCGCTCATATTTGGGAAAAGATTGGTGGAGCTAAGCGGGATCGAACCGCTGACCTCTTGAATGCCATTCAAGCGCTCTCCCAGCTGAGCTATAGCCCCACTCTTTGCACCACCCTGGGGAGGTGATGCGTGGTCGTCTTGCCCGCCGGAGCGGACCATGCCGGAAGCCGAAGCACCCGGCGCGGGTTTCTGTCACAACGTCTCTCGCACCGCAAGGGAAAAGACAGAAATTTGGAAACTCAGGTTTCCTCGTCTTCCTCAAGATCGCCGTCGATGAGGTCGGCGACGTCGCCGTCATCCTCATCTTCTTCCGGCTCGAGGAAGGTGTCGTCCTCGTCACCGATATCATCCTCGATCTCGATGTCGTCCACGACAGCGGCCTTGGCACCGTCATCGCCCTCGACCGCTTCCAGCGGCACGAAGTTCGGATCGGCCGCGGCGAGTTCGGTCTCGTCCTCCTCAGCCTCGGCCGGCTTCGCGGCGAGCTTCGCCTGCGGGTCGAACATGCTGCGCGGATACTTCTGGCCCGTATACGGCGACACGATCGGGTCGCGATCCAGGTCATAGAATTTCTTGCCCGTCACGGGGCAGGTGCGCTTGGTGCCAAGTTCAGGCTTCGCCACGGTCGATGTCCCGCTTTTCAATGGTCGGTTTCGAGGGGTTCAAGCGCCCGAACCGCGCCCATCGGCGCCGAACGGTCTCTTGCAAATTCGGGATGAAGCCCGTTAGAGGGTGCGCTCGCGCCTGTCAATGCGCGTGACGCCTCCTCGCGCCACCCTTGGTGCGAAGCTGGATGGGAGCCGGCTTCTGGAGCACCGCAGAATGAGGATGAAATACCATGAGCCACGCCCAGACTCCCAAGCCGATGCGCGCCGAGGCCGGCCATGCCCTCAAGGGTATCGTCACAGTTCCCGGAGACAAATCGATTTCGCATCGCGCGCTGATTTTCGGCGTTCTCGCTGTGGGCGAAACGCGCGTCACGGGCCTGCTGGAAGGCGAGGATGTGCTGCGCACGGCTCACGCCGCCCGCGCTCTGGGCGCCACGGTGGAGCATCTCGGCCCCGGCGAATGGCGTGTACGGGGCATGGGCGTCGGCACCCTGCTGGAGCCTGCTGATACCCTCGATTTCGGCAATGCTGGCACCGGCTCGCGCCTCATGATGGGCGTTGTCGGGGGACACCCGATTCGCGCGACCTTCGATGGCGATGCCTCGCTCAGAAAGCGCCCCATGGGCCGCATTCTCGATCCCCTGAAGAAGATGGGTGTCGAGGTGATTTCCGCAGCTGAGGGCAATCGCGTGCCGCTGACCATCCGTGGGGCCCGCGAAACGATTCCCATCACCTACGAGACGCCGGTTGCTTCCGCCCAGATCAAGTCGGCGGTTCTGTTCTGCGGCCTCAATGCACCGGGCGAGACGACCGTCATCGAGAACGAGGCCTCGCGCGACCACACCGAGAAGATGCTCGCCTTCTTTGGGGCGGATGTGCGTGTGGCCCCGCATGGTGCGCATGGCCGCACGGTGACGCTGAAAGGCCAACCTTCGCTGACGCCACGCCCGATCATCGTACCGGCGGACCCGTCCTCGGCGGCGTTCCCGATTGTCGCCGCGCTCATCACGCCGGGTTCGGAGATCGTTGTGAAATCCGTGATGATGAACCCGCTGCGCGTTGGCCTCATCATCACGTTGAAGGAAATGGGCGCGGATATCGTCGAACTCGACCGGCGCGAGGAGGGCGGCGAGACGGTCGCCGATCTCCGCGTGCGGCACTCGGCGCTGAAGGGCGTGAATGTGCCCGCCGAGCGAGCGCCTTCGATGATCGATGAATACCCGGTCCTCGCGGTCGCCGCTGCCTTCGCTACGGGCGAGACGCGCATGAACGGCTTGCAGGAACTGCGCGTGAAAGAGAGTGATCGCCTTGCGGCCGTGGCCGCCGGCCTCGCGGCGAATGGCGTGGAACACCAGATTGTGGGCGATGATCTCATCGTCTCCGGCAAAGGCAAGCCCGCACCGGGCGGCGGCATGGTGGAGACGCATATGGATCACCGCATCGCCATGAGCTTCCTCGTGATGGGTCTCGCCAGCACGAAGCCCGTGGGCGTGGATGACGTGACCTTCATTGCCACGAGCTTCCCGGATTTCCTGCCGCTGATGGCCCGTCTGGGCGGGAGGATCGTGTGAGCTTGCCGCTCGTCATCGCGGTTGATGGGCCGGCGGCTTCCGGCAAGGGCACGATTGCCAAGCGCCTCGCGGGTGAATTTCACCTGCCGATGCTCGATACAGGTCTGCTTTATCGCGCGGTGGGGCAACGCATGACCGATCTCGGCCTCGACCTCGATGACGAGGCGGCCGCCGAGCGCACCGCCTGCGATTTCCAGCTCGAATGGCTCGTGGATGAGCGCTTGCGCGCCCGTGCCGCCGGCGAGCAGGCCAGCCGCGTTGCGCGCTATCCCGGCCTGCGGGCAGCGCTTCGCCAGTTCCAGCAGGATTTCGCGCGCCAGCCCGGCGGTGCCGTGCTCGATGGTCGCGATATCGGCACGGTCATCGCGCCTGACGCACCCGTGAAGCTGTGGATCGATGCGGATGTGACCGTGCGCGCGCATCGCCGCTATCGCGAACTTGCGGGGCGCGGCGAGAGCGTGGCGGAAGCCGATATCCTCGCCGATCTCGTTGCGCGGGACACTCGCGATGCGCCGCAGATGCAGATCGCGGCGGATGCCATCCGGCTTGATACCACGCATCTCAATGTGGAAGAGGCGGTGGCTGCCGCACTTGCAGCGGTGCGCAAACGCCTCCACATCTGAGGCGATATCCGCGAAGGAGACGCCCTTGAGCCTCGATGAGCCGCCGCGCGCGCCACCCATTCCCGGATTCTGGCTGCTGCTCATCGCCAATGTCGCGATCTACGTCGCCCTCGTGCTCTCGAATGGCGACCTCGATATTGCTCCGCGCACCATCGCGATCTGGGGCGGTCTGGTGCCCCAGCCCTTCATGAGCGAAGAGCCGTGGCGCTACCTCACGGCGGGTTTCCTGCACTTCAGCCTCGTGCATATCGTCACGAACATGATCTGCCTGCTCGCCTGGGGCGTGCCGTTGGAGCGCGGGCTCGGGACGGTGCGGTTCATGATTTTGTTCCTCGCGAGCATCGCGGGCGGGTCGTTCCTGTCGGTCGCGATGCATGAGGGGCCGTTTATCGGGGCAGGGGCCTCGGGCGGGGTGTCCGGCCTGCTTGGCGCGCTGATGGGATTGTGGTTTCTACGCTTTGTTGGCCTGCCGGCTTCGTTTTTCGTCATCAATATCGGGTTGAACATCGCGGTTGCGCTGTTTGCGCCGAATGTGGATTGGCAGGCCCATCTCGGAGGCTTCATCACGGGGCTGGTGCTGGCCATGCTGCTGGTTCCGCGGCGAGGCTGGCACTCCCGGGCTTGACGACATCTCGTATTTGAGAGAATTTCCCGTTTATGGGAAATTCTCGGCTTGCTTCTGTTGCGCCCAGTCCTGAATCGCTCGATCGGCAGATCGGTGCGGGCCTCCGTCGCCTGCGTCAGGCGCAGGGCTGGTCGCTGGATGATCTTGCTGCCCGGTCCGGTGTGAGCCGCGCGACCCTCTCCCGGCTTGAAAATGCGGAGGTGAGCGCCACGACCGCCGTGCTCTGCAAGCTGGCGGGTGTGTTCGGGCTCACGGCCTCGCGGCTGCTCTACAATCTGGAGGAGGAGGCGCGCCCCGTCTTGCGCCGCAGCGAGCAACCACTCTGGCAGGAGCCGGGTAGCGGCTACCTCCGCCGCGCGGTCTCACCGCCCGCGACGGGCTTCAAGGCAGAGGTGATTGAGGCGGAAATCCCGGCCAATACGCGCCTCGCTTATGATGGGCCGCATCGTCCCGGCCTCGAACATCACCTGATCATGCTCGAAGGCGCACTGACCATGACCATCGAGGGCGCGCAGCATGACCTGCGCACCGGGGATTGCCTGCGCTTCGTGCTCTACGGGAGCAACGTGTTCGAAACGCCGCCGATGAGCGGCGCGCGCTACCTGCTTGTGCTGGTGTGAGGGGAAAACATGGCCTTTGAAATCCGCCCCGGCGATTTTTCCGATCCTCGCGTCATCGCGCTACTGGAGCATCATTACGCCGAGAACCGTGCGGTTTCGCCGCCGGAATCCTGCCATGTGCTCGACTATTCCGCGATGCAGGTGCCCGAGATCACCTTCTTCACCCTCTGGGAAGGCGAGACCCTTCTCGGTATGGGCGCGCTGAAGCAGATGGATGCCGAGGAGGGCGAGGTGAAAGCCATGCGCACCATTCCCGAGGCCAAGCGCCGGGGTGTTGCGAGTGCGGTGGTCATGCGCGTTATCTCTGAAGCGAAGGCGCTTGGCCTGAAGCGGCTTTACCTCGAAACGGGATCGTTCGAGTATTTTCGCCCCGCGCGGGAGCTTTATCTGCGCCATGGCTTTCGGGAATGCCCGCCTTTCGCGGGCTATGCATCGGATCCTAACTCCACCTTCATGATGCTGGATCTCGGCTGAGATGGCGCGACGCCCGAAACCGGCTGGCCTTGGCCATAATGGCGGACCACCACTGAAGGAAAAGCCTCATGTCCCGCCCTGGGGGCGCGACGGAATCGGCACTTTCTTCTTCTGGAAAAAGGCGCATGAGGCCGCTTGGCGACCCGCCTCCACCGATATCCTGCTTTCGCGTTTCGCGGCAGGCCAAGGCAGAAGCGCTCGGCCTGACCTATGCGGAATACACGCTCGAAATCCTCGAACGCGGCATTCACCTGCAGGTCGAGGATGCGGAGAAGATCGCGGCCATCAAGGCGAGGCGAAAGAGCCGGGGGAAGCGGCCTTCCTGAGCCATCCGGCTTGCCGTAGCGGTCCCCTTCTGCTATGGCGCACCCCAATTCGCCGGGCCTTCGCGGGTTCTGGCGGTTTGCCGTTTAATCCAAACGATCAAACCGCTGGCTACGCGGCGAGGAAACCACACATTCCGCCGGACGGTTCGCGACTTCGCACTGGTCGCCCGTTCGGGCTTCATCGCCATCCGGCGATGGCCGTCCGACCCGGAATGGAACGCAACGACGAAGCACCAGTGCCCGCGCCGGAGGCCGTTTATCGGCAGGCGCATTCCGGAGATTTCACGCCGAAAGCTTCGAGAAGGCGGATACCGCTGAAGGCACCGTCATCAATGGTCGCGTTGTCGCGATCGAGAAGGACGTCGCGGTGATCGATATCGGCCTCAAGACCGAAGGCCGTGTCGCACTGAAGGAATTCGCTGGCCCCAACAAGGACTTCGTCCTGAAGATCGGCGACCGCGTGGAAGTCTATCTCGAGCGCGTCGAGAACGCGATGGGCGAGGCCGTTATCAGCCGTGACAAGGCCCGCCGCGAGGAGAGCTGGGTTCGCCTCGAAAAGGCGTTCGAAGCCAAGGAAAAGGTCACGGGCTCGATCTTCAACCAGGTCAAGGGTGGCTATACCGTCGATCTCGACGGTGCCGTGGCGTTCCTGCCGCGTTCGCAGGTGGATATCCGCCCCATCCGCGATGTGGGCCCGCTGATGGGCGTTCCGCAGCCCTTCGAGATCCTGAAGATGGATCGCCGCCGCGGCAACATCGTCGTGTCTCGCCGCACGGTTCTCGAAGAGACCCGCGCCGGCCAGCGTCAGGAACTGGTCTCGAACCTCGAGGAAGGCCAGATCATCGACGGCGTGGTCAAGAACATCACCGATTACGGTGCGTTCGTGGATCTCGGCGGCATCGATGGCCTGCTGCACGTCACGGATATCGCCTGGCGTCGCGTGAACCATCCGTCGGAAGTTTTGGCGGTTGGCCAGACCGTGAAGGTCAAGATCGTCAAGATCAACCAGGAAACCCACCGCATCTCGCTCGGCATGAAGCAGCTCCAGGGCAACCCCTGGGAGGGCATCGAGGCCAAGTATCCGATCCAGGGCAAGTTCTCGGGCCGCGTTACGAACATCACCGATTACGGCGCGTTCGTGGAACTCGAGCCGGGCATCGAAGGCCTGATCCACGTCTCCGAGATGAGCTGGACCAAGAAGAACGTCCATCCGGGCAAGCTGCTCTCCACCTCGCAGGAAGTGGAAGTGCAGGTTCTCGAGGTCGATCCCGTGAAGCGCCGCATCTCGCTTGGCCTCAAGCAGACGCTCGCCAACCCGTGGGAAGCCTTCGTGGACAAGCACCCGGTCGGCAGCCTCGTTGAGGGCGAAGTGAAGAACAAGACCGAGTTCGGTCTCTTCATCGGCCTCGACGGCGATGTGGACGGCATGGTGCATCTCTCGGATCTCGACTGGAACCGTCCGGGCGAGCAGGTCATCGAAGAGTACAAGAAGGGCGACTATGTGCGCGCCGTCGTGCTGGACGTCGACACCGACAAGGAGCGTATCTCGCTCGGCATCAAGCAGGTTGGCTCGGACCCGTTCGCGGGCGCCGGCGACGCGATCCGCAAGGGCGCGGTTGTTACCTGCGAAGTGCTGGAAGTGAAGGATGGCGGTCTCGAGGTGAAGATCTCGGGTTCGGACATCACCACCTTCATCAAGCGCTCGGAGCTTGCGCGTGACCGTGGCGACCAGCGCCCGGATCGCTTCGCGGCTGGCGAGAAGTTCGATGCCCGCGTGGTGCTCTTCGACAAGAAGACCCGCAAGATCCAGGTCTCGGTCAAGGCTCTCGAAATGGCCGAGGAAAAGGAAGCGATGCAGCAGTACGGTTCGGCCGATTCCGGCGCGACCCTCGGCGACATCCTCGGCGCCGCCCTCAAGAAGGGCAAGTAAGCGCCCCGCCTTCAGGGCTTCGCAAAGATCCAGCCGGCGGGGAAACCCGCCGGCTTTTTTATTGCGCGTATCATTCCCACTCGCGCTTCGCGCGTCGGGAATAACACTCGTGAGTGGCGATAACCCTGTGAGCGTCTGCGTGGAACGGGCTGACCTTATCGGCCTCAGGGCCTATAACGCTCGCCATGAGCACCGTACTTCCTCCCAAGAAGCCCGGCCCGGGCGATCATGTCATCCTCGTGGATGGCTCGTCCTTCGTCTTCCGGGCCTATTTCCAGTCGATCCGGCAGGACCAGCGCTACAATTACCGCTCGGACCGGTTGCCGACGGGCGCGGTGCGCATCTTCGCGACCAAGCTGTTTCAGTTCGTGCGCGAGGGCGCGCGCGGCAAGAAGGCGACCCATCTCGCGATGATCTTCGACAAGAGCGAGGATTCGTTCCGCAAGGCGCTCTATCCCGCCTACAAGGCGAACCGCTCCGAGCCGCCGGATGAACTCGTGCCGCAATTCCCGCTGATGCGCGCCGTGGTGCGCGCCTTCGGCTACGAGCCGGTGGAGATGGCGAAATACGAGGCGGATGACCTCATCGCGACCTACGCCATCGAGGCCGCTGCACAGGGCGCGGAAGTCACCATCGTTTCGGCCGACAAGGACCTGATGCAGCTCATCGGGCCGGGAATCATGCTTTATGATCCCGCTTCCGGCGAGCGCGAGGAGCGCCTCATCGGCGAGGCCGAAGTGCTCGAATATTTCGGCGTCACGCCCGACAAGGTGGTGGAAGTGCAGGCGCTCGCGGGCGATTCCACCGACAACATTCCCGGCGCGCCGGGCATCGGCGTGAAGACGGCGGCGCAGCTCATCACCGAATATGGCGATCTCGATACGCTGCTCGCGCGCGCCTCCGAGATCAAGCAGCCGAAGCGCCGCGAGACACTGACCGACCCGGAGGTGGTCGAGAAGGTGCGCATCTCGAAAACGCTGGTCACGCTCGTGCGCGATGTTCCGGTGGAGCATGCGCTCGACACGCTGGTGGCGCACCCACTCGATGCACCGAAGGCTGTGGCCTTCCTCAAGGCCATGGAATTCACGACGCTCACCAAGCGCGTGGCCGATCTCTCCGGCGTCGATTTCGATAGCATCGCGCCCGATCCGGCTTATGCCGCCGCCGGCAAGGGCGGGGCGGTGCCTCCCGCGCCGGTGACGGATGCGGCCAGCCCTGCGCCTGTCGCTGTGCCCTCTGCGGATGCACTCACGCCCGCGAGCCTCGCCGCTCAGCGCCTTGCGAAGCTTCGGGCCATGCCGGTGAAACCCGAGAGTTTCCCGGCTGTCACGGATCTCGCCACGCTGAAGGCCTTCCTCGCCGAAGCGCAGGAGCGTGGCATCCTCTCTTTCGACACGGAGACTTCGGCGCTGGACCCCATGCAGGCCGATCTCGTGGGTGTGTCGCTGGCGATTGAGCCGGGCCGCGCGGTTTATGTGCCGCTGCAGCATCGTACGGGCGACGGGCTCTTCGATTCCGGCCTCGTAGCGGGGCAGATCCCGCTGAGCGAAGCCCTCGCCGTGCTAAAGCCGGTGCTGGAAGACCCGGCGACGCTCAAGATCGGCCAGAACCTGAAATACGACCTGCTGGTCATGCGCCGGCACGGTGTGGATATCCACCCGCTCGATGACACAATGCTTCTCTCCTACGCGCTGGATGTGGGGCGTGGTGGGCACGGCATGGATGAACTCTCCATGCGTCATCTCGGGCACCAGCCGATTGCGTTCGGCGAGGTCGCGGGCAAGGGCAAGGCGATGGTCACTTTCGACCGCGTGCCGATCGACCGCGCCACGGCCTATGCGGCGGAGGATTCCGACGTCACGCTGCGGCTCTGGCTCGCGCTGAAGCCGCGCTTGGCCGCCGAGGGCCTCGCGAATGTCTACGAAACACTCGAACGCGGCATGCCCGATTGCCTCGCGAAGATGGAGCGGCGCGGCATCTCCATCGACCGGCAGATCCTCTCGCGCCTCTCCGGCGAATTTGCGCAGGGCATGGCGCGGCTGGAGGCCGAAATTCACGAGATGGCTGGCGAGAATTTCAATCTCGGCTCGCCGAAGCAACTCGGTGACATTCTATTCGGCAAGATGGGCCTGCCTGGCGGTCGCAAGACCGCGACCGG
>JALOTF010000050.1 GCA_025458025.1 Beijerinckiaceae bacterium | reverse complement strand
CTCGCGCGCCTCGGAAGACCGGTGAAGATCATGGTCGGCGGCATCACCGGCTGGCTCGATGAGGGGTTCAACCTCGCGAGCGGGGAGGGTGCCGCCTGATCCGGCGGCACTCCATCACGCCGCCAGCCTGGTCGCACCATCGGCCTTGCCCGGCCCTTCGGCTTCGAACCAATCGCGAAGAGGTGCAGCCAGCGCTGGTCGAAGAGGGCCCGCACGCCCTCGTGTTTCGCGAGGATGGCTGTGATCGCCTCGACCGGCGCTTCCACCCCCACGGTGAGCCGCAAGGGCTCATGGCGGAACGCCTCGCCGTCATGCACCGATTGCCAGGGCAGGCCCGTGCGCATCGGCCCGCCATTGCCTTCGAGCACGCCGATGCCACCGACCACGTTGTGCAGGAGCTTGTTGCCGCCGCCATAGATCTCCGGCGCGACCGTCGAGCCGTAATATTGCAGGCTGATCCAGCTCGCGACCACCACCGGCGCGGTGAGGATCAGCTCCAGAACCGGGTAGCCGTTCTTCGCATCGGCCTGCCAGTCGTAATCGTGCAGGAAGGCGCGGCCCTCCAGCGCCTTGCCGGCGGTGCGGTTGCGCGGCGCAGCGAGAAAGGCCTGGCAGCCCGCGAGGCCCCATTCCGGCCGCAGCTCGGCCCAGTTGCGGGCGCGCGCAATGACATCCGAGTCGCTCTTCGCGCCCGGCAGCTTCGTGGCACGCTCGGCCCGCGCGATGACGGCCGCCCGCGCAAGGCTCGCCTTGAGCGCGCTGATCTCCGCAGTGTGAGCCGGGGAGGGCGTGTCGGTGTCGTAGAGGGTCACGGCGTCGGTCGTGGTGTCATGCAGCGCACCCACGAAGAGCGTGTCCGCCGGAACCACGATGCCCTTCGCCGCGAGGCCCTGCCGCGCTTCGGGATCGTTGAGCAGCAGGGATAGTAGCCGCGCATTCACCTCACCTGAGAAGCCACCACAGGCCCCGCAATGGAGAGCGCTGGCATGCGGATTGTTGACCACATTCGCGCCATGGCCCGCGAGCAGAACCACCCGCGCGAAATTCTCGGTGAGCGACATCGCACGCAGCACCATTTCGGCGGATTTCGCTTTGGTTTCTGCGTCGAGGCCCGTCGCGAAGCGCGGCGGCGGATCATTCGGAACCGGCGTCTTCGTGAAGCCGAGGCCATCCTTCATCAGCTTGCCGAGATAAACCGGGCCGGTTGCCTCGACAAAGGCGAAGGAAGAGACCGCCGCTCGCTTGAACCGGCCCCAGGCCCGCCGGGCCCGAGCGGCATAGCGCGATTTGCGCTCGTTATCGCTGTTCGCCTCGATCGTGCAGGTGAAAACCGAAGGGTTGAGCAGCACGGGCAGCCGCTTTTCCTCGACATCCGAACCGAAGCGCTTGTGCTGCGCGAAGACGCCGAAGAACCCGGCGAAGCCCATGGTCTGGATCGCGGGATTGGCCTCCTCCAGCGCCCGCCGGAACACTTCCGAGCGCACATCGATGCAGAAGGCGGCCTGAACCGCAGGCCGGGCATCCTTCGCAGCCGGGGCGGGTGCTGCGAGCGTCGCAGCGAGCTTCCGCTGGCCCGCGCGCTCGGCGGCTTCCTGCAGGATCGCGTCGATGATCAGGCTTTCGCTCGCGGCCACGGGCTTCGCATGCTGAAGCACCGCCGGCGCCCAGAGCGCGCTGATCTGCCCCTCATATTGCGCGAAGAGCGCAATCTCGAAGGCGAGCCGGATCGCCAGCATATCGAGCGTCGCGGGGTCGGTCTCGCCCGCGAGTTCCGCCTGCCAGAGCCGGTAGCGCGCGGTTTGCGACCAGCCAAGCAGACCATGGAGCGTCTGGTGGAAGTAGCTCGTGAGCGCTTCCGCCGGGAGGTTCAGCAGGGATTGCGCCTCGGCGATCACCGCCACCGGGTCATCGGGCCAATCCTGCGCCCGCGCGGCAAATCCCGTGAGGCCATGAAGCTCGGGGGTGAGGTCCTGTGTCGCGAAAGCGCGCCAGGCGGTGAATGGCCGCCTGCCCTTGGGCGCGGCCCAGAGCGCCTGCCCCTCATCAAAATAGCCCGCCGCCCAGAGGCCGATCCGGTCGGCGATCAAAGCCGGCCAATCGAGGCCCGAGACCTCCGCAGCGAGATCCGCGATCGTGGGCAGGGCGGTGGGCGCGGGCGCTTCCGTCACGATCTTCGCCTTGAGAGCCGCGAGGTCGGCGGGCTTCACGAAATGGGTGCTCGCGGCAAGCGCGGCTTCCAGATCGGCATCGGTGATGGCACCACTGGCGATCCGCTCGCGATACCAGCCGCGCGGCATCGTCGCCTTCGCGCCGGCGATCCGGGCGAGGCGCGCGCCGACGGTGGCGAGGTCATCGCCGGTCTGGCCGAGGAAGGGGTTCACGGCGACGGTCGCGGCGAGGGGCCAGGCCGGGGGGATCAGCCGGATCGCAGCTTCGGCATGGGCGAGCAGCGTCTCGGAGGGAAGGGCGTTCTGGGTCATCTCAGGCTCCCGTGGGGGCAGAATGGGGGAAGGTGCAGGCGTCAGGCGGCAGTGCGGCTTCGCTTCCAGCCGCCGAGCCAGCGATCGAAGACCGCGTTGGCGTAAAGCCCGTTCGCGAGATGCACCCGCAGGCCCGCCGCCGCCGGATGATCCGACCAGAGCGGGAAGGTCGCCTGCGCGAAGGCTACGAGGCCGAAGCTCACCATGGCCAGAGCCACGAGGCCCCATTCCAGCGGTCCCGGCGAGGGCGTGACGGGCAGGGCACCGGCGGTCAGCGCTTCCGCAATCCGCTGGAGCGCGAAGTAGCTCACCGAGGCAAGGCCCGCGAGCAGGCTCGTCCGCCAGGTCAGCGCGCGCGGCGCGGCATCCGCGAGGCCCTGCGCGAGCAGATAGGCGACGCCGAGGATGAGGATCGCGCCGAGCGCAATGGCCTGCGGGGACTTGTTGTCGAGGCCGAAAGCCAGCGCGATGGCGGCATAGATGCCGAGCGCCAGCAGGAAGGCGCGGCCCACGGCTTTCAGGTTCGGCACCGCCACCGGGCCGGGCCGCCGGCCCGAGGCCACAACCTCCACCGCCGTGCCGGAGGAGAGGAAGGCATGCGCCTTGTATAGCGAATGGGCGATGATGTGCAGCAGCGCCAGCGGGAAGAGCGCGAGGCCGCATTGGAGCATCATGAAGCCCATCTGCGCCACAGTGGACCAGGCGAGCGCGGTCTTCACCGAGCTTTGCGTGAGCATCACGAGGCCGCCGAAGAGCGCGGTGAAGCCGCCAACCATCACCAGCAGCGCGAGCACGCCGGGCGCGGCGAGCAGCACATCCGCGAGGCGGATCAGCAGGAAGCCGCCGGCATTGATCACGCCCGCATGAAGGAGGGCCGAAACTGGCGTCGGCGTTTCCATCACCTCGGTCAGCCAGCCATGGGTGGGGAATTGCGCGCTCTTCAGCAGCGCAGCGAGCGCGATGAGGGTCGCGGCAGCCACGACCATCAATCCGTTCTGGCCGGATTTCAGCGCCGCGATCACGCTCGCAAGGTCGCTGGTGCCGGTGCGGGCGATCAGCAGGATCACTGCACCGATCATCGCGGCATCGCCGAGCCGCGCGAAGAGGAACTTCTTGCGCGCGGCGCGCTGAGCGGCGGCCCGATCCGGGTAGAACAGCAGCAGCTTGTGCAGGAAGAGGCTCGTGAGCACCCACGTGAGGGCCAGTTGGATGAGGTTGCCGGAGATCACGAAGAGCAGGACAGTCGCAAGCGTCGCGCTCATCCAGCCGATGAACTCGCCTTGCCGCGCTTCGCCATCGAGGTAGCGGGCGGAATAGCGCAAAACGATCCAGCCGATGAAGGCGACCAGCGCCAGCATGCTCGCGGAGACGGCATCCAGCCGCAAGCTGAGGCCGAAAAGCCCCGCGCCGAGAAACGGGCTTGTCTGCGCGCCCTGGCCGATCAGCAAGGCAAGGCTGGCGATGGCCACGCCCAGAGCCGCCAGAGCCGCAATTTCCGCGATGATCAGCAGACCACGCGGGCGGCGTCCCGGCATGGCCAGCGCGAGACAGGCGGGAACCAGCAGAGCGGCGGGAGCGGCGAGGGGTAGAAGCGAGAGCGACATGAAAAGCCTCGTGAAAAAATGTCGCAGCTGCCTAACGCAGGGAAACAATCCATAAAAATAGATTGTTTGGAATATTTCGTTCTTGTATTTAGAACAATATGGATCTCAATTATCACCACCTCCGCTATTTCCAGGTCGTCGCACATGAGGGGAACCTCACCCGCGCGGCGGAGCGGTTGAATGTGGCGCAATCCGCCTTGTCGTCGCAAATACGGCAACTGGAACAGCGGCTTGGCCAGCAATTGTTCGAGCGGCGCGGCAGGGCGCTGCACCTCACGGAAGCGGGGCGGATCGCGCTGGATCATGCGGATTCCATCTTCTCTACGGGGCGTGAGCTGGTGGAAACCTTGCGGCAGGCAAGCCATGCCCGGCGCGTGTTGCGCGTGGGCGCAATGGCTACGCTCTCGCGTAATTTCCAGCTTCAGTTCCTGAAACCGCTGCTCGGGCGGCCGGATGTCGAGGTCATCCTGTGCTCCGCCGGCGCGGAGGAACTGATTCTCGGCCTCGAAGCGTTGCAGCTCGATCTCGTGCTCACGAACCAGCCGCCCGCCAGTGATGGACTCACGGCTTTCGTGGTGCATCGGCTGGATGAGCAGCCCGTGAGCCTAATCGGGGTGCCGGCTTTCGCCGAGCCCGGCTTGGCCTTGCGCGAACGACTGGCGCGGCACCCGCTGGTGCTGCCGGGGCGTTCCAGCGGTGTGCGCCTCGGGTTCAGCGCGCTCACTGATGGGCTCGGCGTCTTCCCGCAGGTCGCGGCGGAGGTGGATGACATGGCGATGATGCGCCTGCTCGTGCGCGAAGGCGCGGGGCTCGCGGTCATTCCGCCCATCGTCGTGCGTGACGAACTGGCAAGCGGGGCGCTGGTGGAAATCGAAAAGCTACCCGGCCTGCGCGAGGCCTTCTACGGCGTGCATATCCAGCGACGCTTCCCGAATCCGCTTTTGCGCGAATTGCTGGACCGCGCGACGGAAGTCGCCGTGGATTGAACCAAAGAAGAGAAAAATCGCGCGTTTGCGGCACGAAGCTTGGGCTTGATTTTTTCCGGATCGTTCGGTTTAACAAACGAAACGGAAGAGGAGCCGAACGATGCCCCACCCGAGCGAGAGCGCCTGGCCGGACCTCCATGAGGAGACGCAACTCGTGCATGCCGGCACGTTGCGATCGCAATTCGGCGAGACATCCGAGGCGTTATTCCTCACGCAGGGGCATGTCTACGAGAGCGCGGAGCAATGCGAGGCGCGCTTTCTGGGTGATGATCCCGGCTTCATCTATGCGCGATTCTCCAATCCCACCGTCGCGATGTTCGAAAAGCGCATGGCGGCTTTCGAGGGCGCCGAAGCCGCGCGCGCCACGGCCACCGGCATGGCGGCTGTCACCGCCGCGCTCACCGGCCTTCTACGCGCGGGTGATCATGTGGTGTCCGCGCGGGCCTTGTTCGGCTCGTGTCGCTACGTGATCGAGGAGCATCTGCCGCGGTTCGGCGTGCAATCGACGCTGGTCGATGGCACGGATCTCGCGGCCTGGCAGGCGGCGATCCGCCCCAACACGAAGGTGTTCTTCCTCGAAAGCCCGGCCAACCCGACGCTGGAAGTCATTGATATAGAAGCGGTCGCGAAGATCGCGAAATCTGTGGGCGCGAAGCTGGTGGTGGATAATGTGTTCGCGACCCCGCTCTGGCAGAAGCCGCTGGCGCTCGGCGCGGATTGCGTCGTCTATTCCGCGACGAAGCATATCGACGGGCAGGGGCGCTGCCTCGGCGGCGTGATCTGCGCCTCGAACGAGTTCATCCAGACCCATATACATACCTTCCTGCGGCAGACCGGCCCGGCCATGAGCCCGTTCAACGCCTGGGTGCTGCTGAAGAGCCTTGAAACGCTGCCCTTGCGCATCCGCCGGCAGACGGAAACCGCTGCGATCCTTGCGGATTGGCTCGCCGGGCAGGGCAAGGTGCGGAAACTCACCTATCCCGGCCGGCCGGATCATCCCCAGGCGGAGATCATCAAGCGGCAGATGGGCGGCCCTTCGACCCTGATCGCGCTGGAACTGGAGGGCGGAAAGGCCGGGGCCTTCCGCTTCCTCAATGCGCTGAAAATTGTCCGCATCTCCAATAATCTCGGCGATTCCAAGAGCCTCGCGGTTCACCCCGCGACAACCACGCATCAGCGCTTCACGCCGGAGGTGCGTGCCGATATGGGCGTGGGCGATGGCCTCGTGCGGCTCTCGGTTGGCCTTGAGCATCCGGAGGATCTCAAGGCCGATCTCGCCCGCGCGCTGGCGGCGGTTTAACCCGCATCCACGGGCCGGGAATCGTCCTGTGTCCAGTCGGTCATGGAGCCATCGTAGAGGCTCACATCGGGCCGTCCGAGCACTTCGCTGAGCACAAACCAGTTCAGCGCGGCGGTGTGCCCGGTATTGCAGTAGGAAATCACTGGCCCGGGCGGCACTTCGGCATAGAGCGGCGTGAGCTTTTCGGGTGGCAGCAGCGCGCCCGTTGCGGCATCGAAAGCGCGGGCATGTTCAGCGTTCACCGCGCCGGGAATGCGGCCCGCGCGTTTCGCTTCCGCTGCCTTCTCCGCACCAATGAAGTAGCTGGGGGACCGCGCATCGACCAGCGTAGCTGAATGCGCCTTCAGCGCTGCCTCCACCTCATCGGCCCTGCGGCGCAGCGCCGGTTGCGGGCAGAGCGGATAGGGCGTGGTGGCTTTGGGCGCATTTTCGCCGGCTTCCACCGGAAGGCCGGCCTTCACCCAGCCCTGCGTGCCGCCATCGAGGATGGAAACCGCGAGGTGCCCCGCCTGTTTCAGCGTCCAATAGGCGCGTGCGGAGGCGCCGAAATCATTCGCCGAGTTCCCCAGCGGAAGCAGCACCACGTCCGTTTTCGGACCAATGCCGAGCTTCCCGAAAAGGCTCGCAAGATGATCCGCATCCGGCAGCAGGCCTGGCGCGTTGCCCACCTTTTGCCGCCAGCCATCGGCGGCGTAATCCGAGTAGACCGCGCCCGGCACATGCCCCGCACGATAGGCCTCGCGACCGCCATCGGCGGCAAGGCGCAGATCGATCAGCAGCAGACCAGCCTCGCCGAGACGCGATTTCAGCGTTTCGCGGGAAATCAGCGCGGCCATCACAAAGCCTCTACCGTGTAGGCCCAGGTGATCTCGGCGGTTTTGCCAAGCATGATGGAGGCGGAGCAGTATTTCTCCTTCGAGAGTTCCACCGCGCGCTTCACCTTGGCATCGCTGAGGTTTTTGCCCTTCACATGATAATCGAGATGCAGCTTCGTGAAGACCTTGGGGTCTTCCGGCGCACGCTCGGCGGAAACCTCGACGACGCAATCCGCGACATCCTCGCGGCCCCGGCGCAGGATGAGCACGACATCGAAAGCCGTGCAGCCCGCAAGGCCCACGAGCAGCAATTCCATGGGCCGGAAACCGGCATTGCGCCCGCCCGATTCCGGCGAGCCATCCATCACGACCGAGTGCCCGCTGCCGGCCTCGCCCAGAAAAGACATGCCTTCGATGAGTTTCGCGCGCGCTTTCATAGCTGCCCCCTGCGATTTCGTTGGTGGCATCGGAAGGCGGTTTGGCCCGAAAGGTCAAGCGCGATTGCGCAACAAAGCCGCGAGCTTGCGTAAGGCTTCCGCCAGCGCGGGGCCACCACAGACCGTGAGGCTCTCGCGCAGAACGATCCGCTTTTCCGGCGGAAACAGGCGCGCCAACGCCGGGTGGAGCAGCAGGGCCTGCCCCTGATCTTCAGCGCGGTCTGGCTCGCGTGTCAGGAGCAGCAGATCCGGCTTCAGCAGCACCACCGCCTCCAGTCGCGCGAAGCCGCCGATGGACAGGCCCATCTCGCCCGCGACATTGATGAGGCCCGCCTCGCGCAGGATATCGGCCATCAGCGTCTCGCGCCCCGCGACCCAGCCGCGCCGCGAGAATGGCAGTACCCGCCGGGGCGAGGCGGCGGAGGCGGCGCGCAGGTCCGCAATCGCCGCATCGAGTTCCGTCACGCGCGCTTCCGCACGGGATTCCGCACCGATGAGCCGCCCGAATTCAAGGATCTGCGAGCGCGCGGCGGCGAGGGTCGCCGGGTCTTCGAAGGCCACGACCTTGATGCCCCGCGCGGCGATGAGCGCGCGCGTCTCACGCTTCATATACTGGCTCGACACGACAAGATCGGGCCGCAAGGCGATCGCCTCCTCCGCCGTGCCGGAGAGGGCAGGGAGCCGCGAGACCTTCTCCGAGGCCCAGCTGCGTGAGGCATCCCGCGCGAAGGGCGAGAGGCCGAGGATCTGTCCTGGCTCCGCGAGATCAACCAGTAACTGATCCGTGCAGAGATTGAGCGAGAGAATGCGCTGCGGTTCGGCACTCGCTGCGCCCATCAGCAGCAACAGGGCCCCAAGCCACCTCATGAGAGCCGCCAGGGCAGCAGCACCGGCTGCCCGTCAATGATCGGCCTTGCGACCGAAACGCCATAGATCTCCGCAAGATGCGCATCGGTCAGTACGGCATCCGGCGGGCCATGGGCGATCAAGCGCCCTTCATGCAGCAGCACGATCTCGTCCGCCATGCGCGCGGCCAGCGCGATATCGTGAGTTACGGCGATGACAAGCGCGCCGCGCCGGCTCTCGCCCTTGAGGTCATCCATCACGGTGATCTGATGGCGGGGGTCGAGCGCTGCCGTGGGTTCATCCGCGAGCAGGATCGGCGCTTCGGTCGCGAGAACACGCGCGAGCATCACGCGGGCGCGCTCGCCGCCAGAGAGAACCTGCACCGGCTGGTGGGCGAGGTGGGTGCAATCGGTGCGCGCCATGGCGCAATCCACCGCCTCGGCATCGCGCCGCGAGAGTTTCGCCGGGTCCGCGACGCCGTGGGGATAACGCCCCAGCGCCACGACATCACGCGCGGAAAGCGGCCAGTGCACTGCATGGCCCTGCGGCAGATAGGCGATGCTTTTCGCCCGCTCGCGCGGCGCGAGCTTCGCGAGGTTCTTGCCCAGAAGCGTCACGTTGCCCGTCGCCGGAATGAGGCCGGCGAGAGCCTTCAGCGCCGTGGTTTTTCCCGCGCCGTTCGGCCCGAGCAGGGCCACGAAACGGCCCGCCGGGAAGCTCAGCGACAGGGGTTGGAGGATGGTTTTCCCGCCCATCGCCACAGCAAGATTCGAGGCTTCGAGGATCGCGCTCATGCCACACCCCCCGCGAGGGATCGGCGCTGGCGCACGATCAGCAGCAGGAAGAACGGCACGCCGATGATCGAGGTGAGCACGCCCACCTTGATGTCGCTCTGCGCGGGGATGATCCGCACCGCGATATCCGCTGCGAGCAGCAAGGCAGCACCGGCAAGGCCCGCGGGCAGCAGCAGGCGCGCGGGATCATGATTCACCAGCGGGCGCATGAGATGCGGCGCGATGAGCCCTATGAAGGCGATGGTTCCCGCCACAGCCACGGACGCCCCCACGCCCAGCGCGACGCCGAGGATGACGATGAACCGCAAACGCTCCACGGCCACGCCGAGGCTAGCGGCGGCTTCCTCGCCGAGAGACAGCGCGCGAAACGCGCCGCGTTGCAGGTAAAGCAGCACGCTCGCCACGAGAATGAAGGGCAGGACGAGGGTAACATGCCGGATGGAACGATCCTCCAGCGATCCCATCAGCCAGAAGGCGATTTCCAAAGCCGCAAAGGGGTTCGCCGCGAGGTTCATCGCCAAAGCCGTGCCCGCGCCCGCAAGGCTGGACACGGCCAACCCCGCGAGGATCAGCAGCAGCAAAGAGGCGTTCCGCCCGGCGATCGCCACGAGCAGGAAGACCGATGCAAAAGCGCCGAGGATCGCCGCAATCGGCAATCCCCAGGAGAGCGCATCATTCAGGCCAAGCGAGATGGTCACCACCGCCGAAAAGGCTGCGGCTTGCGGCGCACCGAACAGCGAAGGTGCGGCGAGCGGGTTGCGCAGAAGCCCCTGCATCGCTGCACCTGCAAGGCCAAGCATGAAGCCGATCGCAACCGCAAGAATGGCGCGTGGCAAGCGAATATCCATGAGGATGACGCGATGCGCCTCATCCCCCTTGCCGAGGAGTGCAGCGAGCAATTCCGCCACGGAAAGCCGCACGGGCCCGGTGGCGAGCGAGGCCAGAAACAGCGCGATCACCAGCCCAAGCAGGGCAGGAACAAGCCAGAGCCTTTGCGCTTTCGGCGCGCCCGCTCCGGCTTGTCCCGTCCTTTCGGTCATGGGTTCACCACGATTGTCCGGCTCACCAGGTCGCGGTCACGCCGCCATAGACGGCGCGTCCGGTGGTGCCGTAGTTCCGAACATCCTCATAGCGCGCATTGGTGATGTTTTCGAACCGTGCATGCAGCTTGTAGGTGCTGCTCAGCGCATATTCGGTGTGAACGTCGAAGCGGGCATAGCGCTTCACGGGGTTGAGTTCATTGGCGCTGGTGAAGCGGTCTGAACTCATCATCACCGAAGGCTCGATCAGCCAGCCCTCGCGCGGGGTGATCTGCAAGGCGAAGCGACCTTGATGCGGCGCGCGGCGTGCGAGGGTCAGGTTGGTGCGCTGGTCCTTCGCATGCAGATAGGTGTAGCTGCCGGAAACCGAGAGCCAGCCTTCGATCGCCACCACCTTCGCCGCCAGTTCCACGCCGGATGTCTTGGCGCGCGCCACGTTGAAATAACAGCCGAAGGGCTGGGCCGGCGGGCAGCCCGCGCTCTGGAAATCGATGAGATCGCGGAAGCGGTTCGAGAAGCCGGTGAGCGAGAAGGTCAGTCGGTTGTTGAAGAAGCCCTGATCGATGCCGACATCATAGCCGATGCTCTCCTCAGGCCGGAGATTGCGCGTGCCATAGAGCGGCGAGAAGCGCTGATAAAGCGTCGGCGCCTTGCCGCCCGTGCCGGCGCTGGCGCGCAGCTTGGTGCCCCATTCCGGCAGGTTGTAAGCAGCGGTCGCGCGCCAGGTGGTAAAGGTCTTGCTATCGCTCACCTTATCGAGGCGCGAACCCAGCGAGAGCATCAGCCGCTCGCCCACGGGCAATTGCCAGAGCGCGAAGAGCGAATTCGTGCCCTGTTCGCCGGAAAACGTCTTGGTGCGCGGTCCCGGGAAGGGGCCGATATTCTCGGAGAACGAGCCCGCAACCTCGCGCTCGGAACGTGCGCCGAGGATCAGCGTTCCGAAGCGATCCAGCCGTAGCTTGCCCTGATATTCCGCGCCGAAGCGGTTGCCCCAGTAATCGTAATTGGTGCGGAAATTCGTGGGCGGGGGTGCGCCAGTCAGGAAGGAATCCCGTAATTCGCGCTCGATGCGATTCACGAAAATCTGCAAGGAGTGGGTGACGCGGTCGTCGAAGGTATCCACCTCAGCGCGTCCATGCACCTGCAGGAAACGCTGGTAGGCGATGCTCCGCGTATCCGGATAGGTGCCGAAGGCCGCGTCATAGCCGCTGCGCTTGGTGCTCGCGAGAATGCCGAGATCGAACCGCACGCCCTTGCCGGCATCATAGCCGATGCGCCCGAAACCCGATAGGCGGTTCATGCCGTCGCTCTCGAAAGGCCCGCGCGTGCGTTCGAGTCGCCCAATGCGGTAGCCATAGGCCGAGAAGCCATCCGTGCGCTGCCCCAGCGCCGAAAACGCGTAGGACCACGGCCCTGTGGAGCCCGCAATCGAGCCGGTTAGGCTCGCGGTGCCATAGGAGCCGGCCTCCACGCGAAGGCTGCGCACGGGCGCCCCCTGGCCCTTCTTGGTGATGATGTTCACGACGCCGCCAATGGCATCCGAGCCATAGAGCGCAGATTGCGGCCCGCGCAGAACCTCGATGCGATCGATAATGCCCGGCGCGATCAGCGAGGAATCAAACTCACCCGAAGGGCCGGAGGGATCATTGATGCGGATGCCATCGAGCAACACGAGCGTCTGCCCCGCGTTGGCGCCGCGCACGCGGATCGTGCCGACCGAGCCGGGATTGCCGGTTTCGCTCACATCCACGCCCGGCACCTGCTTCAGGATATCCGCGACTGAAAAACTGTTGGTCCGGGTGATCTCCTCGGCGCGGATGACCGTAACTGCAGAACCTGTGCGCTGAATGGCAGTCGGCGATCTGTTCGCGGTAATGTTGATGTCGAGAGGGTCGGCCTCCCGGCGTGATTGCGCTTGTGCGGTTGAAATGAGTTGCGCCGCACATGCGACGAGGAGGGCAGCCGCAGCCGCCGGATAAGTTCTGCTCATGAATCACCTTCCTCGGCCCACCGCCAAGGGGTTCGTGTTGCACAAGCTTCCGGCCGGTCTCCTGGCTTGCGGCTCAAGCGCCTGTTCGCCCTTCCCGGTATCCCTTGGGGGACACCAGTGGTGATGCGAAGAAGGCTCGCCGCCTACAGTTGCGGGGGCAGCCACCGATTGGGGTTTGAGGCCCGTGACGGTGTTCCCGTTTCACCTCTCCCTGACGAGAGGCACCGAAAGCACTGTTTGTTAAACATGGATGAATGCGTCTGTCCATCCGCCGATGGGGGAAACGCACAAACTTGACAGTCAGCCCTGCAGCTTGCCCCTGGCGATGAGCGCGTCGATGTCCGCCGGCGCATAGCCCAGTTCGGTCGCAATCGCGCGGGAATGTTCGCCCGCAGCAGGGATATCGAGCCTCAGGCCGAAGCGATCCTCGCCCCATTCCAGCGGCAGAGCCGGCACGCGGGCCTTGCGGCCATCGGGCAGCGTCACCTCGACCATCGCGCCGGGATGGTTGAGATGCGGATCGTCGAACATGTCCTGCGGCCGGTTGATGGGCGCGAAGGGAAGGCCAAGGCGCTCGGCGGTCGCGAGCAGGTCCGCCTTGTTGTGGGTCGCGAGCAGTGCGCGCAGGCGCGGCATATAGCGATCGCGGTTGTCCACGCGGTTGCGATTGCTCTGGAGCAGGGGATCGGTTTTCAGGTCATCGAGGCCAAATTCGGTGCAGAACGTCGCCCATTGGCCATCGGAAACCACGCCGAGGAAAATCTGCCCGCCATCGCGCGTTTCGAACACATCATACACCGCCCAGGCCTGAAGCCGCTCGGGCATGGGGTTCGCGGGTTTGCCGGTCACGGCGAATTGCATCATGTGCGCGGCCATCAGCAGCATGTTGTTTTCGAAGAGCCCGCTCTTGATGCTCTTGCCGAGGCCTGTGCGATGCCGCTCCTGCACCGCCGCGAGAATGCCGATCACCGCGAACATCCCGCCCATGATGTCGTTGACGGAGGCGCCAGCGCGCAAAGGGCGGCCGGTCGGCCCGGTCATGTAGGCGAGGCCGCCCATCATCTGCACCACCTCGTCGAGCGCCGTGCGATGCTCGTAGGGCCCCGTGAGGAAGCCCTTCAGCGCGCAATGGATGAGGCGCGGATGTTCCGCCCGCAACGCTTCCGCGCCGAGGCCGAGGGCATCGAGCGCGCCGGGCCGGAAATTCTCGGTCACGACATCCGCGGTTGAGATCAGCCGCTTCACGAAAGCCAGGCCCTCCGGGCTTTTCAGATCCACGCCAAGCGAGCGCTTGTTGCGGTTGAAAGCCGGGAAAAATCCCGCGCCGGAGCCCGAAAGGCGGCGCGTGTTGTCGCCTTCGCCCATCGGCTCGACCTTGATCACATCCGCGCCGAGATCCGCGAGAATGAGCCCGCAGGTCGGCCCCATGACCATGTGAGAAAACTCAACGACGCGCAGGCCGGCGAGCGGCTGGGGAGAGGTCATGGCGATATCCGTTCTTCGGCGGAAGCTTGGCCTTGTCTCACCATGCCGGAAGCGCGCTGCGCAAGCCCTCAGCCCCAGAGGCCGGGCGGGGCGGGGGCCAAGAAGCTCTCGGGATAGGAGAGCGCCGGCTCGCGATCCTTCGCGAGCAGAAGGGGCCCGTCGAGATCGACAAAGCGCGCGCCTTCCGCCACGAGCAAAGCCGGGGCCATGGCAAGCGATGTGCCGACCATGCAGCCCACCATGATGGTCAGGCCCTTCGCCAGAGCCGCCGCGCGCAGTTCCAGCGCATCCGTGAGGCCACCGGTCTTGTCGAGCTTGATGTTGATGGCCGAATACCAGGGCGGGAGATGCGCGAGGCTTCGGGAATCGTGCATGGATTCATCTGCGCAGAGCGGAATGGGGCTGACGATTCCAGCCAATGCCTCATCCTTGCCCGCCGGGAGCGGCTGCTCGATGAGTTCCACGCCCGCTGCCGCACAGGCCGCGAGATTGGCCTGAAGCGTTTCGGCGCGCCATGCCTCGTTCGCATCGACCACGAGGCGGGACTTCGGCGCACCACGGCGCACCGCGGCGATGCGCTCCACATCGCCTTCGCCGCCGAGTTTCACCTTCAGAAGCGCACGATGGCTCGCGGCGCGCGCCGCTTCCTCCATGCTCTCGGGCGTGCCGAGGCTGAGGGTGTAGCAGGTGACATGCTTTCCCGGCGGCGAGCAGCCGAGCAGCTGATGTGCCGGCTTGCCCGCGATTTTCGATTCCAGATCAATCAGCGCGCAATCCAGCGCATTGCGTGCCGCGCCGCCGGGCAGAAGCGTGCGCAAAGTCCGCCGGTCCAGGCCAGTGGCAACCTTATCGCCAAGGCTCCGGATCGTTTCGGCAACGCCTTCCACCGTCTCCCCATAGCGCGCATAGGGAACGCATTCCCCGCGCCCGATATGCTCGCCGTCACGGATGGTCGCCGTGACGACCACCGCTTCCGTGCGCGAGCCGCGCGAGATGGTGAAGGTTCCCGCGATGGGGAAACGCTCGATTTCGGCAGACAGAGAACGCATATCAGGCGGCTTTCGAATGCGGGTAGAGGCGCGTGAGGTTCGCGACGATCCCGCCCACGCCGAAGCGGATCGGGTCGGTCGTCGGAAGACCATGCTCTTTCTCGATGCGCTCCACCAGTGCCCGTGCTTCGGCCTCGTCAAGGTGCTCGGTATTCACCGAAATGCCCACGGGCTGGATCGCCGGGTTGGTGAGCTTCCCGCAGGCGATATTCAGGTCGATCACCTCGCGGATCGAGGGCAGGGCATGCTTCACGCCGCGCATGGTGATGCGGGTCGGCTCATGGCACACCACGAAACAATCGGGCTGCGCGCCATGCAGCAGGCCCAGCGATACGCCCGCGAAAGAGGGGTGGAAGAGCGATCCCTGCCCCTCGATCAGATCCCAATGGTTGGACGCGGCAGCGGGTGAAATCCACTCCACCGCACCGGAGATGAAATCCGCAACCACCGCATCGATCGCGACACCCCGGCCCGAGATGAACACGCCGGTCTGGCCCGTCGCGCGGAAATCGGCATCGAGGCCCTGCTGGCGCATCTCCTTTTCGAGGGCGAGCGCGGTGTACTTCTTGCCGACGGAGCAATCGGTGCCCACGGTCAGCAGGCGCAGGCCGGAGCGCTTCGTGCCCTTGCCGGTGGCGAAAGTCTCGCTGGAATGGCGCACATCCGTGAGGCGACGATTGTGGCGCAGGGCGGCATCGGCAATCGCGGGCTTGGAGGCGAGGCGCGCATGCAAGCCGCTGGCGACATCCATGCCGGCCTCAATGGCCTTCACGATGGTGTCGGACCAATGATCCGGCAGCACGCCACCGGCATTGGCGACGCCCACGATGAGCGTGCGGCAGCCGGCCTTCGCAGCTTCCTCGATGGTCATGTCCGGGATTTTGAGGTCGGCCTTGCAGCCCGGGAGGCGCAACTGGCCGCGACACCATTCGGGGCGCCAATCCACGATGCCCTGTGCGGTCTTCGCCGCGAGCTGATCGGGCACATCGCCCAAAAACATCAGATAGGGGGCTTCGACGATCATGGTCTTCTCCTCGGGTCTTCGCGATGGCCTGAAAAGAGCAGCCATCGGTAACATCCCGGATTGTGCGTCCGCTTCGGCGTTGTCGCCAATGCAAGTTTTCCATATGTTTCATGGCGGAATCGGGCTCAAATCCCCTCTCGTCAGCTGGTTCAAAAGCTGCTACCGATGCAAAAAATGCATTGGCCGTTCCGCCGTTCATCAGACAGCATAAGACCTGTCATTCAGAGCCGGTGCGGAATGACGCTCCGGGGAGGGCAGCATGGAAATTCGCTGGCTTCAGGATTTTCTCGCGGTTGCCGAGACGGGGAACTTCACCCGTGCGGCGGAGCAACGCAACGCCTCGCAGGCGGCGTTCTCGCGGCGCATCCAGCAACTGGAAGCGTGGGTGGGCGCGGCTCTGATCGACCGCTCGATCATCCCCACGCGCCTCACGCCAGCCGGTGAGCATTTCCGCGAGACGGCGGGGAAGATCCTCGCCGAAATCCTCGATGCCCGCGCCGAAATGCGGGAAGGCGCGCCAAGCCGCCCGGACCATGTCCGCATCGCCGTGCCCTTCGCGCTGGCCACAGCCTGCCTGCCGAGCTGGTGGGCGCAATGGACGCGCGATCTGCGCCTGACCTGCGAAATCGCCACAGGCAACGTGCATGATCTCGCGATCGGCCTGCTTTCGGGGGCCACCGAACTCATGATCTGCTGGACGAGCGCGCAGCAGCCGGTTCATCCCGAGCCGCAGCGCATCGAGAGCGTGGAAATCGACCGCGACCGACTCCGGCCCTATGCGAGCCCCGGCCTCGTCGCGCGGATGGGCCTCACCTTGCCCAGGCAGGGCGACAAGACCGTGCCGCTGCTGATGTATTCCCGCTCGGTTTATTTCGCGCGCCTTGTCGATCTCATCATCGAGACGGCGGGCGGCATCGGGAAGCATACGCGTATCATCGAGACGGATATGTCGGATATCCTGCGTGACATGGCGATGGCCGGCCATGGCATCGCCTGGCTGCCGGAAAGCACCGTGAAGCGCACGCCGCCCGGCGCGCTGGTGCCGCTGGGGGATGATCTCTGGTCGCTGCCGCTTTCCATCGTGGCGCTGAAGGATCGCAAGCTCGAAAAGCCCGCGGTCGTGCGCCTCTGGCAGGTGCTGACGGCCGGACGCCAGCCCCCAGTCCTCAACCCCTCGCGACCCCAGACCGGCTTTGTCCGCGCCCGCGGTGCGATTGGCCCCGTCTGATTTTCAGCCGTCTTCAGGAGTGCCCGCCATGTCCGCCGCTCAAGCGCCCCGCATCGCCTATGTGAACGGGCGCTACCTTCCTCTGGCTGAGGCCACGCTGCCGATCATGGATCGCGGTTTCCTGTTCGGCGACGGCATCTATGAGGTGACGGCGGTTCTGGGCGACCGCTTCATCGACAACGAACCGCATCTCGCGCGGCTCGATCGCTCGCTGAAGGCCATCGGCATCCGGAACCCGCATACCCTCGACGAGTGGACCGAAATCCAGCGCGAACTCGTCAAGCGCAACGGCCTCACCCAGGGCATCGTCTATATCGAGGTCACGCGCGGCACCTATGAGCGCGAATTCACCTGTCCCGAGGATATCGCGCCCAATGTCGTGATGTTCACGCAGGTGAAGAACATTCTCGCCAATCCCGCGACCGAGAAGGGCGTGGCGGTGATCACCGTGAATGACCTGCGCTGGGCGCGGCGTGACATCAAGTCCGTGGCCTTGCTCGCGCAGGTGCTGGCGAAATTCGAGGCGAAACGCGCGGGCGTGGCCGAAGCGGTGATGCTGGAAGAGGGCGTGGTGACGGAGGGCGCTTCCTCCACCGTCTTCATCGTGTCGAGCGCGGGCGTGCTCGTCACGCGGGCGCTCTCCACCAGCGTGCTGCCGGGGGTGACGCGCTCATCGGTCATGCGCCTTGCCCGTGAAACCGGCCTGCATGTCGAAGAGCGGCCCTTCACGCGGCAGGAAATGCTGGCCGCGCGCGAGGTCTTCTACACCTCGGCCTCGTCCTTCGTGATGCCCGTGGTTGAGGTTGATGGCGAAAAGATCGCCGATGGCCGACCGGGTCCGATCACGAAAAAGCTGCGCACGATTTATCTCGATGAGGCGCAGAGGGGCTGATTTCAGGCCACAACCCGGAACGGCACGACCACGCCGCCGCTGCCAGATGTCAGCCGCTCCATGAGATGCGCACCGGCAGCCTCGACATGCGCGCCCATCAGCGCGCTGGCCTTTTTGGCATCGCCCTCGCGGATGGCCGCGACGATGCCCACATGCTCCACCGTCGCCCGCGCGCGGCCCTCGGGCGAGAGGGCCGCCATGTAGCGCGCGCGATAAAGGCGCATCATCACCTCTTCCACCGCGCGGGCGAGGAAGCGATTGCCGCTCATCCGCGCGATTTCGAGATGGAACAGCTCCGCCGCCGTCAGCATGCCCTCGACATTCGTTTCACCCGGCTCGGCATTCTCGCCATCGGTGGTGCCCAGCGTGTGGAGAAGCTGCAACTCGGCTTCCGTGGCGCGCGGTGTGAAGAGCCGCACGGCCTCGCGTTCAAGCATTGCCCGGTAGACAACGGCCTCGCGCATTTCATCGAGCGAGAGCGGTGCGACACGCCGCACCCGGCCATCGCGCAGCACGAGGCCCTCGCTCTCCAGCCGCGCAAGGGCTGCACGGATGGGGGTGCGCGAGGCGCCATAGCGATCCTCGAGCCAGCGCTCGGAAAGGGCAAGCTCCGGCGCGAGCTGGAAGGCGAGGATATCGCCGCGCAGCGCCTCGTAGACCTGATTCGGCTTCTGATCGAGGTGGAATACCATGGCGGTATACCGTTCGATCATTGCGCGAGAGTCAAGCGCTGGCGCATCAAGATTGCGCGATGGTGGCCTCAGATATTCTGGATATATCCGCCATCGACCCGCAGCACCGAGCCGGTGATGTAGCCCGCACGCGGGGAGGCGAGGAAGGCGGCGAGGTCGCCATATTCCTCTGGGCGGCCATAGCGCCCGGCGGGAATGGCCGCGAGGCTCTCGGCCTCGACCTGCGCAATCGTCTTGCCCTCGCGCTCGGCCTTCTTGGCATCGAGGAAGGCGATGCGGTCGGTCGCGATGCGCCCCGGCACGATGACGTTGGCGGTGATCCCGTCCTTCGCGACTTCGCGCGCCAGCGTCTTCGACCAACCCACGAGGCTGGAGCGCAGGGCATTTGACAGGCCGAGATTGGGGATTGGCGCAATCACGCCGGAGGAAGCCGAGGTGAGGATACGCCCGAATTTCCGGGCCTTCATACCGGGCAGCACGCGGTCTGTGAGTGCGATCACCGAGAGCACCATGGCGTTGAACTGGCTCGCCCAGACGCTCGTCGGCTGGCCCGAGACCGGCGTGGGCGGCGGGCCGCCCGTATTGTTCACGAGGATGTCGATGCCGCCGAGTTCGGCTTCCACGGTGCTCACCACGCGCTCGATGGCGTCGAGATCGGCGAGATCCCAAACGACCGGCAATGCCGTGCCGCCGGCCTCGCGGATGGCCTTGGCGCGCGCTTCCAGCGGCTCGGCTCGGCGACCGGCGATCGCCACCCTCACGCCTTCACGTGCCAGCGCCTCGGCCATTGCGCCGCCGAGGCCGCCGCCGGCACCGAGCACCAGCGCGACTTTACCCTTGAGTTGAAGATCCATGTCGAAACCTCTGGAATGACTCAATCGAGTCGCTGCATCGCGACGAGAATCCGCCGCGCTTCCACCACACCATCGGGGTGGATACCATGGCCGAAGCCGGGATGAATGCGCTTTGTCACATCCGCACCAAGCGCTGTGAAGACCGCCGCAGATTCCTCCACGCGCTCCAGCGGAATATGCGGATCGATATCCGAGCAGGCAAGCAGAACCGGCGCGCCATCCAGCGCCCCGGCATAGTTGCGCGGCGTGCCGGGCGGACCGATCAGCCCACCCGCGAAACCGAGGACAGCACCATAGCGGCGCGGGCGTCGCGCCGCACTCTCAAGCGCGAGGCACGCGCCTTGCGAAAAGCCCATCAGCCCGATCTCCACGGGTGAAAAGCCCATCTCCTCAAGGGCATCCAGCAATTCGCGCACTGTTGCGAGCGCGCGATCAAGATGCGGCTGGTTCGCCTCGAAGGGCGCGAGGAACGAATTCGGATACCAGCTTCCCGTCGCGGCTTGCGGCGCGAGGAAGGCGATATCCGGCTGCGCGAGGGCATCGGCGAAATCGAGAATGCCGGTGGCGGTTGCGCCACGGCCATGGATGGTGACAATCGCGCCCTTCGCGCGCGAGAGCGGCGCGCCGGTCATGGCGATATCGCGGGTCTGAAGGCGGGCAGGAGGTGCTTTCCGGGTCATGCCGCGAAGATGGGATGGGCCGTCCGGTTTTTCGACCCCTGCATTTCGGAAAGCTCCTTTGCGCGCTCCAGCGTTGACAAGGCGAGCGTGGCGGCGAATGTGACAACCTTCCGATTGCGCCGGCTTTCGCCGGGTCTCCGCCCCAGAGGACACGACGTGACGAATCCCGCGCCTCCGCGTCTCCTGCTTGCCTCGGCCTCGCCACGCCGCTTCCAGCTTCTGGATCAGATCGCGTTGACCCCCGATGACGTGGTGGCGACCTCCATTGATGAAACGCCGCGCAATCGCGAGCGCCCGCGTCTCTATGTCGAGCGCATGGCGCGCGAGAAGGCCGAGGCCGCCCGTCGCATTGTCGCGCATGATGCAACGCGAGCGGACAGCGTGATCCTTGCAGCAGATACGGTGGTTGCACTCGGTGCGCGCATTTTGCCGAAAACCGAGAGCGTGGAAGAAGCGGCGAGTTGCCTGCGCATGCTCTCTGGCCGCGCGCATCGGGTGTACACGAGTGTCGTGGTGCAGTTGCCATCGGGGCGGCAGGGCCAGCGGCTGGTGGAAGCGCGCGTGCGCTTCAAGCGTCTCTCAGCCGAGGAACTCGATGCCTATCTCGCATCGGGCGAATGGCGCGGCAAAGCCGGGGGCTATGCCGTGCAGGGCATTGCGGGGGCGTTCGTCACCAAGCTCATCGGTTCCTATTCCGCTGTGGTCGGCCTGCCGCTCTACGAGACGACCGCCTTGCTCGTGGGGCTCGGCTATCCCGTTCATCTCAACTGGCTCACGCCCCGGAGCGTATGACCTCCGTCAGCCCTGGGTTCAGCATCTTCCTCCCTCCTGTCACTTCAAACACGTCCGAAGGATTCCGCCATGGAACATCGTCCGCTTGGCCGCACCGGCCTCAAGGTTCCCGTCATTTGCCTCGGCACCATGACCTGGGGACAGCAGAACACCGAGGCCGAGGGCCATGAGCAGATGGATTACGCGCTCGACCAGGGCGTGAATTTCTTCGACACCGCCGAACTCTACTCCATTCCGCCGAGCCCGGAGACACAGGGCTCGACCGAAAAGATCATCGGCAATTGGTTCAAGGCGCGGAAGAACCGCGACAAGGTCATCCTCGCGACCAAGGTGGTCGGCCGGTCCGAGATGGATTGGTTCCGCGGCGATGGCTCGAAAAGCCGCCTCACGCCCGCGCAGATGCGCTTTGCGCTGGAGCGCTCGCTGCGCAATCTCCAGACCGAGTATGTGGATCTCTACCAGTTGCATTTCCCGGAGCGGCCCATCGCCTGGGGCTCGAACCCCACGCGCTTCGATCCCGAAATTTATCGCCCCGCCGCAGATGAATCGTCCATTGCCGAGCAGCTCGAAACGCTCCAGACCTTCGTGAAGGAAGGCAAGGTGCGCCATATCGGCCTCTCGAACGAGAGCCCCTGGGGCACGATGCGCTTCCTCGCGGAAAGCGAGGCGAAAGGCCTGCCGCGCGTCGCGAGCATCCAGAACGCCTATAATCTCGTGAACCGCACCTACGAGACCGGCCTCGCCGAAGTCAGCATGCGGGAAGATATCGGCCTGCTCGCCTATTCGGCTCTGGGGCAGGGCTATCTCACCGGCAAGTATCTCGATGGCGCCCGCCCGGCGGGTGCGCGCACGACCTTGTTCAATCGCGGCCAGCGCTACGAGAAGCCGGGCACAGAGGATGCCGTGCGCGATTACCTCGCGATTGCAAAGGAAGCCGGCCTCGACCCCGCGACCTTTGCGATTGCCTTCACGCTCGACAAGCCGTTCGTCACCTCCACCATCATTGGTGCGACCACGATGGAGCAGCTGAAGATCGCCATCGCCGCCGGCCATGTGCGCCTGCCGGCGGACGTCCATGCGAAGATCGACGCCGTGCACCAGTTGCGTGGCAATCCGGCTCCGTGAGGGCGCAATATGGCGGATGAGGATCAGTCGGAAGGCAAGATCACGCGGCTCGCGCGCTGCCCGATCTGCTCCAAGCCCAGCGTGGAGGCCTTCCGGCCGTTCTGCTCCAAGCGCTGCGCCGATGTCGATCTCAATCGCTGGCTCGGCGGGCAATATGCGCTGCCCGCCGAGGAAGTCTCGCTCTCATCGGATGACGAGAGCGAGCGCTGACGTTACCGCACGAGCCGCGCCTTCTCGATCACCGCCGTGAACATCTGGCTGATGGCGCTCTCGACATCCGGCGCGAGATTGGCCTTGTAGGCGAGGTTGGTGGCGGAGGCGCAGCCTGCAAGGCCGGTGAGCGAGCGGGTGCGCAAGGTGCGGTCCACATTCTTCATGTGCCCGTCATTGATGTTGCTGGAGTCGAATTCTGTCGCCAGCGTCAGCACGGTAGCCTTTTTGGTCTTCAGCGCATCGCAAAGGCGGGAAGGGAAGGCTTGGCTCCGGATGCTGCCATCCACGAACGGGCTTTCCAGCACGTAATCCGGGTCGTTGCGCCAGCCGCCCTCGCCACCGAAGAAGCAGCGGTTCTCCTCGAACACGCGGCTGCCGATGCCATCCGTGAGCAGCAGCACGAACACCTTGGGCGATTGTGCCGTGCGCCCATCGCCGCTCTCGGGGATGAGGCGAGCGAAATCAGCCATCACCTTGTAGAAATTGGTGCCAGCGCCGCGCTGGTCCATGGTCATGGTCTGAAGAGCCGAGCGGGCCTGCGCCATTGAGGTGCCGGAGGGGTGAACCTCGGTCAGGTAATTCGAGAACTTGTGCACCGAAAGACGATACTGGTCGTTCACGCGGCTCAGGCGCTCGGCCTGCTCGGTCACGCGGATCAGCGCGTCCCGCACGACATCGAAGCGTGTACGTGCCCCGATGATCTTCGCGCATTTCGGCGTCTGGCTCCACCAGTTACGGGGGATGTTCTGGCCAGACGTGTTACAGGCACTGTCATTGACATCGTTGATCGTGTGGCAGGCGAAGGCACAGCCGAGCCGGCGCTCCATAAGCGCCTGGTCCTCACGCGTCGAGCCGATGCCCATCGAACCCGAGGCATCGATCAGCGCATAGACGCTCACATAAGTTGGCGGCGCGGATTGCGCGACCGAGCAGCTTGCGAGCTGAAGGCTCGCAATGCCGGCGATCTTCAGGAACATCGTGTCCTGCTCTGCCGTGTAGCACAGAGTAATACGGATGGAGGTGTCGATATTCTCGACGTTGTAGCTCACCGCGCCCATGCGCCAGCTGCCCTCACGCGCGGCAAGCTGGGTTGAGAATTCCCGCTCGACCGAGGCGCGCGCCGCGTCAAGTTGCTCCTGGAGCAGCATCGTGGGTTTCACGGTCTGCTCGGAGACCGCCGCGACGGTCGCGGCATCGGCAATCGCCGAGATTTCCGAACGCGCCCGCGTGCCTTGCGCGAAATCGATGGCCGCCGCCGTGAGCCCCGCGACGGGGATGACGGTCAGCGCAAAGACGATAGGGATGCTGCCGCGACGGTTGGACAGGAAATCCCGGCAGGCATTCAGGAAGGTGGTACGCATCCGCAAACTCCACAAGATACAATCATGAGTTGTATATCGCGGGTGTGAATCCGGCTTTAATTCAATTGCTGAATGTTTCAGCGCCGCCCGAAATGCCGCGCTCGGGGGAAAAATTATCTCGCCTTGTGGTGGCCTGCCGCTAGATTGGCGGCTGCTTCGCCTGCCTGATCAGAGGATTTGCCGTGACGAAACCCAACTGGACCATCCGCTCCCAGATCGCCCAGGCGCTTGGCAAGGTGGATGGGCCGAGCCGTGCGGTGGTGCCGCCCATTCACGTTACCACCACCTTCATCCGCGACCCGGATAACCAGTATCGCTCGGGCAATGTCTATGGCCGCGCCGACAATGAAACCGCCCGCGAAGCCGAGGGTATGATCGCCACGTTGGAGGATGCGAAGGCGGCTTTCGTGTTCGGTTCGGGCATGTCGGCTGCTGTGGCCGTGTTCCTCGCGCTGGCACCCGGCGATCACATCATCGCGCCGCGCGTGATGTATTGGGCCTTGCGCGGCTGGCTGATGAAGGATGCCGCGAGCTGGGGCCTCGAGACCACCTTCGTGGATATGGACAACCTCGCGGCCGTGGAAGCCGCGATCCGGCCCGGCCAGACGAAGCTCATCTGGGCCGAAACGCCGGCCAACCCGACCTGGAGCATCACCGATCTCGAAGGAGTCGCGCGCATCGCGAAGGCTCATGGTGCGCGTTTGGCGGTGGACTCCACCTGCGCAACGCCGCTGCTCACGCGCCCGCTCGATTTCGGCGCGGATATCGTGATGCACGCCGCCACGAAGTATCTCAACGGCCATTCCGATGTGCTCGCGGGCGCGCTCGCAACACGCGCGGTCGATGATTTCTGGGCGCGCATCCAGCGCAATCGCGCGGCGATGGGGCTCATCCTCGGTCCGTTCGAGGCCTTCCTGCTCATCCGGGGCATGCGCACGCTCTCGCTGCGCGTGGAAGCGGCCTGCCAGAACGCGCTTGAACTCGCCCTGCGCTTCGCCAACCACCCGCAGGTGGTGGAGGTGCTCTATCCGGGCCTCGCCACTCATGCCGGCCACGCGATTGCGAAGCGGCAGATGAAGGGCGGATTCGGCGGCATGCTCTCCGTGCGTGTCAGGGGCGGCGAGGAAGCAGCCATCGCCGCAGCCTCGCGCGTGGAATTGTGGAAGCGCGCCACCTCGCTCGGCGGGGTCGAAAGCCTCATCGAGCATCGCGCCTCCATCGAGGGACCGGATACGCCGTGCCCGCGCGACCTGCTGCGTCTCTCGGCGGGCATCGAGGATGTCGAGGATCTTTACAAGGATCTCGATCGCGCTTTGCGGAGCGCATAAGCGCAACCGCTGGTTTTCCCATCGTTCACCTGTCAATTGCAGGCGGAGTGCCCAAAACTTCGGCATTCTGCGTCAATCCGCTCACTGACAGGCCGGGTTGACGCCCAAAATCCTTGCAGATTGTTCGTGCTGCACCGCGAAACGCGGGGGCGGCAAGAATGGCACGACCTTTGCGAAAGCTCATCCCGTAATCGGCTCGAGAGGCGGGCCGGAGCAACGGGGATGACCAACATGAGTTTCACTCGGCGTGGGGTTTTGGGCGCGGCACTCGGCGGCGCTGCTGTCATGGCTTCGGGCGTTCGCCCGGTTTTCGCGCAAGGCGCGCCGATCAAGGTCGGCATCCTGCACTCGCTCTCGGGCACGATGGCGATCTCCGAGACGACCCTGAAGGACGTGATGCTGATGCTCATCGAGCAGCAGAACGCCAAGGGCGGCCTGCTCGGTCGCAAGCTGGAAGCCGTGGTGGTCGATCCGGCGTCGAACTGGCCGCTTTTCGCCGAAAAGGCCCGCGAACTCATCTCGCAGCACAAGGTTTCGGCCACGTTCGGCTGCTGGACCTCGGTGTCGCGCAAATCCGTGCTCCCGGTCTTCAAGGAACTCAACAACATCCTCTTCTACCCCGTTCAGTACGAGGGCGAGGAATCCGAGCGCAACGTGTTTTACACCGGCGCCGCCCCGAACCAGCAGGCGATTCCGGCCGTTGATTACCTGATGTCGAAGGATGGCGGTGAAGCCAAGCGCTGGGTGCTCGCGGGCACCGACTACGTCTATCCGCGCACGACCAACAAGATCCTCGAGGCCTATCTGCTCGCCAAGGGCGTGGCCAAGGAAGACATCATGATCAACTACACGCCTTTCGGCCATTCCGATTGGCAGACGATCGTGTCGGACATCAAGAAGTTCGGCTCGGCCGGCAAGAAGACCGCTGTGGTCTCCACCATCAACGGCGACGCCAATGTGCCGTTCTACAAGGAGCTCGGCAACCAGGGCATCAAGGCGACCGACATTCCGGTTGTGGCCTTCTCGGTGGGCGAGGAAGAACTCGCGGGCATCGACACGAAGCCGCTCGTGGGCCATCTCGCGGCCTGGAACTACTTCCAGTCGGTGAAAAACCCGGTCAACGAAGCCTTCATCAAGTCCTGGAAGGCCTTCAAGAAGAACGACAAGGCCGTGACCAACGACCCGATGGAAGCCCATGTGATCGGCTTCAACATGTGGGTGAAGGCGGTCGAGAAGGTCGGCACGGTGGATATCGACAAGGTCATCGACACGCTGCCGGGCATCGAAGCGCCGAACCTCACGGGCGGCGTCTCGAAGATGCTGCCGAACCACCACATCACCAAGCCGGTGCTCATCGGCGAAGTGCGTGGCGACGGCCAGTTCGATGTGGTGTGGCAGACGAAGGACCTCGTGCCGGGCGACGCCTGGACCGACCACCTCGAAGGTTCGAAGGATCTCGAGGCCGATTGGGTCACGCTCAAGTGCGGCAACTACAACACCAAGCTGAAGAAGTGCGGCTGATGCCCGCTGGCAGACCGGCCTGATCGGTCGGTCATCCACGCCGAAACAGGGGCGGCGTCCTCAGCCAACGCCGCCCTTCTTGTCGAACAGCACCGGAATACCCCATGCGCATCCTTGCCCTGCTGCGCGGCATCGGGCTCGCGCTGTGTCTTGCTCTCGTGGCCCTCCCGGCCGCCGCGCAGGATGCTCGCCCCCTGCCGGACGAGATCGTCACCCGCTTCCTCGCCGACAGCTTCGGCGATACGGAAGCGGCCATCGGGGCGGTCGCCGCCTCGGGCGCGCCGCAGGCTGCGGATATGCTGCAAGCACTTGGCGATCGCCGACTGTTCATCAGCGCTTCCGCGAAGGGGCTGTTCTATCGCGATGGCGCGGGGAAGGGCTTCGATGCCCGCACCGGCCAGCCCGCCGATGTGCCGGCTGATGCCAGCGCCGTGCGCCTGAACAACCGCCTGCGCGGCGTGGTGCAGGCCGCACTCGGCACGCTCACGCTTCTCTCGCCCGATCCGGTCCAGCGCCTGCGTGCGGCCGAAAGCGTGTTCAAATCGCGTGATCCCGCTGCCTTGCCGGCCATCGAACAGGCCTTGGCGCGCGAAACCAATGCGCGCATCCGCAATGTGTTCGAGGAGGCGCGCGCCGCGATCATCATCGCCGACACCAAGGCGCCGGAGGCGAGCCGCATGGCCGCTGCCAGCCGCATCGCCGAAACGGGCGATCAGGATGGCCTCGCTTTGCTGCGCCAGCTCTCGGCACAAGCCACAGGCAACCTGAAGAGCGTGATCGAAAGCAGCATCCAGACCATCGAGCGGCGCCAGCAGATCCGCCAGGCCGGGCAGACCGTTTGGTTCGGCATCTCGCTGGGCTCGGTGCTGCTGCTCGCGGCCATCGGCCTTGCCATCACCTTCGGCGTGATGGGCGTGATCAACATGGCCCATGGCGAGATGGTGATGATCGGCGCCTACGTCACTTTCATGACGCAGGAAGTGTTCCGCGCACGCTTCCCGCATCTGCTGGATTGGTCTTTGCCCATTGCCATCCCGCTCGCCTTCATCATCACCGGATTGGTTGGCGTGCTGATCGAGCGCGGCGTGATCCGCTTTCTCTATGGCCGCCCGCTGGAAACGCTGCTCGCGACCTTCGGCGTGAGCCTCATCCTCCAGCAGGCGGTGCGCAGCTGGTTCGGCCCCACGAACCGCGAGGTGAGCGCGCCGAGCTACATGTCTGGTTCCTTTGAGTTTATCGGCCTGCAAATTACCTATGGCCGGTTGTGGATCGTGGTCTTCACGCTCGTGGTGTTCTTCGCGCTGCTCTTGCTGCTGAAGGCCACACCGCTCGGCCTGCAGATGCGCGCGGTGACGCAGAACCGCCGCATGGCCGCTTCCATGGGTATCCGCACGCGCTTCGTGGACGCCATGACCTTCGGCCTTGGCTCAGGCATTGCCGGCATCGCGGGCGTGGCGCTGAGCCAGATCGACAATGTCAGCCCCAATCTCGGGCAGAACTACATCATCGACAGCTTCATGGTCGTGGTGTTCGGCGGGGTGGGGAACCTCTGGGGCACGCTGATTTCAGCCTTCACTTTGGGCATTGCGAACAAGCTGCTGGAGCCTTTCGCCGGCGCGGTTCTGGGGAAGATCATCATCCTCGTGCTGCTCATTCTCTTCATCCAGAAGCGCCCCCGCGGCCTGTTCGCGCTCAAGGGCCGCGCGGTCGAGCAATGAGGGCCGTGCCATGCTGACGATGCGATTCCTGAAGCTGATCGAGGGGCGGGGACTGGTTTTCCTCGCCGTGCTCACGGGCCTGATGCTGCTGGTGCCGATCGGCAACCTCGCATTTCCGCCGGGTTCGCCGTTTCATGTCTCGACCGGCACGGTGGTGCTGCTCGGCAAATATCTCACCTACGCGATGCTCGCTGTCGCGCTGGATCTCGCCTGGGGCTATTGCGGCATCCTCAGCCTCGGGCATGGCGCGTTTTTCGCGCTCGGCGGCTATGCCATGGGCATGTATCTCATGCGGCAGATCGGGACGCGCGGGGTCTATGGGCACCCGGTGCTGCCGGATTTCATGGTGTTCCTGAACTACAAGGAACTGCCGATGACCTGGTGGGGCTTCGATTTCTTCCCCTATGCGATGATGATGGTGCTGCTGGCACCGGGGCTTCTGGCCTTCGTCTTCGGCTGGCTGGCGTTTCGCTCCCGCGTGACCGGCGTCTATCTCTCGATCATCACGCAGGCGCTGACCTATGCGCTGTTCCTCGCCTTCTTCCGCAACGATATGGGCTTCGGCGGCAATAACGGCCTGACCGATTTCAAGGATATCCTGGGCTTCAACGTGCAGGCGCAGGGCACGCGCGTGACGTTGTTCGTGCTGACTTGCCTTGCGCTGATGGGAACCTTCATCGTTGCGCGCGTGATCGTGAGTTCCACCTATGGTAAGGTGCTGATCGCCATCCGCGATGCCGAGAGCCGCACGCGCTTCCTCGGCTACCGGGTCGAGCATTACAAGCTCGTGGTTTTCGTGCTCTCCGCCATGATCGCGGGCGTGGCTGGCGCCCTATATGTGCCGCAGGTCGGCATCATCAACCCCAGCGAATTCTCGCCGGCGAACTCGATTGAAGCGGTGGTCTGGGTCGCGGTCGGCGGGCGCGGCACGCTGGTGGGCGCGGCGCTTGGCGCCTTCGTAGTCAATTACATGAAGACGTTTTTCACCACGGGCTGGCTCGCTTCCTACTGGCTCTTTGCCCTGGGCGGGCTCTTCGTGCTGGTCACGCTCGCCATGCCCAAGGGCATTCTCGGCCTCTACGATCAACTGCGCGGGAAATTCTCGAAGCCCGCGACCGAGCCGGGGAGGGAGGCGGCATGAGCACGCAAACCCCCGGCGCGGGGCTCACCAGCGCGATCCTCTATCTCGACGGCGTCTCGGTGTCGTTCGATGGCTTCAAGGCCATTCGCGGCCTGTCGCTCACGCTCGAACAGGGCGAGATGCGCGCGATCATCGGCCCGAACGGTGCGGGCAAGACCACGATGATGGACATCATCACCGGCAAGACCCGGCCCGATGCGGGCGATGTCCTATTCGATGGCGGCCGCATCGATCTCACCCGCTACGACGAAGCCGCGATTGCCGAACTCGGCATCGGGCGGAAATTCCAGAAGCCGACCGTGTTCGAAAGCCATTCGGTGGCTGATAACGTGCTCCTCGCGCTGAAGGGTCGGCGCGGGCCGTTCTCGGCGCTTTTTGGCGCGCGCAACCGCGTGAAACCGGATGAGATCGACGCCATTCTCGACAAGGTTCGGCTGCTGAAGCATCGCGCGCGCCCCGCCGGGGACCTCAGCCACGGTCAGAAGCAATGGCTCGAAATCGCGATGCTTCTCGCGCAAGACCCGAAGCTGCTGCTCGTCGATGAGCCCGTGGCCGGCATGACCGATGCCGAGACCGAGGCCACGGCCGAATTGCTGAAGGAAATCAACCGCGACCACTCGGTGATCGTGGTGGAGCATGACATGCATTTCGTGCGCGCGCTTCAATGCAAGGTCACCTGCCTGCATGAGGGCTCCGTGCTCTCCGAGGGCACGATTGATGCAGTCGCCTCCGACAAGCGCGTCATCGAAGTGTATCTGGGGCGTTGAGCATGGCTCGCAAAAGTGGATGCCGGTTTCGCGATCAAGGCCATGCGGTAAGGGACTGAATAACAATGCTGGTTGTTGACGCCATCGACCTTCATTATGGCGCGGCGCAGGCGCTGAAGCGCGTCTCGATTTCCGCGCGGCCCGGCGCCGTCACCTGCGTGCTCGGACGGAACGGCGTGGGGAAGACTTCGCTGATGCGCGCGATTGTCGGCCACCAGCCCGTGAGCCGCGGCAACATCACGCTCGACGGCAAGCCGCTGAACGGCATGAAGCCGGAGGATCGCGCCCGCGCGGGCATTGCCTTCGTGCCGCAGGGCCGCGAGATTTTCCCGCTGCTCACCGTGAAGGAAAATCTCGAAACCGGTTTTGCGCCGCTGAAGCGGGCTGATCGCTACATCCCAGAGGAGCTGTTTGACTTATTCCCCGTACTGAAATCCATGCTCGGGCGGCGCGGCGGCGACCTCTCGGGCGGCCAGCAGCAGCAGCTCGCCATTGCCCGCGCACTGGTGACGCGCCCGAAGGTCCTGGTGCTCGATGAGCCAACCGAGGGCATCCAACCCTCGATCATCAAGGATATCGGCCGCACCATCGATTACCTCCGCAACAAGGGCGAGATGGCCATCGTGCTCGTGGAGCAGTATTTTGATTTCGCGAAGGAACTCGCCGATCTCTGGCATGTCATGGATCGCGGCGAGGTGACTCTTTCCGGTGATCGTGCCTCGATGGACGAGGATGAAATCCGCCGCCGCATGAGCGTGTAATCGCACTCAGATCTTCAGCTTCCTGCGATGCTCCAGTGGGTTAAGGGGAGCTGCCACACGGAGGCAAGCAGCCGCAAAACGCTGGTGCCCGGGGCCGGAATCGAACCAGCGACACTGCGATTTTCAATCGCATGCTCTACCAACTGAGCTACCCGGGCAACCTAGAGCGACGCGATTTGGTGATGCGTCGCCGTGCAGTGCGCGGCTTTTAGGAAAAGCAGGCGGACCTGTCCAGCCCCAATCGCGTGGGCGGCGAAAGAAATCCGCCAGCGGTGTCCAAGGCTTCAGCTGCGTCGCGCAAGCAGGCTTGGATCGGGCCGGAATTGCGGCGCGAGCAGGGGGCCTTCAATGCGGAAGGCGAAGAACTCGCTCGGCAGGGGGGGCTGGTCTTCCCGGCGACGCAGCACGATGGACAGATCATGCCGCTGCTGGGCGAGATCCATCACGCCTTCGAGTTGCCCGGTCATGCGCGGGGCCTGAAGGCTGGAGCCCACTGGCTCCACGCGGCCCTGCCGCATCGCGAAGTTCACGCTCACCTGATCGAAAGGCGTGCGCCCGCCCAAGGCGGCCACCAGAGCCGCTTCCGGCCGCCCTTCAATGGGCCGGCCCATCAGGCGGTTCGCGTCGATACCCAGCACCTGACCGCCCTTGATGTCGAGGCTGCCCGTTCCGGAAAGGTTCGATGCGATTTCAGCGATGTTGTCGCCGGTGGATTCGGCCTGAAGCACCAATGTCAGCGGTCCACGCACGCGCGCCGTGCCGAAAGCTTGCTCGAAGAAGGTTTCCATCTCCACCTTGTCGGCGGAAAGGTGCAGGCGCACATCCTGCGCGCCGCGCTCGCGCCGCAGCATGGAGAGCCGCGCCTTCACGGTGCCGCCGGCATAGCGCGCATCGTTGATCGCGAGTTCCGCACGATCGCGCCGCGTGAGGATCGACAGGGCGGCGTTCTCCAGCGCCACCTTGCCGAGCCGGAAAGCGCGGGTGGAAAGGCGGATATCGAGATCCAGCGCCGGCACGGGGTTCACGTCGAATTCGCGGCGTGACCAGCCGCCATCGGCGAGGCGCAGGCGTTGCAGCGCGCCCGAAGCGGCGGTGCCATCCACAAGATCGCCAGCGAGCGTCGCGGAGATGTTCCAGCGCCCGGCATTTTCGCGAATCGCGGCAATGCCCGTCAGCGCGCCATCGGCACGGCGGATCGAGAGGGCTTCGAGCCCACCTCCGCGCGGATCGAGCGTCAGCGTGCCGGCAACGCGCGTGGGCTCATCCGCCGCACCAGCCCGGCTGAGCGTGAGGCCGATGAGGCGCTCGAAATCATCCTGGATGCTCGCATCCAGCGCGCCATTCAGCGTGAGTTCGGGCTTGCGCGACAGCGTGCCGCTGAAACTCGCGCGCGAACCAAAACCAGAAAGGCGCAGGCTCGCATTCTCGGCGCTGCCGCCCTGCAAGGCGCGAAGAGTGGGGAGGGAAGCGGAAATCTCTACTGGCCGCAGGCTCGAATCACGCCGCGCGGAGACGTCGATGCGTCCCGAATGCGCGCGGTAGCGCAAGCGCGCTTCCACGGGCTCCAGCGTCAGCCGTTGAGGATCGCCCTCCGCGCCGAAGGTCACGCGCGCCTTCGTCAGCGAGAGCCTCGCGCCGGAGAGCTGGTTGAGGCCGGAAAAGCTGCCGGTGACCGCCTCCAGCAGCCCCGCAAGGCTGCGCGGCGAGGCATAGAGCGCATGAAGCCCGGCGGAGGGCAGCTGAACCTCGGCATTCTGCAGCAGGAGGTTTGGCGATTCCACCGAGCCATCGAGCAGGTCGATCAGGTCGAGCCGCACCAGCGCGCGCGGTGCCGTGACCCGAAGACCGATTTCGCGCCGCTCGAAGCTAATATTCTCGATCACTACGCGCGGGCGCGGCCAGTAGCGCAGTTCCGCCTTGCCTAGGCGCACGGCGCCGCCGGTTTCGCGCTCCAGCCGTGCGCTGAGTTGCGCCGGCAGGTTCGAGAAATCCCGCGTGAACAGAAGCCCCGCAGCGAGCAGGGCAACGACGCCGAAGACCGCGACAAGAGACAGGCCCGCCATTGCCAGTACCTTGCGGCGCAGCAGCCGTTTCGCCAGCGCGACGAGGCCGCCGGCGGATGCTGCCGCGCGATCCTCGGGGCCGAGCGGGGGAAGGGGCGGCGCTTCGCGAATGGCCGTTCTCCTGGCCTCTGCCCCGTCACGCGTCGGCGGGGCGGCAACAACAAGAACGGGCGAGAAGCGGCTCGCCCGTTCGACAGTTCATGAGATTAGCGGATCGTCGCCGGGCTTGAAAGCCGGGCAAACTCACTTTGTCACAGGGCCGAAACGTATTCCGCATCGGTCTTCGAGCGGATCTCCTCGGCGGTCACGCCCGTGGCCAACTCGATGAGTTTCATCGGGTTCTTGCCGGAGCGATCAATCTCGAAGACGCCGAGATCGGTAATGACCATATCCACCACGCCAGCACCGGTGAGCGGCAGATTGCAACGCTTCAGAAGCTTCGATTCGCCCTTGGCCTCATGCTCCATGACCACGACGACCTTCTTGACGCCGGCGACGAGATCCATCGCGCCGCCCATGCCCTTCACCATCTTGCCGGGGATCATCCAGTTGGCGAGGTCGCCATTCTGGGCCACCTGCATGGCGCCGAGGATCGAAAGGTCGATATGCCCGCCGCGGATCATCGCGAAGCTGTCGGCGGAGGAGAAATACGAGGTGATCGGCAGTTCCGTCACGGTCTGCTTGCCGGCATTGATGAGATCCGGATCTTCCTCGCCCTCATAGGGGAAGGGGCCCATGCCCATCATGCCGTTCTCGCTCTGGAGCGCCACCGAGATGCCCTCGGGGATGAAGTTCGAGACGAGCGTGGGGATGCCGATGCCGAGATTGACGTAGAAGCCGTCCTTCAGCTCCTTCGCGGCGCGGGCGGCCATTTCTTCGCGGGTCCAAGCCATGTGAGCCTCCGAAATCAGGCGTTGCGCGGGCGGGTGGTGCGATTCTCGATGCGCTTGGGCGCATCGGGCGAATGCACGATCCGGTTCACATAGATGCCCGGAGTGTGGATCTGGTCCGGCTCGATCTCGCCGGCCTCGACGAGATGCTCGACCTCGACGACCGTGGTGGTCGCGGCGGTGGCCATCATCGGGTTGAAGTTCCGCGCGGTCTTCCGGTAGACGAGGTTGCCCTCGGTATCCGCCTTCCAGGCATGCACCAGCGCGAGATCAGCCCAGAGACCGGTTTCCATGATGTATTTGCGGCCGGCAAAGCGCGGGGAATCCGGGAATTCCTTCACATCCTTGCCCTCGCCGATCACCGTGCCGTAGCCCGTGGCAGTGTAAAAGGCGGGAATGCCGGCGCCGCCCGCGCGAATGCGCTCGGCCAGCGTGCCCTGCGGGTTGAATTCCAGCTCCAGTTCGCCTGCGAGATATTGCTGCGCGAAAATCTTGTTCTCGCCGACATAGGACGAGATCATCTTCTTGATCTGCCGGGTCTCGAGCAGCTTGCCGAGGTGGATGCCATCCACGCCCGCATTGTTCGAGATGACCGTGAGGCCCTTCACGCCCGATTCCTTGATGGCATCGACCAGCGTCTCGGCGACGCCGCAGAGGCCGAAGCCCCCGGCCATGATCACCATGTCGTCCTTGAGGATACCGGCAAGCGCCGATTTCGCATCCTTGTAGACCTTGCGCGAGGAAGGGCTCCCCATCGTCAACACCTCTTTTGTCGGCAGCCTTGCGGGCCGCTTATGCGTTGATGGTGCGCTCCGGCGAATGCCAAAGCTCATCTTCTGGTGGTCTTATCGAGTTTGGTGCGGCGCGAAAAGAGGGGCTTTCCGACCAATTCTTGTGCTCAAGCAAACAGAATTGTCAGGCACGGCGGCTGAGCAATAGAGCAGCAGCACCGCTGATCGCGACAATCAGCAGCGAATCGATCGCGCCATGCTCGAACAGTCCGGCGGAGGCTTTTGAATAGGCGCGAGTCGCCAGTGTTTCGAAATTGAGCGGGCGCAGCAGAAGAGTCGCGGGCAATTCCTTCACCGTGTCGATGAAGACGAGTAACACGCCGAGCTTCAGACCTGGCGCGATGGCGGGGCGGTGAATGCGCCAGGCGAGGGCGAGATCACCCAGGCCGTGGATGCGCGCCACGGCATCCACATTCGTGGGGAGACGCGCCAGTGCAAGACCGGCTTGCGTGGCGCCAATGCCAAGGAAGCGTGCCGTAAGCGCGTAGAGCATCGCGGCACTCGACCCGATGAAGAGGTAGGGCAGGCCGGCTCGCGCAACGCCGGAATCGATCAGCCCGATCACCGGCATCATCGCGAGCACGAGCACGGTCGCGGGCGCCGCATAGCCCAGCATCGCCAGCGTTCCGAGGCGCGAGAAGCGCCCGCTGGTCCGCTGGGCAATGGCGATCAGTGCACCCGCCGCAACAACGAACAGGCTCACGGAGAGGCCGAGCGTCATGGTCGAGAGGATGGCGTGGAAGAGTTCCGCGTCCACGCGCTGGCTGCCGAGATAGACGAACGCACGCGTGAGGAGGTGCAAAGCGGGAAACAGGAAGCCGAACAGCACCGGCAGCGCGCAGAACGCTGTCGCGGCAAAGGCGAACACGCCCCGTAGGCGCACGCGGCGCGGTTCGTTCGAATTGTCCTTCGCCTGCCGCTCGGTGCGGCCCGTGCGCGCACGCGGATCGATCAGCAGCAGGGCCGCGACAAGCAGCACCATCAGGCCCGCAAGGCGCGCGGCACCGGCGAGATCGTTCCGGTTGAGCCAGAGATCGCGGATCACCGCAGACAGGCTGGAGACGCCGAGATATTCCACCGCGCCGATATCGTTCAGTGTTTCAAGCAGAGCGAGCACGCCACCCGCGAGCAGCGCCGGCTTCGCAATCGGCAGACCGACGCGGAAGAACAGGCTCGCGCCATTCGCCCCGAGCAGTCGCGCTGCCTCGATGACGTTCCGTCCGGTGCGAGAATAGAGGATGCGGCACGGAATATAGACGTAAGGCAGCAGCACGAGCCCGAGAATCACCACGGCCCCCGGAAGACTGCGCAGATCGGGCAACCACGGGCCGCCGCCCGGCTTGGGTCCGATGATCGCGCGCATCGCGCTTTGCACGGGGCCGAAGAAGTCGAACAGATCCACCGCCACATAGGCCGCGAGATAGGTGGGGAAGGCGAGGGGCAGCACGAGCCCGATTTCCAGCCAGCAGCGCCCGGGAAATTCATGCACGGAAACGAGCCATGCCGTGGAAACGCCGATGACCCCGGTGAAGAGCGCCACCCCAGCCATGAGCATCGCGGTTTCGCGCACCGCATGCATCTGCGTCGCCGAGAGCGCGAACGGGTTGCCCGCCACGGGTTCGGCGATGCGCCACAGCAGGCCAAGGCCGGGCGCAACGACAAGGACGGCGAGCACGAGGCCCGCCGCCACCAGAAGAATGCCGTGACGCTTGAGAATGCTGGTCAACGGGGCCTCAGCTCTGGGGCCCGAGATTGAAGCCCACCTTGTCTACCAGTTCGGACGCGGCCTTCCGGTTCTTGCCGATGGTCTCGAGCGGGGTGGTATCCGCCTTCAGCGTGCCCAAGGATTTCAGGAACGCATTCGGCTCGATGCCCGAGACAACCGGGTATTCGTGGTTCTGTTCAGCATAGATCGCCTGCGCTTCCGGGCCCACCAGCCATTCGACGAGCCGAAGGGCATTGGCCTTGTTCTTCGCGTGCCTGGCGAAGACCACGCCGGAAATGTTCACATGTGTGCCGCCGCCATCCTTGAAGGTCGGAAGAATGACACGCACCGCCTCGGCCCAGGCCTTCTGGGCGGGGTCCTTCTGCATCAGGCCCATGTAATAGGTGTTGGCCGGGCCGATATCGCAAATGCCCGCCGCGATATCCTTCGCGACATCGCGATCCCCACCCGAGGGCTTCTTGGCGAGATTGGCGCGCACGCCCTTCAGCCAGGCTTCGGCACCGGCCTCGCCGTTATGAGCGATCACGGCGGAAATCAGCGAGGTGTTGTAGGGGTGGAGACCATCGCGCGAGCAAACCCGGCCCTTGAAGCGTGGGGTCGCGAGATCCTCATAGGTGAGGGCGGTGTCCTTCACGCGGTCCTTCGAGACATAATAGGCCCGCACACGCTGGGAGACGCCCCACCAACCGTTGTTCGTGCCGCGCAGATGGGCCGGCACCGCCTTTTCCAGCGCCGGGCTGGTGACCGGCTGCGTCACGCCCAGCGCAATCGCCTGATTGAGGGTGGCGATATCGACCGACAGAAGCAGGTCCGCCGGGCTGCGCTCGCCTTCAGACTGGATGCGCTCGGCGAGGCCATTAGCCGCGAAGACGACATTCACCTTCACGCCGGTCTCGGCGGTGAACTTGTCGAGCAGCGGTTTGATAAGGCCCGGCTCGCGATGCGTGTAGAGGTTGACTTCGCCCTGTGCGAAGGCCGGGCCGGCCAAAGCCAGCGCGAGAAGGGCCGGCAGGATCGGCCGGCGGGTGAGGCGGTTCATGGTGGTTCTCCATCGTCAACGGGGTCAAGGCCCGAGGATGTCCGGGGATGGCAAAGCGCCATCCGCCACCTTGGATTGCTATGGCGAAGGAGGGGCGTCAATCAAAAAACGCAACCATTCCATAAACTTATAGAAGTTCTAAACTGCGTCGCGTGGGTTTCTGGGCCAAAAAATCAAAAAGGCGCCGCAGGTTGGGGCGCCTTTTTGGGATGGTTCCAAACTGGAGGGCGAACGCCTCAGTTCATCGCGATCAACCCCTGCCGGCGATCGATCTGGCGCACGGGCAGCGGTCCCGCAGGCCGCGCCGCGCGCATCTCCTCGAAGCGCTGTGCACCGCCCTTGAACTCGCTGACCTTGCGAATCCCGGCCTTCGTTTCCGCCTGAACGATCTCCGTCGTGACGCGCTGGCGGACATTGGCCTGAACGCTGATGGGCATGATGCCGCGCAGCGAAGCGGCTTCCATGCCGCGCACAAGCTGCACCTCGCGAGGGTTCTTCAACTGGCGAAGCGCATCCGAGAACTGGTTCGCCCGCAGCGGGTAGCTGGCGGAACCGTCGAAATGGCGCATGCCAATCCGCGTCATCGCGAGATCCCCGCGACGCAAGGTAAAATCCGTAAGCAGCGCCGAGGCCGATTGCGTCGCGCCCTTGGGGCGGCAGGCGCAGGCCTGATCGTAGCGGTCGCGATAGCGGAAGGCCGTGGGCAGGGCGGAATAATTCGCCCCGCCGCGCGGGGAATAGGCATCGGAGAAATCCTTCGCGCCGCGCGGCATGGTGAAGAGCGCGGTTTGCGCATTGGGGCAGGCCATGCGGCAGGCGGCTTCGTGGGCCGCTTCATCCCCCATGCCGGCGCGCCCCACGGGGAAGGCGAAGCCATCGCACAGGCGCACGCAGTAATTCGTGGCGGTCGCCAACCCCGGCTCCGGGCTCGTAAGGGAGCGATTGGCGCGCGGCGCGCGCAAGGTTTCAGACGGCACCGGCTTCAGGCCTTCCAGCGCGCCCTGCGGCAGGCTGCTGCCAGCCGTCAGCGGCTGCGCCTGGCCCATCGGCGCCGGACGAGGCGCGGTGTAGACCGACTGCGTATCCGAACGGCGGAAAATCTGCGGGATGCGAATCTCGGTCATTGCAGGTGCGTAGGTCTGCACGGCGCGCCGGATCGGCTTGTTGATCTCGGCAATCGTCTCGCGGATCATCGGAGAATCGCCAGCCTTCACGAGCACGATGCCGCTCGAGACCGCAATCACCGCGCCGAGCAGCAGGCTCACAGATCTGGGAATGGCCGGGGCGGCGGACGCTTGTGTCCGGCCGCGAAAATGTTCCAACAAACGCTTTGACGCCGCCATAACCGCAACTCCTCGTGACGCGAGCCTCGCGCCGAATCTTTCCAAAGTCCTAATACGGGATTGTTGCGAGCAATATCCGTATCGGAATGGGACAATCGGCTGAGACGCATTCTGCTTCAGAGGGTGTTGTGCAAGCGTCGCGCCGGTTTCCTGCTGAGGGTGCTTGACCGGGAGAATGCGAGCGTCTAAGCGAGCGGCTCACGATGTTTCGGTTGACACCGGCGCGTCGTCCGGCAGGTGCCACAATCGCTCTTCGGAGTGCTTCAGCCCGCCCTGCTGGGGGATAGTTTAACGGTAGAACAGCGGACTCTGACTCCGTTAGTCTTGGTTCGAATCCAGGTCCCCCAGCCAGATTTTTCACAAGCCGTTGATTTATATGAGCTTTGCCTTCGCAGGCAGGGCGCCGGGAATCGCAGTGTCATACAGGCGTGTCACACCAGGGTGAGACACCATGACCGGCATCCCCCACGTGATCCGACGCGGCGCCATCTATTACTGGCGCCGGCGCCTGCCGCCTTTGGACCGTTGCAAGGCACGGTTGATCACCCTTAGTTTAAACACGGCTAATCCACGGATTGCCCGGCAACGCGCGGCCCATCTGACCGCGAAAAGCCAGCAACCCTTTGAGAAAGTGCGCCGCGGGATGCTCAC
>JALOTF010000113.1 GCA_025458025.1 Beijerinckiaceae bacterium | reverse complement strand
ATCGACGCCTCGTTCCAGGCGCTGACGGATTCGGTGATCTACAAGCTCTTGCGCATGCACATGGCCGGCGCCCTGCCGGCGGAATGAAAAAGGGGCCGAAGCCCCTTTGAAATCCTCAATCCGTGAAGCGGATGGTCTTGTCGACGCAAAGATCCTGCTCGGTCGGCTCGAACTCGGCGTCATCCGCGAAGGAAGCGGCGATGGTGAAGACGCAGCCATTGCGCGGCCGGAACTTGAAGGCCTGCCGCTTGCCGGGCTCAATCGCTTTCTTGATCGTCCCCACCTTCTCGCCCTTGGCGGACGTGATCTCCAGACCGGTCACGGCCACGGAACGGGCGTTCACGACAATCGCCTCGCTCGCATTCTTCGGCACGGCACGCGAGCCCTGCGCCATGGCGCTGCTTACGCCAATCAGCGAAACACCTGTCAGAAGTGCCATCAAAACTTTGGAACGCATGCGGAAATCCCCACTCATTCAAACACTGGTCCAAGCATTCGCCTGAATTTTGCAGAAATCAAGGCTTCCCGCGCAAGCGATCATTTATAACGATTTATCTCGCGAGCCTGGCGCGGAGCTGGTCGATCTCTTGCAGGATGGGGATGATCTCTTCCACGCGCTCGGCAATCTGGTAGCGCACCTCGAGGCCCGCGCGGATGAATGCCGTCTCGCGCATGTGGGCGAGCAACACCATCAGCGGCTTCCAGAAGCCTGCGATGTTCGCGAGCACGATGGGCTTTTCGTGCTGGCCCAGCTGGCTCCAGGTGAGTTGTTCGACGAGTTCCTCCAGCGTGCCGATGCCGCCGGGGAGGGCGACGAAGGCATCCGCCTTCTCGAACATGAGCATTTTCCGCTCATGCATGTTCCGCGTCACATGCATTTCCTGCGCGCCTTCGAGCATCATTTCGCGCGCTTTCAGGAAATCCGGAATGATGCCGGTGACATGGCCGCCATGGTCGAGCACGGAACGCGCCACCGTGCCCATCAAGCCGTTGGCACCCCCGCCATAAACCAGCCGAAGGTTGTTTTCGGCCATCAGGCGGCCCAGCGTTTCGGCCGCTGCGAGAAAGCGCGGGTCCGTACCGTTGCCGGAGCCGCAGAACACACAAATGGATCGAATCGTCATGGCTCGATCCCGCCCGTTTTTCGGCGGGCTCGCAAGAGGCGCGGGCGAGGAAAATCCTTCTCCGGGGCATGACAAGCCGAAGCGCCATGCTTATCTTGCGGAGTGAGCGGCGGAATGCCGCGTGGATTGTCGTTTGGCCCGGGCCGGATTTGCCTGCCCCTCCCGAACACCCGTTGCGAACAGGAATTCGTTTTCGTGTCGAGCCCGTCTTCGTCCGCGCCCGCCCGCATGGGTGAGGCTTCACTGCTTTCCACCGTTCGCGGCCTGTGGCCGTTCCTCTGGCCTCAGGACCGGCCGGATCTCCAGCGCACGATCGGCATCTCGCTGGCGCTGATCATCGTCGCCAAGGGCTTCACGGTGCTGATGCCCTATACCTTCAAATGGGCGACGGATGCGCTGGTCGCGGCCTCTGGTGGCAAGATCGATGAGGTGGGCAGCCTCGGCTGGCTCATCGCCGCGCCGGTTCTGGCGACCGTACTCTATGGCGCCGTCCGCATCCTGATGGTGATCTTCACGCAGATGCGCGAAGGCCTGTTCGCGAAAGTGGCGATGAATGCCGTGCGCCAGCTCGCGCTTCGCACATTCACCCACATGCACCGGCTTTCACTGCGCTTCCATCTCGAGCGCAAGACCGGCGGCCTGACCCGCGTGCTCGAACGCGGCCGCGACGGCATCGAAGAACTGACACGGATGACGCTGATGACGCTCATCCCCACCATCGTGGAATTCACGCTGGTGATCGCGGTTTTCGCCATCGAGTTCGACTGGCGCTATGTCGTCACCGTGCTGGTGATGATCGTGATCTATCTCTGGTTCACGGTGAAGGCCACGCAATGGCGCATGGAAATCCGCCGCAAGATGAACGAGAGCGATACGGACGCCAACGCGAAGGCCGTGGATTCGCTGCTGAATTTCGAGACCGTGAAGTATTTTGGCGCGGAGAACCGTGAGCGCGCGAGGTATGATCGATCTCTCGCGCAATATGAGCGCGCCTCGGTGAAGACCTATACCTCGCTCGCCATCCTCAACACGGGGCAGGCGGTTATCTTCACCCTCGCGCTCACGCTCTGCATGGCGATGTCCGCCGCGGATGTGGTGGCTGGCAAGAATTCGGTCGGCCATTTCGTGATGATCAATGCGCTGATGATCCAGCTTTACCAGCCGCTCAACTTCATGGGCATGGTCTATCGCGAGATCAAACAGGCGATCGTCGATATCGAGAAGATGTTCGACATCCTGAACAAGAATGCCGAGGTGGAAGACCGCCCGGATGCCCAGCCGCTGGTGGTAACCGAGGGCCGTATCCGCTTCGAGGATGTCAAGTTCCACTACATGCCGGAGCGGGCGATCCTGAAGGGCGTGAGCTTCGAGGTGCCGCCGGGGCAGACGGTGGCGATTGTCGGCCCGTCCGGCGCAGGCAAATCCACGCTCTCGCGCCTGCTGTTCCGCTTCTATGATGTGGTCGAGGGGCGCATCACCATCGACGGCAAGGATATTCGGGATGTCACGCAGGTTTCCCTGCGCAATGCGTTGGGAATCGTGCCGCAGGATACGGTGCTCTTCAACGACACCATCGCCTATAACATCGGCTATGGCCGCCATGAGGCCGACAAGGCCGAGGTGGAAAAGGCCGCCGGCCTCGCGCAGATCGATCCGTTTATCCGCCAATTGCCGGAAGGCTACGAGGCGCAGGTAGGCGAACGTGGCCTCAAGCTCTCGGGTGGCGAGAAGCAGCGCGTTGCCATCGCCCGCACCATTCTGAAAGGCCCGCCGATTCTCGTGCTGGATGAGGCGACTTCCGCGCTCGACAGCTACACCGAGAAGGAAATCCAGGACGCGCTGGAGCGTGTCTCGCGCGGGCGCTCCACGCTGGTGATCGCGCACCGCCTCTCGACCGTGGTGAATGCCGACAAAATCATCGTGCTGGATAAGGGCGTGATCGCCGAAAGCGGCACGCATGACGAGCTTCTCGCCAAGGGCGGGCTCTATGCCGGCATGTGGAACCGTCAGCGCGAGGTGGATCTCGCGCGCGAAACGCTCAAGCGTGCGGCGGAAAACGAGGAACCCAGCCTGCGCACATCGTTGCAGGCCTGAAATCGGCAACAAAAAAGGCGCATGGTAGAACCATGCGCCCCTCTCTTCCCCCGAAGAAGGGCACATTCAGTGCAAATGCGTCGGGCCGGTGCGTGCCGCCTCGCGCAACAGGCGCTTGCGGATGAAAAGACGCGTGTCCTGGTCGATCCGTTCCACCCATTCGGGGTGGTCGCGGCTCATGGCTTCCACACAGAAACCGACGGGGTCGGGCTCGGCGAGGATGAGGCGGGCCGGAGTCTGGGCCGGGGCGAGCGAAAAGCGATGCGTGCGCAACATACGCAAGGAACCATAACCGATACAGGCGATGCCAAGCGAGTAATCCATGACAACCTCCCCCGCCGGCTTCATTCTACCCGCTCTTGGCGGGGCGAACGGCCGGCATATCGCGATGAATGCAGGATAATGACCTGATATTCCTCACCAAATTTCTTTGGATGTGCATTCAAGTTAAGGCAAAGTTCTTTACCTATTTCATCAAAGTAACACAGTTTTAATCTTTAGCCATTTGGCAAATCACCGCGATCACAAAGGTTTGTAGGCGTTTGCGCACCTTGCGGGTGCCCCTTTCCCCCGCCACCTCCCGCGTGGTAGGGAGCCGCCCACTGCAGAATGCGCCGTGGCGCGCTCAGGGCATGACCATGCCCGCACGAGGAAAGTTTGCCCATGTCGATTGTGTCATCCATCCGCAAGCAGCTCACGCCCATCCACCCCGAAGGATTTCTCTTCGTGGCGGGTGCTGTGGTTCTCGCGCTGGTGGCCGATTGGCTGCTGCCGCGCGTGGGCTGGCTCTTCTGGCTGCTGCCGCTCTTCGTCGCCTATTTCTTCCGCGACCCGAAGCGCATCACGCCATTGCGGGAAGGCCTCGTGATCTCCCCGGCCGATGGCCGCGTGAGCTTCGTAGGGCAGGCGGTGCCGCCGCCGGAACTGGGCCTTGGCGACCAGCCGATGTTGATGATCTCGATCTTCCTGTCGGTCTTTGACGTGCATATCAACCGCGCGCCGGTTTCGGGGAAGATCCGCAAGATCGTCTACACGCCGGGCCTGTTCCTCAATGCCGATCTCGACAAGGCCTCCAAGGACAACGAGCGCAACAGCCTGGTGATCGATTCTTCCTCCGGCCCGGTGGGCTGCGTGCAGATCGCGGGGTTGATCGCCCGGCGCATCCTCTGTTTCGTGAAGCAAGGCGAGGAGATCACCGCCGGTGCGCGCTTTGGCCTCATCCGGTTCGGTTCGCGCACGGATATCTATGTGACAGCGGATGCCCGCGCGCTTGTGACCGAGGGACAAACGGCTATCGGTGGCGAGACCGTGCTCGTGGATCTCAAATCCGGTGAGCCGCAGCGCAACTTCCGGCTTGATTGAACCTCGGGCAGGGAAACGATTTTTCCGCCCGAAAGCCCGCCGCTTGCGGCGTGGCGTCAAAAAGACAAATCGTAGGGCGACTGGCGCAACATCCGAGAGTGCAATGGAAACGATTTTCCCGCCTTACGAGCCAGAACCCACGCCGCCGCAGCGGCGCTTCCGGCCCGTGCCGATCCGGATGCTCATTCCGAACCTTGTGACGCTGCTCGCGCTTGCGGCCGGGTTGACGGCCGTGAAGTTCGCGCTTGAAGGCCGTTTCGACATGGCCTCCATTTCGATCATGACGGCGGCGGTTCTCGATGGTCTCGATGGCCGCATCGCCCGTGCGCTGGGCGGCACGTCGCGATTCGGAGCTGAACTCGATTCGCTCGCAGATTTCGTCAGCTTTGGCTGCGCGCCGGCACTCGTCCTCTATATGTGGGTGATGAAGGACGTGAAGACCGCCGGCTGGATTGCCGGATTGGTGCTCGCTTTCGCGCAGGCCCTGCGCCTCGCGCGTTTCAACGTGATGATCGACAGCCCGAAGAAGCCGGAATGGCAGAAAGCCTTCGCGGTGGGCGTTCCCGCGCCATCAGGCGCCATGATGGCTCTGTTGCCGCTGAATCTGCACCTCGCGGGCCTCCCGAGCTATGCGGGCGAATCGATTGTGGTGATGGTCTGGACGATTCTCTCCGGCATTCTCGCGGTGAGCTGGCTTCCGACCTTCTCCGGCAAGGGGCTGAAGACTCCGGTTTCGCGCCAATGGGCGATTCCCCTGCTGCTCGTGGCGGGAATCGTGGTGCTGCTTCTGGTGATTCACCCGTTCGAGACGGTCTCTGCGCTCACCCTCGTTTATGTGGCCTGCCTTCCGGTTTCGGCGCGGGCCTACCTTCAGCGCAAAAGGCAGGATGAGGCGGCGGAAGCGGGAAATACCGGCTGAAACGCTCAGAACTGGCAATTCTTGCTGGGTCTCAAGACCCCCGTTGCTCTTCCGAAAGGCCGCCGAAAGCGGCCTTTGTCGCGTTCGGAACCGGCAAGTTTCCTAACAATTCCTCAAGATCTGACTCGTTTCGATCCAGTTTGCCGGCAGGGCCGCCGCCAAGGCGTGGCGTTTGTGCAACATGGGTTTGAAAAGCCGTCCGCCGGGGCCGTTGACAGCGATTGCGCGGTTGAACCGGGGGGAAGGCTGAGTATGGTGCGGCTTGCGACGGGAGGTTCTTGTCGCTGTCGCTTTTCAGAGCCGGGGGGCCGGAAATGAAAAGCGTCGAATAGGGACACCAGAGCGAAGTCAGGCAACTGGCAACAATCTGGAACTCCCGTGGTCTCGAAACTCTTTGGAGGTACACCATGAAGCTCGTGAAGAGCCTTCTCCTCGGTTCGGCAGCTGGCCTCGTTGCCGTTGCCGGCGCTTCGGCCGCCGATCTCGGCGTGAAGAAGCCGACCGCTGTTGAATATGTGAAGACCTGCCCGCAGTACGGCGCCGGCTTCTTCGTCGTTCCGGGCACCACGTCGTGCCTGAAGATCATCGGCCGCGTTCGCGTCGATTACATCTTCAACAACGACCTGACCCGTGCTCAGGACAAGAACACGTTCCGTGCTCGTGGCTATTTCGGCTATGATCACCGCACGGCCACCGAGTATGGCCTGCTTCGCACCTACGTGCGCGGCTTCATCGGCCGTGACAACCAGGGGTCTGCCACGACCAACCTCGCTGGCAACACCACTGTCCGTGACCTCGCCGTTATTGAGTACGCCTTCATCCAGTTCGGCGGCCTGACCGTCGGCCGTATCACGCCGGTGTTCGAGCATGGCTGGTCGAACCTGTATAACGGTTCGGGTGCGTTCGGTGGCTACTCGGATATCTCGTACGTGAACTCGTTCGGCTACACCTTCCAGTTCGGCGGCGGCTTCTCGGCCACCATCGCCCTGGACGCGGCGCGTGAGCGTCAGGTTGGCACCAACATCGTGTACGCCAGCCAGGCCATGCCGGACATCGTCGGCTCGCTCGATTACGCCGCCTCCTGGGGTGCCGTGAAGGTCGCCGGTGCTGTCCATCAGATCCGTGACGGTCTCGCTCCGTACGGCTCGACCCGTTATGGCTTCGCCATCGGCGGTAACGTGAAGGTCAACCTGCCGATGATTTCGCAGGGTTCGAACTTCTGGTTGAACGGTACCTACACGGACGGCGCTGTGTCGTATGCTGGCTTCGGCGGCACCTCGACCATTGGCGATCGCACCTATCAGTTCTCTGATGGTGTCTATAACGGTATCCAGATCCGCACTTCGAAGGCTTGGGCTGTTGCCGGTGCTCTCGAAA
>JALOTF010000049.1 GCA_025458025.1 Beijerinckiaceae bacterium | reverse complement strand
ATAGCGCGGCATGGAAAGCTGCATCATCTCGACCGCGCAGCAGGCGAGGCCAAAGGTCATCCACATCAGCGAGCCCGTGCGGGCCCAGGCGATGAGATCCTCCGAGGCCGTGACCAGGAAGCCCTTGTCGGCGAGCTCCTTGTTGATCTCGGTGAAGAACGGATCATTCGCGCCCAGCACCTTGCCGGTAGCCGGGTCAAGGATGCCCTTCGGCTGCGGAGCAACAAGCGTGTTCATCGTGGATCACCCCCGCGTTTCGCCCGCACCTGCCGCGCGCGAAACCGCAAAAAAAATCAGAAGCGCGTTCTCGCGCCTCAATCCCATTCCAGCGCGCCCTTCTTCCACTCGTAGACGAAACCGACCGTCAGCACGAAGAGGAAGCTCATCATCGACCAGAAACCGAAGGCCCCGATATCCTTCAGCGCGACCGCCCACGGAAACAGGAAGGCCACTTCAAGGTCGAAGATAATGAAGAGGATCGCGACGAGATAGAAGCGCACATCGAATTTCATGCGCGCGTCATCAAAGGCGTTGAACCCGCACTCATAGGCCGAGAGCTTCTCGGGGTCCGGGTTCTTGTAGGCCACTGCGAAGGGCGCCACCATCAGCGCGATGCCGATGACCAGCGAAATGCCGAGGAAGATCACCAGTGGCAGATAATCGAGAAGAAGCGTTTGCATGATGGCCCGTTCGATTAAATGAGCCGCGCCCCGCGCGCAAGGGAGAGCGGCGTCGCATGCCCGAGATCATGGCGAAATTCCGACCAAGGAATAAGCACCCTGCCATTCCTGCATGGCAAAAGAGGTTGTTTTCCATCCTGCGGCGCGGGCTTGCGCCGCCTGGCCTTCCGGTGTCATCCTCCGCGAGGGCCATGGCGAGCCCTGTGAATCGCTCGCAAAAACAGAGGGGAAATCCATCATGCTGTCACGCCGTCTCGTTCTGGCCGGGGCCTTCGCCTCAACCCTCCTGCCCGGCCTTGCGATGGCGGAAGGTCCGGGTCGTTACACCATTTCCGGCATCGATCCGCGCACCCGCGAGAGCTATTCCGGCACGGCGCAGCTGACGAAAACCGGCGACGATACCTGGCGAATCGTCTGGCGCATCGGCGGCCAGACCTGGAACGGCCACGGAATCGGTGATGGCAAGGTGATGGCCGTGAACTATTCCGGCCAGGGCGCCAGCGGCGTCTTCCTGATGATCGCCAAGAGTGGCGGCGGCTACGAAGCCGTCTGGAGCTATACCGGCGACACCAAGCTCGGGTCCGAGGACTGGAAAAAGGCGAACTGACCGCTAGCGCAGCTTCCGGCTCAGCGCGACCGTGGCGATGATGGCGAGGCAGAACAGGCTCGCCATCGCCGTCATGCGCTCGCCGAGGATGGGAATCGCGAAGAGCATCGAGAGAAAAGGCTGCACGAGCTGCACCTGGCTCACCCGCAACGGGTCAGCGGAGAGCCCGCGATACCAGGCAAAGAAGCCCAGCCACATCGAGAACAGCGTCACATAGGCAAAGCCCAACCACGCCGCCGGCTCGACGAAGTCCGTGGGCCTTGCCAGATACGTGACAGGCACAGTCAGCGGCAGATAGAGCACCAGCACCCAGCAGATCACTCGCTCCGGCCCGAGGCTGCGGCTCACCTCCGCACCCTTGATGTAGCCGAAGGCCGCAGAGCCAACGCCTGCAAGCAGCGCGAGATCCGCGAGGCTGAGGCCCTTGCCGCCGTCGCCCGCAAGCCACGCATAGGCCAGCACCAGCGCGAAACCGAGAATCGCTGCGCCCCAGAAGGCCCGCGAGGCGCGCTCGCGCAGCATCAAAGCAGCGAGAACCGCCGTGGCAAGCGGCAGGGCTCCGGTGATCACCGAGGCATGGACGGCATCGACATGCCGCACCGCAAGCCCGAGAAAGAGCGGAAAGCCGATGACAATCCCGAGCCCGGCCTGCAACAGCCGGAAGACCTGCGAGCGATCAGGCCGCGGCGCGCGCGTCAGCGCGAGATAGCCCACGGACAGCACACCCGCGAAGGCCGCACGCCCCGCCGTGATGAAGATGGGATCAAGCCCGGGAAATCCCGGACGATCCGTCGCCAATCGTGTCATCGGAACGGTGATCGCGAAGATCACCACACCCAGCAATCCCAGGAGGAAGGCCCGGTCCTGATCACGCATCGGATCAACAGCTTTCGATGCAGGGACACATGGGGCAGGTGGAAGCCGGCCTGAACATACAGGCCTGGAGAAAGTGGCGCGGGCGACGGGGCTCGAACCCGCGACCTCCGGCGTGACAGGCCGGCACTCTAACCGACTGAGCTACGCCCGCGCTTTTTCGCGAGGCCCGAGGGGCGTCGCGAGAGCCGTTCACCTAAGGAAGCGCCCCTGCCCTGTCAAGCACGTTCCGGAGCTTGGTGAAAATTTGGCATTCCCGTGGCTCTCTCCCGGCTCAAAGGCCGGCATTGCCGAGGCGGTAGCGGCGGATCTCGTCGGCCGAGAGCACGCGGATGCGATCATGCGGGGTCGATTCGGCGAGGCTGATCAGATCCTGCGAGCCTCCCACGCGGCTCGCATAATCGCGCAGCAGCCGAATCTCCTGCTCGCCGGCGAAAATCCGGCTCTGGAGGCTGGCTCCCCCTTCGGGCGCATGCGCATGAATACGCGCGGACATGCGATGCACGCCGAGGCGCGCGCCATTGGGCACAATACGCTTTTTCGCACCCATCAAGGTGTAGACGCAGGCCGAAGCGCATTGGCCGGGAACCACGGAAAGGCCCCGCACAGTGGAGCCGCGCTGGCTGCGGGCCGGCGTCGCGCTCGTCTGCACGCCCACCACGGGCCGCCCCACCACCACCGAGGCACCCGCCTCGTGCAGCAGCGAGCCAAGGCGAAGCGCGCTTTCGACATTCCCGCCCGGCGAATTGATGAACATCAGCGCGTGAAGGCCCGGCACCTGCATCTCTTGCCGCAGGAATCGCGTGAATTTTGTGGGCGCATCATCCGAGATCTCGCCCTCGGCGACCAGCGCACGCGGGCAATTCCGCTGCGAGCAATCCGGGCCGAGCGGCACGGAGGCGAATTCCATCGCAAGCGACGGAGAGGCAAGCGAGGCCAGCAGCACGCCGCCGACGACACCGGATCTGAAACGCATGACGCTACTCGAAACTGGTTACACCACAGGCCGAGGCCCGATCCGCTTATGGTGAACGAAAGCGGTTTCGGAAGCGTTCACGCCCCAAAAGGAACGCCGTCCCGGAGGGGGACGGCGTCGCTTCGCGGGGGGCGCGGGAAAAGGCTCAGTTCGGGTTTTCGGGCAATTCGCCGATCAGCTTTTCGACCTCGGCGGTCGATTCGCGGCAGATCTTCGCCTTGTCATTGGCCATGTTCTCGACCATCTGCGCGAAAAGTTCCTCGCGCTGGGCGCGGATCATCCCCGATTTGCTCTCGATGAAATCCGCCGCCTTCTGCAGGCGCTCGTCTTCCTCGTCCGCGAGATCAAGCTCGCAGATATGCGCGACGGCCACGGCGAAATAGATGCCGAAGAGCGCATCGCGCGCTTCATCCTTCGCCGATTGCTGGGGTGCGGCGGCAGCCGGCGGCGGCGCCGCAGGGGCTGGCGCCGGTGAAGGCGCAGCTGTGGCCGGGGGCGGCGCGGCGGGTGCCTGCGCAGGCGGTGCAGCGGCAGGAGCCGGAGCAGCCGGTGCGGGCGCTGGTGCAGGTGCAGGTGCAGCTGTCGCCGGAGGTGGTGCCGCCGGCGCAGGCGCTGGAGCAGGCGGCGCTGCGGCGGGGGCAGGCGCAGGCGCGGCAGGCGCAGGCGCGGCAGGCGGAGCCGCAGGGGTTTCAGCCGCAGGGGCTGCTGCAGGCGCAGCGGGTGCAGGGGCTGGCGTTGCGGCCGGTGCCGGGGTCGGAGCAGAGGCAGCCGGCGTTTCAGCCGGAGCCGGTGCGGCGGGTGGCGTCGCCTGCGCGAAAGCAGAGGAGGCCGTGAGAAGAGCGGCGAGCGAGAGCCCGCAGAGGAGCTTCGTTTTCATGGTTCACTCCCCGTCTCAGTTGCAAACAGCGACCGCGACCTTGCAGGCCGCTTTGCCGCATTGGGCGATCGCATTGCGACGCGAGGCGTTCTCGGAAACGCCCTCGGATGTGCCCCAGTTCGATTTATCCACGGCATAGGCGCCGCAGCTTTCGAAGGTGAGCACCACCTTGCAGTTCTTGCTATTGCGCTTGCGGCACTCGGCCATTGCGCCGCGTTCGGCAGCAGCTTCGCTGTTCGCGCCGGTCACGTAGCCGTAACCGACATCGCGCGCCGTCTGGCCTGATTCGTCGTCAACCGCGATCGCGCCCCAGGCGAAAGCGGTTTGCGCTGCACCCAGCAGAAGCCCGGCGGTGGCAACCGCCCGCATCCAACCTGTCATGATAATCCCCAAAGCCCCGGATCAGCCCCCCCATCGAGGCCGTTTGGGAGCGTCACAGAAGGTTGTCGGGCTGTAAAGCGGCGGGCGCGCATTTCCCGTCCGTAAGGCTGCCAAGACGTAAACGCTTGATGAATCGCGCGAGAAGGGATGGTGGGCGGTGAGAGGCTCGAACTCCCGACACCCTCGGTGTAAACGAGGTGCTCTACCAACTGAGCTAACCGCCCGCGCGACTCCGCCCGTAAACACGATCAGGCGGCGATTGGCAAGGCGCACCCTCGCCTTTTGGCCTTCGGGCCTCCCCGTCCCCCGGCCTACACAGAAAGGACCAATGCGCGAGGCCCTTGCCCATGCTAGACCGCGTATCGGCAGCCCTTGCCCGTGAGCGCACGAGAACCGGGCAACGGTTCCCCCTTTCCGGCATTCGGCGCGGGCGGCTGCCGGGGAAGGAAGACGCCATGCGCATCGGGATCGTGTCGGACATCCATGCCAATCGCGAGGGCCTTGAGGCCGCCTTGAGCGCGCTGCGGCGCACGGGCGTGGACCAGATCGTGCTGCTCGGCGACATCGTGGGCTACGGTGCTGACCCGGAATATTGCGTGGAAACCGCAGCGCGCCTGATGGAAGACGGCGCGATCGGCATTCTCGGCAACCATGATGCCGCCATCGACGGCTCCGACGAGGACATGAACCGCATCGCGCGCGAGGCCATCCGCTGGACGCGGACCCGCCTGCTGCCCGAGCATCGCGCGGTGCTGAAGAGCCTCTCGACGAGCCATCGCATTGATGATGCCTTGTTCGTGCATGCCAGTGCCAGCCACCCCACGGAATGGTTCTACATCACGGATGAGCGGAACGCCGAGCGCTCCTTGCGCGCCACGGATGCACGCATCACCTGCGTCGGCCATGTGCATCGCCCGCATCTCTGGCGGCTCACCTCGCAGGGGATCGCCACCGGCCACGCCCCGCATGTCGGCGTCGAGAACCCGCTCGCGCAGAGCCAGCGCTGGCTCGCGGTCATCGGCTCGGCCGGGCAGGCGCGCGATGGTCGCCCCGGCGCTGCTTTCGGGCTGCTCGATCTTTCGCGGCGCAGCCTCACCTTCGGTCGGGTTGATTACGATCATTTCACGGCTGCACGGAAGGTGAGAGAAGCAGGCCTGCCGGATCAGCTGTCTGAACGCCTGCTGCGCGGCGAGTAGCAACCCACGGAGTGCACTATGGGGCGTGAGCGCATCAGGCCGGGCCGGGTGATCGACGGCTTCACCGTGGGCGAGAAGCTCCACGAGGGCGGCATGGCCGAAATTTTCGCGGTCACCAAGCCCGGCTGCGACCTGCCCCTCGTGATGAAGGTGCCGCTCATCCTCGAAGGCGATGACCCCACGATGATCGTGGGCTTCGAGCAGGAGCAGATGATCCTGCCACGCCTTTCCGGGCCGCATGTGCCGAAATCCATCGCAATCGGTGATTTCTCCCGCGAGCCCTATATCGTGATGGAGCGCATCGCCGGGTCGTCATTGCTGGAAAGATTCAAGGCCGCGCCTTTGCCGGTTTCGGATGTCGTGGAGATCGGTGCGCGCGTTGCCACCGCGCTCGCGAGCCTGCACCGGCAGGATGTGGTGCATCTCGATCTCAAGCCCTCGAACATCATGTTCCGAGACACGGGCGAAGCCGTTTTCATCGATTTCGGCCTGTCGCGGCATCTCAAGCTGCCGGATCTCCTCGCCGAGGAGTTCCGCGTGCCCATGGGCACTGCACCCTACATCGCGCCCGAGCAGGTGATGAAGCTGCGCGAGGAGCCGCGCTCGGACCTCTTCGCGCTCGGCGCCATGATGTATGCGCTGGTGACTGGCGAGCGCCCCTTTGGCAACCCCAAGCACTCGACAAAGGCGCTGATGCGCCGCCTCTACGAGGTGCCGACACCGCCGCGCGTGCTGAACCCCGCCGTGCCCGGCTTCCTGCAGGAGATCATCCTGCGCCTCATGGAGGTGAAGCCCGACCGGCGCTACCCCAGCGCGGAGCAGCTCGCCTTCGATCTCGCGCACCCCGATCATGTGGTGCTGACCGAACGCGCGAAACGCGAGAAAACGCACTGGATGCGGAATTTCCTCGCGGGGCGCCTCGGCGGCGCGAAAGCCCCCCTCACCCGCCTCGAAGCCTATCGCCATGCCTCCACCGCGCCGATCATCATGGTCGCGGTGGACCTTTCGGAAAGCGGCGAGCCGCTGAACGAGCCCTTGCGCGACATCGTGCGCCGCTTGCTTGCAACCGCGCCGGAATCGCGCCTCGCCTGCGTGAATGTGCTGAAAACCGCGGTGATCGGCCTCGATCAGCTCACCACCGAGAGCGGCGAGAGCGTGCATGTCCAGCGCCTCGTGGAACTCAAGGGCTGGGCGGCGGATATGCGCCTGCCGCCCGAGCGCATCACCTTCCATGTGCTGGAATCAGCCGATCCCGCCGAGGCGATCACCACCTTCGCGAAGAACAACCATGTGGATCATCTGATCCTCGGCGCACGCGGCTCAGGCGGCGTGCGGCGCTATCTCGGCTCGGTCTCGACGGCTGTGGTGGCCGAAGCGCCCTGCACGGTGACGGTCGCGCGCGTGCCGGCGGTGGAAGCGGAAACCGCCAGCGCCGCCTGAGGCCTATGGCTGCCGCTTCTTCGACTTGCCCGTGGTCGAGGTGCTGCGTGCCAGCCGCAGCTTCGACATCTCGGTTTCCGAGAACCAGTACATTTGTTCGGAGGGCGTCGCGTCCATCTTGCTGACCAGCGCCGTATCGATGCCCATCTTCCGGAAATAGGCGATATGCGCCTGACTCACATCATCGTGGTTGATGGTGCCGTTAATCGGCAGGCGCGTGGTGGGATCGAGCACCGCCGTGCCGGTATGCGAGCGATGCACGCCCACCCGGCTGCCCGGCACATAATAACGCGCGGTTCCGCCCGAGAGCACGAGCACGCAGGCCGAAGCGCAGGTTCCCGGCGCGATGCCGTTCGAGGGCGTGATGGTCGCGCCGTTCCAGCGCCCGACAATCACCGTCATCTTCAGCTGACGCACGAGCGTGCCAAGATAGGCCCCGCCGAGGGTGAAGCCGCCGGGGCTATCGATCACCATGACCTGGCTCACCGCGCCGCTGCCCACGGAGCGTTCCAAAAAGGCCGCGAGTTGTACATGCTCCGCCTGCCCAATCGTGCCCGTGGCCACGATGACCTTGGGGCAGGAACCCTTGCAGCCCGGCAATTCGGCATCGGCGAGCTGATAACTCAGCGCCGAGGCCGCGCCCGCACCGGCGAGGAGCGCAGAGACCGCAAGGAAGGCACGTCGCAAGGCAGAAACGGCACGCATGCAGCACTCCCCGAAACAAAAAGGGCGGAGCTGTTTCCAGCCCCGCCCGCATAGTGCCGGTGATCCGGCGTGATGGTCAATGCGCCAGAGCAGCGCTGGCATCCTCGTCCTTTTTCGGGGGCGTTTCCGCCTCCTCGTCCCATTCGATGGGCTCGGGCTGGCGCACGAGCGCGCGGGCCAGCACCTCTTCCATCCGCGAGACCGGCACGATTTCGAGGCCGTTCTTCACGTTCGCCGGGATATCGGCGAGGTCCTTCACGTTCTCCTCGGGGATGAGGACGATCTTGATACCACCGCGCAGGGCCGCGAGCAGCTTCTCCTTGAGGCCACCGATCGGCAGCACGCGACCGCGCAAAGTGACCTCGCCAGTCATCGCGATATCGCGCCGCACGGGAATGCCCGTGAGCAGCGAGACGATGGCCGTGGCCATGCCGATACCGGCCGAGGGGCCATCCTTCGGCGTCGCACCTTCCGGCACATGGACATGGATGTCGCGCTTGTCGAACAAGGTCGGCTTGATGCCGAAATCCACCGCGCGACTGCGCACCCAGGAGGCCGCTGCCGAGATCGATTCCTTCATCACGTCGCGCAGGTTACCGGTCACCGTCATGCGGCCCTTGCCGGGCATCATCACACCTTCGATGGTCAGCAATTCGCCGCCCACCTCGGTCCAGGCGAGACCCGTCACGCCGCCAACCTGATCCTCGGTTTCCGCCGAGCCATAACGATACTTCGTCGGGCCGAGATACTCCTCGACCTTCGCTTCGGTGATCGTCACGGTCTTCACAGGCTTGTCGGTGCCGGCGGAGAGCAGGATCTCCTTCACCGCCTTGCGGATGAGATTGGAGATCTCGCGCTCGAGGTTTCGCACACCCGCCTCGCGGGTGTAGCGGCGCACCAGGAACATCAGGGCTTCCGGCTCGATCTGCCATTCCTTGTCATCGAGACCGTGCTTCTTCAGCGCGTTCGGGATGAGATGGCGGCGGGCGATCTCGGCCTTCTCCTCTTCCGTGTAGCCAGCGATGCGGATGATCTCCATGCGGTCCATCAGCGGCGCAGGGATGTTCAGCGTGTTCGCCGTCGTCACGAACATGATGTTCGAGAGGTCGTAATCCACTTCGAGGTAGTGATCCGCGAAGGTGGTGTTCTGTTCGGGATCGAGCACCTCCAGCAGCGCCGAGGACGGATCACCACGGAAATCCTGGCCCATCTTGTCGATTTCATCGAGCAGGAAGAGCGGATTCTGCGTCTTCACCTTCCGCAAGCTCTGGATGATCTTGCCCGGCATCGAGCCGATATACGTCCGGCGATGTCCCCGGATTTCCGCTTCATCGCGCACGCCGCCGAGGCTCATGCGCACGAACTCGCGGCCCGTGGATTTCGCGATCGAGCGGCCAAGCGAGGTCTTGCCCACGCCAGGCGGGCCGACGAGGCAGAGGATCGGGCCCGTGAGCTTGTTCGCGCGGGACTGCACCGCGAGATACTCGATGATGCGGTCCTTCACCTTTTCGAGGCCGAAATGGTCGGCGTCGAGGATCTCCTGCGCATGGCGCAGATCCTTCTTCACCTTCGATTTCTTGCCCCAGGGCAGAGCCAGCATCCAATCGAGATAGTTGCGCACCACGGTGGCCTCGGCCGACATGGGCGACATCTGCCGGAGCTTCTTCAGCTCGTGCATCGCCTTCTCGCGCGCCTCCTTGGAGAGCTTGGTACGGCGGATCTTGTCCTCGACCTCGGCGAGTTCATCCTTGCCTTCGTCGTCGCCGAGTTCCTTCTGGATCGCCTTGATCTGCTCGTTGAGGTAATATTCGCGCTGGGTCTTCTCCATCTGCCGCTTCACGCGGGTGCGGATGCGCTTCTCGACCTGCAGCACGGAGATCTCGCTCTCCATCAGCCCGAGAATCTTCTCGAGCCGCTTGGAAACCTTCACGATTTCCAGAACGTCCTGCTTGTCGGCGATCTTCACCGCGAGATGCTGCGCGACCGTATCCGCAAGCTTCGCGTAATCCTCGATGCCCGAGATGGTCGAGACCACATCCGGCGAAACCTTCTTGTTCAGCTTCGCATAGTTCTCGAACTCGTTCGTGACGGAACGCGCGAGCGCTTCCGTCTCGATCGGATCGGACAGGTCATCGCCGAGCACCTCGACTTCCGCCTCGAAGAAATCGTCGTTCTTCACCGGGCGGATGCGCTTGGCGCGCGAGAGGCCCTCCACCAGCACCTTCACGGTGCCGTCGGGCAGCTTCAGCAGCTGAAGCACGGTCGCGAGCGCGCCGGTCTTGTAGATCTGGTCTTCGGCCGGATCATCATCGGTCGCGTTGAGTTGGGTCGCGAGCAGGATGAAGCGATCATTCTTCATCACCTCCTCGAGGGCGCGGATGGATTTCTCGCGGCCGACGAACAGGGGCACGATCATGTGCGGGAACACCACGATATCCCGCAACGGCAGAACCGGCACGGTGTCGATGGTTCCGGCTTCAGGGCGCTTCTTCTCTCCGCTCATGACGGATGTCCTTCATTCTTCAGGTGCGGGGAACCGCCACCTGCCGGCCAAAGGGCCGGGCTTTCCGGTCTATCGCCGTTTTGCCTGCCGCCGGCTTCTGCCGCCCGGCCGGCACGAGCCCCATCGGGCGCCCGAATCCGGCATTCTCCTTGAGCCCCAAGGTGGGCATGAATCGAGGTCGAAACAAGACCATCCGGGTCGATCCGTCACAGCCTTGTGACCAAGATCCGCGAGGTGAAACCCGCAAAGCACATTCCATGCCTCGCGCGGGCTGGCCCGAAACGAAAAACCCCGGCGCTTGCGACGCCGGGGCTTGGAAATTCCATCAGGCTCGCCGCGTCAGGCCGAGGAGGCCACGGGCTCCTCTTTCCGCTCGCCATAGATGTAAAGCGGCTTCGCCTTGCCTTCGATGGTCTCGGCATTCACCACCACCTGCTCCACGCCTTCGAGGCCTGGCAGGTCGAACATCGTGTCGAGAAGCACGCTCTCCATGATGGAGCGCAGGCCGCGGGCACCGGTGCGCCGCTCGATGGCCTTGCGGGCCACGACCGAGAGCGCCTCATCGTTGAAGGTGAGCTCCACATCCTCCATCTCGAAGAGACGCTGATACTGCTTCACCAGCGCGTTCTTCGGCTCGGTGAGGATGCGCTTCAGCGCGGCCTCGTCGAGGTCTTCGAGGGTGGCGATCACCGGCAGACGGCCGATGAATTCCGGGATAAGACCGAATTTCAGCAGGTCTTCCGGCTCCACCTGGCGGAACACTTCGCCCACGCGGCGGTCATCCGGGCTCTCGACCTTCGCGCCGAAGCCGATGGAAGTGCCCTTGCCGCGCTGCGAGATGATCTTCTCGAGGCCGGCAAACGCGCCGCCGCAAATGAAGAGGATGTTGGTCGTGTCCACCTGCAGGAATTCCTGCTGGGGATGCTTGCGCCCGCCCTGCGGCGGAACGGAAGCAACCGTACCTTCCATGATCTTCAGAAGCGCCTGCTGCACGCCCTCGCCCGAGACATCGCGGGTGATCGAAGGGTTGTCGGATTTCCGCGAAATCTTGTCGATCTCGTCAATGTAGACGATGCCGCGCTGGGCGCGTTCCACATTGTAATCTGCCGCCTGCAGCAGCTTCAGGATGATGTTCTCGACATCCTCGCCCACATAACCGGCTTCGGTAAGCGTGGTCGCATCGGCCATCGTGAAGGGCACATCGAGGATGCGCGCCAGCGTCTGCGCGAGGTAGGTCTTGCCGCAGCCCGTGGGGCCGACGAGCAGGATGTTCGACTTCGCAAGCTCGATATCGTTGTTCTTCTGGGCGTGGTTCAACCGCTTGTAGTGGTTGTGGACCGCCACCGAGAGCACGCGCTTGGCGTAGAACTGGCCGATCACGTAATCGTCGAGGATCTTGGCGATCTCGCGCGGGGTCGGCACCCCGTCCTTCGCTTTCACGAGGGTTTTCGATTCCTCGCGGATGATGTCCATGCAGAGTTCGACGCATTCATCGCAGATGAACACCGTTGGGCCCGCAATCAGCTTGCGAACCTCATGCTGGCTCTTCCCGCAGAAGGAGCAGTAGAGCGTGGAGCGCTGGTCGCCGCTGGTGGACTTGCTCATTCCTCAACCTCCGCGCCGGGCTCGGCAGCTCCCTGTAGAGCCCCTCCCCGACGATCACGAACCACGACGCCCAATGTCGCAATCCGCTAATAGCATCATTGCCTAGTATCGACCCCGGGCCCCGAACGAAGCGTTAATCGGAACCGGAACCCGTGTCCCCTGCCACCAATTCCCAAATTAACCACTTGCAACCCCGTTGCAAGGGCACCCTTCGCGATGGAAGCCCTGCCTTCACTGCAAACCGGGGGCCAGCATTCTGGCCGCCGGTTCTGTGCCGCAACGAAACAGTAACCATGCCGACCCGTCCCGCAACACGAAAACCACCGGGCCGGATGCTCAAGCCTTGGCCCGTTACATGGGCTTCGGTTCGGCCGGATCCTCTGTACGCTTGGTGACCACCTGGTCGATCAGTCCGAATTCCTTTGCGGCATCGGCTGTCATGAAATTGTCACGCTCGAGCGCGTTGTGGATGGTGTCGTAGTCCTGCCCGGTATGGGTCACATAGATCTCGTTCAGCCGCCGCTTGAGGTTCTCGACCTCCTTGGCGTGGATGAGGATATCCGTCACCTGCCCCTGGAAGCCGCCGGAGGGCTGGTGCACCATGATGCGCGCATTCGGCAGCGCGAAGCGATGGCCCTTCTCGCCTGCTGTCAGCAGCAGCGAGCCCATCGAGGCGGCCTGGCCCATACAGAGCGTGGTGACCGGGCAGCGGATGAACTGCATCGTGTCGTAGATCGAGAGGCCCGATGTCACCACGCCACCCGGCGAGTTGATATACATCGAGATTTCCTTCTTCGGGTTCTCTGCTTCAAGGAAGAGAAGCTGCGCAACCACAAGGCTCGCCATGCCGTCTTCCACCGGCCCGTTCAGGAAGATGATGCGCTCGCGCAACAGGCGCGAGAAGATGTCGAAGGCGCGTTCCCCGCGCGAGGACTGCTCGATCACCATCGGGACGAGCGCGTTGTAGGTTTCGATCGGGTCCTTCATCGTCATCCTCTGTGGCGCTGGAATCGCAAGAACATGTGCCCGGAATCAGGCATATCTACCCAGATAAACATGCTTCCCCCGCCTGAAAAGGGTAAGGGGCTGCGGCTCAGGCGCTCTTTGCCGGCTTGCTGAATACAAGGTGCACGCCCCACCCGATGAGCAAGCCCCAGAATGCGCCACCGATGCCGAACAAAGTGAAGCCCGAGGCCGCCACGAAGAAAGTCAGCAAGGCCGGCAGACGCCCCTGCTCCTCAGAAATCGCGCCGTTCATCGCCGAACCGAAGGCCGCGATGAGCGCAAGCCCCGCCGCCGCCTCGATCAACACCGGGCTCGCGCGCAGCACCAAAGCTGCAGCCACCCCCGCCAGCGCGACCATCAGGATATAGCCGATGCCGGAGAACACCGCCGCGACGTATCGCCGGCGTGCATCGGGATGCGCATCTCCCCCTGCACAGAGCGCGGCGGTAATCGCGGCATAATTGATGGTCGGCGCCGCAAAAGGCGCGGTGATCACCGACAGGAGGCCCGTGACCATCAGCCCGTCACGTGCACGATGACGGAACCCGAAGGTCTGGAGCACCGCGAGCCCCGTGATGTTCTGCGAGGCCATGGTCACGATGAAGAGCGGCAGCGCCACGCCCAGCAAGGCGGGCAAGGTTAGCGTCGGCAGGATGAAATCCGGGCGCGGCAGCTGGAAGGTCAGGCCGGAGCCGAAGCCGCCATTCACGCCCGTCAGCACCAGCGCCAGCAGAACCGCGGCCGGCACGGCCCAGAGCCGCGCGAATTTCAGCATGACAAGCCACAAGCCGAGGATCGCCAAAGCCGCCACCGGCTGGTGCTGAAGCGCCAGAAAGGGCGCCATGCACAGCTTGAACAGAATGCCTGCGAGCATCGCATTCGCGATCGGGCGGGGAATCGCCTCGATGAACCGCGCGAGCGGGCTCCAGAAAGCCGCGAGCACGATGAGGCACCCGGTGATGATGAATGCCCCGACCACCGCCGGAAAGCCGCCCGCCACCGCGCCCGTCGCCCCCAGCAGCGCGAGGCCCGGCGTGGTCCATGCCACCGAAACCGGCATGCGCGACATCAGGCTCAGCAGGATGGCAGCTATGCCCTTGGTCAAACCCACGAACAGCAGCGCCGAGATGATCTCCGGCTCGCTCGCGCCCACCGCGGCCAGCCCCTTGATGAGAATCGCGACCGAACTCGTATAGCCCACGAGCGCGACGATCAGCCCCTGAACCGCAGCCTGCGTGGAGAAATCCGCCCGGAACTGCGCCAGCGAGAGCGGCTGGTTGTCATTCGCCTGCATGAAAATCTGCCGCCTGCATCCGTCGCCACCGATTCGGCCCTGCCGGAAATGGAAACGCCGCCCAAACGGCGGCGCAACCGGAATTGAAGAAGACAGCCGGAGACGAGATCACCCGGCCGCGCTTCACTCGGCCTGACTCACTCAGCCTTCTTGGCCTTCGCAGCTTTCTTGGGCTTGGCGGCCTTGGCTTCCGTCGCCTCGTCCTCAGCCTCGCCCTCGCCCAGCAATTCCTCGCGGGTCACGGACTTCTCGCTGATCTTTACGCTGCCGAGGATGTGGTCGACGACCTTCTCCTCGAAGAGCGGCGCGCGGATCTCGGCGAGAGCCTGCGGGTTCTTGCGATAGAATTCGAAGAACTGCTTCTCTTGGCCCGGGAACTGGCGGGCGCGCTCGATCAGCGCCTTGGTGACCTCATCGTCCTGCACCTTCACCTCGGCCTTTTCGCCGATTTCGGCGAGCACGAGTCCGAGGCGCACGCGGCGCTCGGCGATCTTGCGATACTCGGTGCGCGTCTCGGCCTCGCCCTTCTCGTCACCCTCGAAGGTCTTGCCATCGCGCTGCATGTCGGCCAGCACCTGGTTCCAAACGGCAGCGAATTCCTGCTCCACCATGGTCGGCGGCAGGTCGAAGGTGTAGAGCGCATCAAGGCCATCGAGCAGCGCGCGCTTCATCTTCTGGCGCGTCACCTGAAAGAGTTCGCCCTCAAGGCCACCCTTCACGACTTCGCGCATCTTCTCGAGCGACTCGACACCCATCTTCTGGGCGAGTTCATCGTCGATGGCGATGTCGCCCGGAGCCTGAATGCCCTTCACGGTAACAGCGAACTCGGCCGGCTTGCCGGCGAGATCCACCACCTGGTAGCTCTCGGGGAAGCTCACCTTGATGGTCTTCTCATCACCAACCTTGGTGCCAACCAACTGCTCCTCGAAGCCCGGGATGAACTGGCCCGAGCCGAGCACGAGATCCACACCCTGCGCCGTGCCGCCATCGAAGGCCACGCCGTTCATGGTGCCGACGAAATCGATCGTCACCTTGTCGCCGTCCTTGGCCTTTTCCTTCTCGCCACGCGGCGTGAAGGTGCGCACGGCATTCGCCATGCGCTGGATGGCCTCGTCGATATCCTTCTCGGGAACCGTAACGACTTCGCGGGTCACTTCGATATGCGAGTGATCCTTGATGCTGATATGCGGCAGAACTTCCACATCCACCGAGAAATCGAGGTCCGCTTCGCCAGCGAGCACCTTGTTGATGGTGGCCTCGTCCTCAGGGAACACCACCTTCGGCTCGGCCGCGAGCTTGGTGCCGGCCTCCTCGGTGATTTTCTTCTGCGCGTCGGTCACGGAATTCTGCACGACCTCGGCCATGATCGAGCGACCGTAGAGCTTCTTGATATGCGCGGTCGGCACCTTGCCGGGACGGAAGCCGTTGAGCTGAACGCGGCCGCGGATCTGCTCGATTTCGGTTTCGAAGCGGCTCGCAAGGTCTTGCGCCGAAAGCACGACCTTATACTGGCGCTTCAGCCCTTCGGCGAGGGTTTGGGTGAGTTGCATGGAAAAACCCTGATCGTGTCCTGGTAGCGGAGCGGAAGGCTCCGGCTGGCCCGTCCGACCCCTGTTGGCCGGACTGATTTCGAAAGAACGCCTTGGCGACGCGTTTGCCGGGATACGAGAGCGAACCGGAGACTGGTGCGGGCGAAGGGAATCGAACCCCCACGACTTTCGTCACCGGAACCTAAATCCGGCGCGTCTACCAGTTCCGCCACGCCCGCGTGACCCAGACGAACCCGCATATCCAAGTGAACCGGGCTGCGAAAGAAACGGACAATACGCCCATGCTTCGCCCGCCGCCCGGCGCGGCGGCGGTGCTATAGCATGGTTTTTCCCGCCCGCAGCAAAAATCTGCACCAAAAATTGGCGATGCGCGGGGGCGGCTCCGGCCTGCTCTGCACTGCCAGCCCACGCGAAGTTCCGGGGGGCCGCTTGCCCTTTCGGGGAGAGCGGGCCACATCCCTCAGCATGATGCGCAAAGTCCGCTTTTCCCGCCCTCTCCCGATCATGCCGGATCGCCGGCAGTTTCTCGCCGGGCTTGCGCTCGGGGCAGGGCTCGGCCCGGCCTTGGCGCAGCAATCACCGCCGGTGATGGGCGGACAGCGCCCCGCGATCCAGCCGATGGGGCCGGCGCAGGGCGAGAGCCTGCGCGCTACTGCGGTTCCGGCCCGCCTTGTTTCCAGCGAAAGCACTGAAAGCACGCTCTTCCGTTTCCTGCCGGAAAATGCGCCCTCCACACCCGCCGGTATCGCGCCGGATATGCCCATCCTGCGCTTCAAACCCTCCGGCGATGCGCGGATCGCGCTGAGGAACGAGCTGGCCCAGCCGCTCGCGCTGGCGTTGCGCGGGATGCGTCGCCCCCTCGCGGGCGATGCGCTCGCCGGCATCGCGCCCGGCCAGAACGGCCATCTCGTATTGCCGACGACGCAGGGCGGCAGCTTCCTGCTGCAACCCGGCCCCGGCAATCCCGTGCGCGAAGCCGTGGCGCGCGGCCTCCATGGCCTCGTGATCGTGGACGAGGCCCAGCCGCCGGAGGTCGATCGCGATCTCGCCTTGCTCGTCGCCGACTGGCGCCTCACCGACAAGGGCGAACTCGCCGGCGATTTCGGGGACCTGCGCGACGCCGCCCGCATGGGCCGCCTCGGCAACCGCCTCACGGTGAATGGCCACCTTGCCCCGATGGAGATCACCGTGCGCCCCGGCGCACGCCTGCGCCTGCGGCTCGCCAATGTCGCACCAGCACGGACCATTCCGCTGCACGCGCAGAAACTTACAGCGCGGGTCATCGCGATTGATTCGACCCCCTGCGCGCCGTTCGACCCTCTCCAGAAGATGGTGACGCTCGCGCCGGGCAATCGCTGCGAGATGATCGTGGATTGCCCGCGCGAGGCAGGTGTTGAAGCGCGCGTGGAGGCGAAATTCGCAACACCGGCACCCTTGCTCATCATCCGCACGGAAGGCGAGCCGATCGCGGCACGCGGTCCCGTCGCCGCCTTGCCCGATCCCGGCCTGCCCGCGGCCATCAAGCTGCAGAACGCCGCGCGCGCCGATCTCGCGATCACCGGCGGCTGGGCGCGGGAGGCGAACCCCGATCCCGAAGCCATGCGCAAGGCCTTCCCGGACCCCGCGCGCATCTTCCAGCTCAATGGCGGCGGCATCGGTGATCGCCCCGTCGAGGCCCTCGGCAAACCCGTGCTGCGGGTGAAGCGCGGCCGCGAGGTCGTGCTCGCGCTGATGAACCGCACGGCCTGGCCCCAGGTCATCGGCGTCGCCGGCCATTCCTTCCGCCTACTCCACCCCTTTGATGACGGCTGGGAGCCCTATTTTCTCGATACGGTCTATGTCGGGCCCGGCCAGACCCTGCGCATCGCCTTCATCGCGGATCTACTGGGGCGGCATGCCATCCGCTCGACCATTGCCGACCATGCGGAGGCAGGTGTCGCCACGCATATCGAGGTGACGGCCTGAGACCGCGCACGCTGGCTACAAAATATGCACACTGATTAAATGATAGGCAATATGCTGCCTCCGAAAGCGCAGCGCGAGAAAATGGCTCAACAGGCCTCCCGCCGTGGCTTTCGCCCTATTGACGGCCCCTGCCCTTTCGGGGAGGAAGGCCCCTGACACATCTGCTGAGCCCCACGAGGACGCGCCATGAAAAAGCTCGAAGCGATCATCAAGCCCTTCAAGCTGGATGAGGTGAAGGAAGCCCTCCAGGGCATCGGCGTCCAGGGCATTACGGTCATTGAAGCCAAGGGCTTTGGCCGGCAGCGCGGGCATACGGAACTCTATCGCGGCGCCGAATACGTGGTGGATTTCCTGCCCAAGGTGAAGATCGAGGTCGTCCTCTCGGATGGCCTCGTGAATGAGGCCATCGAGGCCATCAAAACCGCCGCCCAGACGGGCCGGATTGGCGATGGCAAGATTTTTGTTTCCTCGGTCGAGCAAGCGGTCCGCATCCGGACCGGCGAGATCGGGAACGACGCCATCTGACGTCACCTTTCCCACCCTTTCAGCGAGCCCCCTCGTCTGAAGATCGTCGCCGGTCCGGGTTTGCGAAACCTGCCTGACCCGAAAACCAACCCGAAGCTAGCGTGAACGACAGAGGACGCGATACGGCCATGAAGAGCGCCAAGGACGTTTTGAAATTCATCAAGGAAAACGACGTGAAGTACGTCGACTTCCGCTTCACTGACCCGCGCGGCAAGTGGCAGCACGTGACCTTCGACATCGCCATCGTCGATGAGGAAGCCCTCAACGAAGGCATCATGTTCGACGGTTCGTCGATCGCCGGCTGGAAGGCCATCAACGAGTCGGACATGCTGCTGAAGCCGGATTTCGCTTCTGCCACTCTCGACCCGTTCTTCGCGGCGTCGACCCTCTCCATCAACTGCGACGTGCTCGAGCCGGCCACCGGCGAGATGTACAATCGCTGCCCGCGCGGCATCGCCAAGCGCGCCGAAATGTTCATGGCCCAGTCGGGCGTGGGCGATACGGCCTTCTTCGGCCCGGAAGCCGAGTTCTTCATCTTCGACGACGTGAAGTTCGCGGCCGACCCCTACAATACCGGCTTCAAGCTTGACCATTCGGAACTGCCGATCAACGGCATGTCCGATTACGAAGGCGGCAATATGGGCCACCGCATCGCCACCAAGGGCGGCTATTTCCCGGTTCCGCCGCAGGATTCAGCGCAGGACATGCGCGGCGAAATGCTCGCGGCCATGGCGTCGATGGGCGTGTCGGTCGAGAAGCATCACCACGAAGTGGCGTCGGCCCAGCATGAGCTTGGCACCAAGTTCAACACGCTGGTGACCACCGCGGACCACATGCAGATCTACAAGTACTGCATCCACAACGTGGCGCAGTCCTACGGCAAGTCCGCCACCTTCATGCCGAAGCCGGTTTACGGCGATAACGGCTCGGGCATGCACGTTCACCAGTCGATCTGGAAGAACGGCAAGCCGGTTTTCGCGGGCGACAAGTACGCTGGCCTCTCCGAGACCTGCCTCTACTACATCGGCGGCATCATCAAGCATGCCAAGGCGCTGAACGCCTTCACCAACCCGTCGACGAACTCCTACAAGCGTCTCGTCCCGGGGTATGAAGCGCCGGTGCTGCTGGCCTATTCGGCCCGCAACCGTTCGGCCTCCTGCCGTATTCCGTGGACCAACTCGCCGAAGGCCAAGCGCGTGGAAGTGCGCTTCCCGGATCCGACCGCGAACCCCTACCTCGCCTTCGCCGCCCTGCTGATGGCTGGCCTCGACGGCATCGCGAACAAGATCCATCCGGGCGCGGCCATGGACAAAGACCTCTATGATCTCCCGCCGAAGGAGCTCAAGAAGATCCCGACCGTCTGCGGTTCGCTCGATGAGGCGCTCGCCTCGCTCGACAAGGATCGCGGCTTCCTGAAGGCCGGCGGCGTGTTCACCGACGACTTCATCGACAGCTACATCGAGCTGAAGAAGACGGAAGCGGATCGTTATCGCATGACCCCGCACCCGATCGAGTTCGTGATGTATTACAGCTGCTAATCAGCTGTTCCTCACACTTGGATCATGGAATTGGGCGCCTCCGGGCGCCCTTTTTCGTTGGTCGTCTGCTATCTGGACAAGCAGGACATATCGTTCCCGACGATCCTAAACATCGAACTTGAATCGAGACTGGATTGACTGGGTCAGGACATGGATTCCCGCCCGCCTTTGGCGTCGTGAACAGCAGGGCTCAGCCTTCGAGCGCGCTGATCATCTCCACGCGCGTGGCGTGACGACCGCCCTCGAACTCGGCAGAGAGAAATGCATCGACGATCTCAAGCGCCAGCCCCTCGCCCACCACGCGGGCGCCGAGGGAAAGCATGTTCGCATCATTGTGCTGGCGGATCATCCGCGCGGAGAAGGTATCGCTGCACACCCCGCAGCGGATGCCCTTCACCTTGTTCGCGGCCATCATGATGCCCTGCCCCGTGCCGCAAAGGATGATGCCGAGGCGGCAATCGCCGGCGGCCACGAGTTTCGCCGCCGCCGCGCCGTGCTTCGGGTAATGCGTGCTCTCGGACGTCGTGGGTCCGATATCCACCACCTCGAAGCCCTTCGCGGCGATATGCGCGGCGATGGCCTGGCGCAGCGGAATGGCGGCGTGGTCACTGGAAAGGGCGATGCGATTGTTCGTGCTCATGCCGCTCTCCTAGCGCCAAGCGATGGCGCTGTCATGCGGCGGAAGGCGGAAACGGCAACAAAAAAGCGCGGGATTTCACCGCGCCTCGGCAGAACCGGTTTCGGTGGTGGATCAGACCGCAGCGCGCCAGCCCGGCAGCGACGCTATGACCTTGGCGAGGCCGAAATTATGCGCAGCCGCCAGCGTGATGAAGCCCGCGAGGATCGCGAGAACCGTCACCTTCTTCGCGCGGGTGGGATGGGCCACGTAACGCGGCTCGAACTCATCCTCGAGGCAACCGAACGCACCGCCGGTCGCATTGGCGCAGGTCTCGAGCGTCTTGATGCGGGGCGAATACATGGAAAACCTCATGCAACTGGCGATTCGATAGATCAGAGTGTCACCCGAGGGTCGTGAAACTTTGATGAATGCGGCGCTCATCAAACGGCCATCTCCGACACCCCGCCGTCATGGAGATTTGCCAAGCTGCCCAAGACATGTTTCGCTGGCAAAAAACCTGAGGGGGAAGCACCATGAATACGACCGAGCGCGCGCATCTCGAAGCCGTTTCCGGCATGGATGATGACGAGGACAACGAGACCAACCCCACCGCGAGCCCGACCATCGGCGACATCATTGCCGAGCGGATGGATCGCCGTGACCTGATGCGCGGCCTGCTTGCGAGCACCGTGCTTGCCGCAGCCCTGCCCGCCGGCTTCATGGCCGCCGAGCCCGCGCAGGCGCAGACACCGAAAGGCGGCAAATCTGCTTTCAACTTCAAGGAGGTGAAGGCTGGCGTCGATGGCAATCACCACATCGCCGAGGGCTATGACGCGGATATCCTCCTCCGCTGGGGCGACCCGATCATGCCGGATGCCCTGCCCTTCGACCCGATGGCGCAGACCGGCGCAAGGCAGGCGAAGCAATTCGGCTACAACAATGATTTCCTGGGCTATTTCCCGCTGAAAGGCAGCAATCGCGGCCTGCTCGCGGTGAACCACGAATATACGAGCACGGAATTGCTCTTCCCCGGCCTTGCATCCGTGCGCGATGCGCGCTCCGGCGATGCCACGAAGATCACCCGGCAGATGGCCGAGGTGGAAATGATGGCCCATGGCGGCTCGGTGGTGGAGATCGAGCGCGGCGCAAACGGCAAATGGGCCGTGGTCGAGCGCTCGAAATATGCGCGCCGCATCACCGCCGAAACCCCGATGGAAGTCACTGGCCCAGCCGCTGGTCACGAGCGCATGAAGACCAAGGCCGACCCCACGGGCCGCCGCGTGCTCGGCATGATCAACAATTGCGCGGGCGGCACCACGCCCTGGGGCACGTGGGTAACGTGCGAGGAAAACATCAACAACTACTTCCTCGGCCCCGTGCCTGCCGGACATCGCGAGGAGGCGAACTGGAAGCGCATCGGCATTCCCGGCCGCCGCTATGCCTGGGGGCATTATGTCGATCGCTTCAAGGTCGAGAAGGAGCCGAACGAAAGCAATCGCTTCGGATGGGTGGTCGAGATCGACCCCTATGATCCCACCTCCATGCCGAAGAAGCGCACCGCTCTCGGCCGCTTCAAGCACGAAGGTGCGGCGGGCATCGTCAACCCCAAAGGCGGGCAATACGTGCTCTATTCCGGCGACGACCAGATCAACGATTACGTCTATCGCTTCGTCACCAAGGGGAAGGTCCAGCCGGGCAAACGCGCGGAGAACATGAACCTGCTTGATGAGGGCGTGCTCTCGGTCGCAAAATTCGGCAGCGACGGCACCATGGAATGGCTGCCCCTCGTCTTCGGGCAAGGTCCGCTCACCGCCGCGAACGGCTTTGCGAGCCAGGCCGATGTGCTGATCGAGACCCGCCGCGCGGCGGATCTTCTCGGCGCGACGAAACTCGACCGGCCGGAGGATGTCGAGGCGAACCCGAAGACCGGCAAGGTCTACATCATGCTCACCAAGAATGCGGCGCGAAAGGCCAACGAGGTCGATGCCGTGAACCCCCGCGCGGAAAACAAGCACGGGCACATCGTGGAACTCACCCCGCCCGATGGCGATCAATCCGCCGCGAAGATGAAGTGGGAGATCCTCGTGAAATGCGGCGATCCGTCCGTCGCTACCGTGGGCGCGAGCTTCAACCCGCTGACCTCGGCGGATGGCTGGTTCTCGAACCCCGACAACTGCGCCTTCGATGCCATGGGCCGGATGTGGATTTCCACCGATGGCAATGCCGATGATTTCAACGGGCGTTCCGATGGCATCTGGTCGCTGGATACGGAAGGGGCTGCACGCGGCACCTCGAAGCATTTCTACCGCGCGCCGGCGGGCGCGGAGGTCTGCGGCCCGTGCATGACACCGGATATGCAGACTTTCTTCGTGGCCGTGCAGCACCCGGCGGAGGATGGCAAGGAATGGAAGGCCTGGGGCAAGGATTCCACCTTCGATGATCCCTCCACCCGCTGGCCGGATTTCAAGCCGGGCATGCCCCCGAGGCCTTCCATCGTGGCCATCACGAAGAAGGGTGGCGGCAAGATCGCGGTCTAGGAGCATTCTCAAGCGAAGTGGTCGCCGGTTCGCGTGAAGAGAATGCGACCACGAATAAAAGAGGCAGCCGGCAGGCGAAAACCCACATTGAAAGGCGGGAAAACCCGGAACGGGGGGAGGAAATCCACCCCCTGTTTGTGGCATGATGAGCACTGAACGAATCAGTCTGCGTTGTTCCAGCCCCCGGTCCTGATGTCCTCGAAATCCTCGCCTGCCCTCGATCTTTTCGGCCAGCTTGAAAAAGCCGCGCAGGACATGGTGCGCGAGGCGAAGCCGCAAGCAAAACCGCAAGAAAAACCCATTGTGGCCAGCACGGGCGAGAAGCCGCCGGCACCGCCTGCCTCCCCTGCGCCGCCAACACCGCCCACGGGCGGCGGCAAGGCCCCGCCCCCCCCGCCTCCTCCGGCCCCGCCCGGCGGCTATGACGGCTCCTCCATCGAGGTGCTCGAAGGGCTCGAGCCTGTCCGCCGTCGCCCCGGCATGTATATCGGCGGCACGGATGAGAAGGCGCTGCACCACCTTTTCGCCGAGGTGCTCGACAACTCGATGGATGAGGCGGTCGCTGGCCACGCGACCTTCATCGACATCCACCTCGCCGCCGATGGCTTCCTCACGGTGGCCGATAACGGTCGCGGCATCCCGGTGGATGCGCATCCGAAATTCCCCGGCAAGTCCTCGCTGGAAATCGTGATGTGCACGCTGCATGC
>JALOTF010000048.1 GCA_025458025.1 Beijerinckiaceae bacterium | reverse complement strand
CGCCCTTCGCCGAACCACATCGCGATGAGCGGGAGCAGCAGCAGCCCGAGGCCAAGGAAACCCATGCCCAGCGGCGTGATCGTGATGCCGCGCAGGATCGACGCCGTATTAGGCTTGAGGCCGATGTAATCCGACCCCGCAAAGCGCGTGCCCGAGCGGATATCCACGATGCGCGGCACGCTGACCGCGCCATTCGCCGCGATGCGCCGCACGGAGCCGCCAGTCCATTCCGCAACCGGCTGAAGCATGTCGGTCGTCGAGATGACCTGCCGGAATTCGCGCGGGTTGGGCGGGCCGGCATTCGCAAAAGCGAGCAAGCCGCCATTCGTGGCGCGATGCAGGCCAGCCCGGCGGATCGTCACCTCCGCCTGCCACAAACCCGGCTCGGTTTCGGCCAGTGTGATCGGCAGCGTCTCGCCGGCCGGGTTGGTGAGTTCCACATCGCCCGGCGGGCCGCCAATGGTGCGGCGCTCGACCAGCAGGCGGTTACCGCTGACCATCAGGCGAAGTGCCTCCTCCTCCAGTTCCGGCTCCTTCATCAGCCAGTGCGAGAGGCGGCGAAGCATATCCAGATAGGGCCCACCGCCCTGATAGCCGCGCGCCCAGAGCCAGACGTGATCGGACAGGAACAGCCCGACGCGGCCCTTGCCCTCGCGTTTCAGCACGAGCAGCGGCAGGCCATCGGCGCCGGTCATCAGGCCCTGCCCATCACGCGGGCGTGCCGCGATCTGCCGGAACCAGGGCGACCAGCGCGCGGCCTTCACGGTGATGGGGCCGGTGCCCTCATTCGCGCCGTCGAGCTTGCGTGTGACCGGGTGTTTCTGGCCAAGATCGGTCACCTCGGCTCGAAAACCGCGCTCGATGATGGAGCCCGTCGGCTCAGCCGGCATGATGTCTTTCAGCGGCGTGGTCAGTAGGCCGTTCCGCGCCACGAATTCCGGGCCCACCGCGAAGAGCATTGCGCCGCCATCGCGCACATAGCGCACCATGTTCTCGAAATAGAGCGTGGGGAGGAAGGTCTGGTTCGAGTAGCGGTCGAAGATGATGAGGTCGAATTCCTTGATCTTCTGCACGAACAATTCGCGCGTGGGGAACGCGATCAGAGAGAGTTCATTCGTCGGCGTGCCGTCCTGCTTCTCCGGCGGGCGGAGAATGGTGAAATGCACGAGATCGACGTTGGGGTCTGCTTTCAGCAGGTTGCGCCAGGTGCGCTCGCCATTGTGCGGTTCGCCGGAAACCAGCAGTACGCGCAGCTTCTCGCGCACGCCCTCGATGGGGATGGCGAGAATGTTGTTGAGGCCCGTCAGTTCGCCGGGGGCGGTTTCGATGCCGACCTCGAAGAGGTTCAGGCCGGCGCGATCGAGCCTCAGCGTCACGCGGAAGGGCACGCCCGGCACCACGGGGCGCGCGGGGAGTGTCTCGCCATTCTGGCGCAAAGTGAGGCGAAGCGGCGCGGCGCTTTCGCCTTGCGTTTCCACCCGCACGATGGCCGTGACTTCCTTGCCGACGAGGCCGAAACGCGGCGCTTCCACCAGTTCGATGCGGCGGTCGAATTCATTCGCCCGGCCCGTGATGAGCCCATGAAACGGAGCGGTGAAGCCGAGCCGCGCCCGCTCCCCCGGCACGTCATGCACCACGCCATCGGTAATCGCGATCACGCCCGCGAGCCGATCCTGCGGCACGTCACGCGTCGCGGCGGAGAGGGTCTCGAAGAGGCGCGTGCCGTCGGAGGAGCCATCGCGCTCGAAGACATCGACCATCCGCACTTCGGTGTTGGGCCGGCGCTTCAGCGCCTCGGTTACCTCGCGCAGGGTTTCCTCGGTTTCAGCCGGGCGGGTCGCGAGATTCTGTGAGCCGGACCGGTCCACCACCACCGCGACGATATCGCTCAGCTGATCGCGCTTTTCATTCACGAGGCGCGGATCGGCGAGGCCGAGGCAGATCAGCACGGTCGCGGCCAACCGCAGCCAGGCCCCGCGCTTGCCGCGGAACACCAGCAGAAGGCACAGGCCGAGGGCCAGCACGGCAAAGCCGATCAGCACCGGCCAGGGCAGGAAGGGCGCGAAATCGAGGCTCAGGCGATCCGCGTTCATTGTCCCAGCCTCTCAAGCAAAGCCGGCACATGCACCTGATCGGCCTTGTAGTTGCCGGTCATCACATACATCACGATGTTCACACCGGTGCGGAGCGCGAATTCCCGCTGGCGTGGCTCACCGGGCACCAGCGGGAAGAGCGGCTGTCCCAGCCGATCCACCGCCCAGGCGGCGGCGAGATCATTGCTTGTGATGATCAGCGGCGAGACGCGATCGCCTGCGCGCGCCGGCACTTTCGTATCCCGCGCGCCGGAAATCGCCTCCACCCAGGTATCGCCCGCGACGTAACGCCCGACCATGCGATCGAGCAGGTAGAAGGTCTTGGTCAGGACGTGATCGGCTGGAACGGGCTCCAGAGCCGGAATATCCAGCGAGGCGAGCATGCGGCGCAGGGCGCGCGTCTCGGCCGTGGGCTGGCCGCCCGAGCGTTGCGCGAAGGCATCGCGCGTGTCGAACACCACCGTGCCACCATTCTTCATGTAGGTGTCGATGGCGCGGATCGCGGCCTCCGGCGGGCGTGGCTGATCCGGCAGAACCGGCCAGTAGATCATCGGGAAGAAGACGAGTTCGTCCTTTTCCGGGTTGATGGCCACCGGCTCATCAAGGCTGATGGCCGTGCGTTGCGACAGGATCTGCCCGAGGCCGATCAAGCCCTGCCGGCTCGCTTCATCTACCGCCCCGTTGCCGGTGACGACATAGGCGATGCGCGGGCGAAGGCTCGAGCGCATCTCCTCCGGCGTGGTGGTGATGGGCAATGGCTGCGCGGGGTTCGGTGATGTCTGTGCTTCGGCGCGATGCGGGAGCGTGAGGGCCCCGAGACCGAGGGCGAGCAAGGCCGCGGCGGCCGCACTTCGCATACCGCGCCGGAAGCCGCCCATGGAGATCCACAGCACGGCGAGGGCATCGAGCAGGATCAGCAAGGCCGCGAGACCCATGAACCACGGGCGGAGATCAACCGAGGCCGCACCCGCAAGGCCCTGCACGGCATGGCCCTGCCAATTGATGCCGCGCAGGCCGTCATCCGGGCTCACGGCATTTACGGCCAAGCTGGCCTCGGGCGGGCCGTAGAAGCCCGGCGGGTTGTCACGCGTGGCGCTGCCGGTGCGGCGCGGATCCAGTGGACGCGCATTCGCGGGCGGTGCGGAGAGCGTGCCGAAACCATCGAGCGTGAGGCGCGGCGGCAGGCGCTCGGTCGCGGCATTGTCGCCGGGCGCATTCTGGGCCTGGCTGGAGGCGAGTTGCAGGCAGCGGCGCAGCATATCGACGAATATGCCGGAAAGCGGCAGGTTCGACCAGCTTGTATCCGCCGTCACGTGGAACAGGATGATCTGCCCCTTGCCGCGTGAAGCGGCCGAAACGAGCGGCGTGCCATCTTCCAACACCGCCCAGCTTGCGCGGGTGAGGGTGGAATCCGGCTCGGCGAGCACCTGCCGCTCCACGCGGATCTCTTCGCGAAGAGGGATGCCATAGAAGGGCGAGCCCTCCGGGAAAGCGCCGAGTTTCTGCGGGCGATCCCACGAGAGCGCGCCGCCGAGAATGCGCCCGCCGCGCCTGAGGCGCACAGGCAGGAGGTCGTCGCTCGCCGCCGCGAGGCCGGGCCCGGCGAAGCGGATGAGCGTGCCGCCATTCTCGACAAAGCGACCGACCGTTTCCGCCGTGCTGCCCGAGAGCGTGCCGATATCGACCAGCACGAGGATATCCGGGCGCTCTTCCAGCGCGCGCTCGATCGGGTCGGGCGTGCCGCGCGCAGGCTCGCGCAGTTCGGAATAGGGTTGCAGCGCGCGCGTCGCGAAGAAGCGGCCGGAAACGAGCGGCTGGGCGGTATCGGTTGTTTCGCCGGTGACAATGGCAACGCGCCGACGCCGGCTGGAGCCATCGACGAGAGCCACGGCACCCGCGCTGCGCGCATCCGCGACCTCCAGCCGCGCCACTGCATTCAGCAATTCGAGCGGCAAAGCGAGGCGGGCCTTGGCTTCCGCGCCGCCCGCCTCGAAGGCGAAGGTCACGTCGCCCAGCGGCCGGCCCTTGTCATCGCTCGCGCGGATCAGCCCGCTTTCGGGCCCGCCGCGACCGCCCACGCGCAGCAGCGCGATATCAAGCCCCTCGGCGGAAGCATTCACGCCGGCAATCGCCACGGGGCTTTTATCCAGCGAGGAGAGGATGTTCACGCGGTTGCCATAGCCCGAGAGAAAGGTCGCGAGGCGCGGTTGTTCATTCGCGGTGGTCACACCATCCGAAAGCCAGAGCGCGCCGGCCTGCGGATCGGCATCAAGCAGGCGCTCGGCGGTGACGAGCATCGTCTCGCGATCGGGTCGCCAGGATTTCGGCGACAAGCCCATCACCTTGGCGAGCGCCGTGCGCGCGGGTTCGGGCTGGGCCTCGGGGCGGTCGTCGCTGGCGGTCAGCAGGATGATCGCGCGCGAGGGCTCCTCGGCGAGGACCGCCGCTGCGCGATCCATGCGCGTTTTCCAGTCCCCCGCCGCGGCCCAGCCATCGTCGATCATCAGAACGAGCGGGCCGGAGCCGCCGGGCAGAGCGGTGGCATTCGGCTGCCAGCGCGGGCCGGCAACGGCGAGGATGACAGCCGCCGCGAGCGCGAGGCGCATCAGCAGCAGCCAAAGGGGCGTGCGCGCGGGCTCACGCTCGCGGCCCAGCAGGTCTTTTACGAGCGGCAATGTGGGCAGCGGCATGCGCTTCGGCGGTGGCGGCGTGAGGCGCAGCAGCCAATAGAGCGCGGGGAGAACGACCAGCGCGATGAGCGCGAAGGGGGCGGCGAAGGCGAGCGCACTCATCGCGGTGCCTCCTCGACATCACCTTCGGAGAGGCGCGGCAGGGCCGACACATGGCCGCCAATCAGCGCCGCGAGCATTAGCAGCACTTCCGCCGGGGGGCGATCGGTCACATGGTGCAGGAAGCTGAAGCCGTGCCGCGTCGCGATGCGACGAATCTCGGCGCGGTGCGCGAGAATGCGCTCGCGATAGCGCTCGGCCACCTCGCCGGCTTCGCCCACGCGCCAGAGATCGGGCGATTCCATCCCTTCGAATTCCACCTCGCCCGCGAAGGGGAATTCCTCCTCTGCGGGATCGCGCACCATGACAATCGTGCCCCGCACGCCCTTGGCTGCGAGCGCCTGAAGCTTCGCCGCGAATTCCTCCGCGGCCAGGATGAAATCACCGATCAAAACCAGCCGATCCTGCCGGCGCAGGGGAATATCGGGCGGGAAGCCGCCAGTATCGGTCTCCGGGCCCTGCACGCGGAGCAGGGCTTCGGCCATGCGGGGGATGATCTGCCGCGAGGCCATGGGGTTGGTGCGACCCAGAAGCGCCACGCGCTCGCCGGCATGCACCAACATATCCGCCAGTGCGAGGCCGAGCACGATCGCGCGGTCGCGCTTCGGCTTCTGCGCCAGCGCCGAAACGAAATGCATGGAGGGCGAAAGATCGAACCAGAGGGAATAGGAGGAGGCGCTCTCCCATTCACGTTCCCGCACGTAGAGACGATCGTCGCGCGCAGAACGGCGCCAATCGATGCGATGCGCAGCCTCGCCGGGCATGAAGTGGCGAAATTCCCAGAATTCCTCGCCGGGACCGGGGCGACGGCGACCATGAATGCCCATGGCGAGCTGCGCCGAGACCTGCCGCGCCTCTACCGTGAGGTGCTCCAGCACGCTAGACAGCTCCGCCGCCTCGCGCTGCAGGCCCGAGGGCAGGCTCTTGCCGTAGCGGGGGAGGGCGCGCGCGAGATCCGCCATCAGCGATGCTTCCTTCAGCGATACTTGGCGGTGAGGCCGCTGATGATGTTCCCCAGCGTTTCGCCCTCGGCGCGCGCCGCGAAGGAGAGCGCCATGCGGTGCTTCAGAACAGGCTCGGCCAGCGCGATCACGTCCTCCATGGAGGGCGAGAGGCGACCGTCGATGAGCGCACGAGCGCGCGCCGCGAGCATCAGCGCCTGCGAGGCGCGCGGGCCCGGACCCCAGACGAGCTTTTCGGCCAAAGGCGAGCCCGGTGCAGGACGGGCGGAACGCACGAGATCGAGGATCGCATCGACGATCTGCTCGCCCACGGGCAGGCGGCGCACGAGGCGCTGCGCGGCAACGAGCCCCTCGGCGGAGAGCACCGCCTGCGGCTCGGCATGCTCGGCGCCAGTCGTTTCGATCAGCATGCGGCGCTCGGCCACGCGATCGGGGTAGTTCACGTCGATCTGAAGCAGGAAACGGTCGAGCTGCGCTTCGGGCAGCGGGTAGGTGCCTTCCTGCTCGATGGGGTTCTGCGTGGCGAGCACATGGAAGGGCTTTGGCAGGTCATGACGCTGGCCGGCAATCGTCACGAAGCCTTCCTGCATCGCCTGTAGCAAAGCTGACTGCGTGCGAGGAGAGGCGCGGTTGATTTCATCGGCCATCAGCAGTTCGGCGAAGACCGGGCCCTTGACGAAGCGGAAGGCCCGCTTGCCAGGGGTGGGCTCTTCCAGGATTTCCGTGCCGAGAATGTCCGAGGGCATCAGATCGGGCGTGAACTGGACGCGGCGCGCATCAAGCCCCAGAACCTTGCCGAGCGTTTCGACGAGCTTCGTTTTCGCAAGGCCCGGCACACCAACCAGCAGCGCATGGCCGCCCGCGAGCAGGGTGACGAGGGTTTCCTCGATCACCGTCTCCTGTCCGAAGATCACCTTGCCGATTTCACCGCGCGCCTTTTGCAGGCTCTGGCCGGCATCCTCGGCGAGGCGAACGAAGGAGGCTGCGAAATCCTTGGGTTCATGAGCCTGCATTCCGCTCTCCTGTGTTGAGGGCCACGATCCTCTAATCTGGAACGCTAGCCGGCTCTCGGCAATGCGGCAGCTTGGGGCAGCGTCACCAATCCCCATCACAATTCCGGCACCCGCTTTCTACGTATGCCAGTCGAACGATGGATCGTGGCGAGGCTGTGGCGGGTCTTTGCGTTTCCTCGGCGCAGGCTTACATCGGAGAGAAGGACGGTTCGAACCATGAGCGACCCCGCGCTGCCCCCGCATTTTCTCGAATTCGCCCGTGCCAATGCCGGGCGAAAGGCGCCACCTGTCGAGAAATGGAACCCCGCTTATTGCGGCGAGATCGATATGCGCATCGCGGCGGATGGTCGCTGGTACTATCAGGGCGGGCCTATCAACCGCTTGCCGCTCGTGAAGCTCTTTGCCTCCATCCTGCAGAAAGACACCGAGCGCTATGTGCTGGTGACGCCGGTGGAGCGCGTGGGCATTCTGGTGGATGATGCCCCCTTCCTCGCGGTGGAGATGGAAGCGAGCGACACGCCGCGGGGCCCGGCTCTCGCCTTCCGCACCAATCTCGACGAGATTGTGCTGGCGGGGAGGGATCATCCCGTGCGGCTCGCGCTCGCGTCTGATGGCGGCTTCAAGCCGTATATCCATGTGCGCGGCGATCTCTGGGCGCTTGCGACGCGCGCGGTCGCGCAGCAGATCGCGGAACGTCTCGAGGAACGCGAAACGGGGCTTGTGCTTCGCTCCGCCGGGGTGGATTTTCCCGTGCCCGAAACGGCTTTTCGGGATTGAGACAAGTGATGGCTGATTTCGCGCTCTCCGGTTCCTACACCGCGCCGCTCCCGCCGGAATTCCGCGAGGTCGAGCCATTCCGTTTGCGCGCGCAGGACAAGCTGTTCTCGGCGCCGCTCGATCCGGCGCAGGATCAGGAGCAGTTCGGCTGCCACAGGATCGCGAATATCCCGCCCGAGCCGGAATTCTGGGCGAAAGCCAAGCCCGCCGCGGTGCTCGTGCCGGTGGTGCGGCGGGAGCACGGCCTCTCGCTGGTGCTGACGGAGCGCGCGGCGCATCTCTCGACGCATGCCGGGCAGGTCGCCTTTCCGGGCGGGCGCGTCGAGCCGGGCGAGAGTGCGGCGGAGGCTGCCCTGCGCGAGGCGGAGGAGGAAATCGGACTTTCCCCGCATCATGTGGAGCCGATCGGCTATCTTCCGCCTTATTTCTCCGGCACGGGCTATCGCGTGCAGCCGATGGTCGCGGTTCTGGAGGAACATGCCCAATTCACGCCTGATGCGAATGAGGTGGCGCGGCTATTCGAGGTGCCGCTCGTTCATGTGCTGGATACGCGCCGCTACCGGCGGGGCGAAATCTTCTGGCGGGGCCGTGAACGTAGCTTCTACATCCTCGTTTACCCGGATGCCTATATCTGGGGCGTGACAGCCGGAATCATGCGAAGTTTCGCAGATCGTTTCTGACAATCAGGTGAGGGTATGGGTCGCATTCTCTTCGAGATCGGCGGGTTCTTCTTCGTGCCTTTCGTGGCCTATGCCGCGTTTCTGATGTGGCAGGGGCGGCATCCGCAGGCCGCGAAACAGATGTTCGAGCGCAAGGCTCTGCTGGTGCAGACGCTGATCGGTCTTGTGCTGATGGCGCTGGTGGTCCTGTTCATCGGCTTCACCGATGAGACCCGCAAGGGCGCCTATCGCCCGGCCATTTTCAAGGATGGCCAGCTTGTGCCGGGGACGATCGAGTGACGCTCGAGGCGCTCTCGGCGCGCGTTCGGGGGCTTCTCGCCGAGCCGGGTGCGTTGGCGATCCTCGCGGCCTTCGCCGAAGCGGGGGAAGAAGCGCGCATTATCGGCGGGGCCGTGCGCAACGCGCTTCTCGGCACGGATTTCGCCGATATCGACCTCGCGACCACAGCTCTGCCTCAGCGCACCATGGAGATCGCCACGGACGCCGGCTGGAAGGCCGTGCCCACGGGCATCGAGCATGGCACGATCACCATCGTCATCGCGGGCAAGCCCTATGAGGTGACGACTTTGCGCGAGGACGTTGCCACCGATGGCCGCCATGCCGAGGTGCGCTTCGGTCGCGATTTTCGGGATGACGCCGCGCGGCGTGATTTCACCATCAACGCGATGGCGGTCTCCGCGGATGGCCAATTGCACGATTTCTTCGATGGCCTGACCGATCTTTCCGCGCGCCGCGTGCGCTTCATCGGCGATCCCGATCAGCGCCTGAAGGAGGACTACCTCCGCGCCCTGCGCTTCCTGCGCTTTTCCGCGATTTATGCCGAAGGGCCGCTCGATGCGCCGGGCCTCGCGGCTTGCTCGCGCCAACGCGAGGGTTTCGCGCGTCTCTCGCGTGAGCGGATCCGGGCGGAAATGCTGAAGCTGATCGTTGCGCCGCGCGCGGTGGCTGTGATGCAGGAGGCCGAGGCGCATGGCCTGCTCACCGATCTCGTTGGCTTGAAGCCGGATCTCGCGCGTTTTTCTGAGGTGATCGCGCGGAAAGCGACGCCTGATGCGCTCACGCGGCTTTTCGCGCTCTACGGCGATCAGGCGAAGGCGGCGCGGGATGCCCTTCGCCTTTCCAACCGCGAGAATGTGCTTCTTGCGGCGCTTTCCGGCGCGCTGGCCTTGCTGGAAGCGGGGGCCCCGCCAAAGCTGGTCGCCTATCGGTTCCCGGATGCGCTCTCGCGCCTCCCGGCTTTGTGGCCGGACATCACCGATTGGCCCGAGCCGCCTGTTTTCCACCTCAAGGGCGAGGATCTGCTGAAGGCCGGCCTCACCGCCGGCCCGAAAATCGGCGCAACGCTGAAGGCGATCGAGGCTCGGTGGATCGCGGCGGGCTTCCCCACCTCGCAATCCGAACAGCTCGCGCTAATGCAGGCGGAACTCGAGGGTTAGAGCCAGCGCAGAGGATCAGGGCCATCGCACGCGCGGTGGCATGGAAGACAGAATCGATTCGATGTTCCCGCCGGTCTTCAGGCCGAACAACGTCCCGCGATCCCAGAGCAGGTTGAACTCCACGTAGCGCCCGCGCTGCACTTCCTGCTGGAAGCGATGCTCCTCGCTCCACGGCTTGTCGATATTGCCGCGGAGGATCGCGAGATACGTTTCGAGAAATGCCTCGCCCACGCCGCGCGTGAAGGCGAAATCCGCGTCCCAATCATCGGAGAGGTAATCGTAGAAAATGCCGCCGATGCCGCGCGGCTCATCCCGGTGCTTCAGGTGGAAATACTCATCGCACCACGCCTTGTAGCGGGCATGGTCGCGGCCATGGGCCTCGCAAGCCCCGCGCATGCCCTCGTGGAAGGCGATGGAATCCGCATCCTCCTGCACGCGCCGCGCCGCGAGCACGGGCGTGAGGTCGGCCCCGCCGCCAAACCACGCTTTCGATGTTACCACGAAGCGCGTGTTCATGTGCACCGTCGGCGCATTCGGGTTCCACGGATGTGCGATGAGCGAGATTCCGCAAGCCGAGAAGCGCGGATCGCCATCGGCACCCGGAATCTGGTTTGCGAATTCCGGCGCGAATTGCCCGTGGACATGGCTGAAATGCACGCCACATTTCTCGAAGACGCGACCGCGCAGCATGCCCATCCGGCCACCGCCACCGGGCGATCCATCATGGTTCTTGCGCTCCCAGGGCTTGTATTCCGGGCTGCCTGCCCCACCGGCCTCATCGAAGAAGGGGCCTTTCGCTTCCGCTTCGACAGTTTCGAAGGCCGAGAGGATTTTCTGCTGGAGGCTGGCGAACCATTCGGCGGCGCGGGCAATGAGCGCCTGCGTTTCAGGCTGGTCGAGAAGAGCGGTCATGCGGAACTTTCAAGGCGAACAGTGTCAAGTCCATGGAACGTCAACTTGTCGCTATCGGCGGGAGGAGGTCAAGCTGTCGCAGCGCTTCGGCGACGAGAATACCGCCGGCAATCGCGACATTCAGCGAGCGCAGGCCGGGCCGGAGGGGAATCGCGACCCGCGCATCGGCGGCCTCGTGCACCGCATCGGGCACGCCGGCGCTTTCGCGGCCGAGCAGGATGATGTCGCCGGGCTGATAGGCGAAGTAATGATGCGCGACGGCCCCTTTCGTGGTCGCGAGCACAAGACGATGGCCCCGCGCCCGCCGCCATTCCTCGAAATGCCGGAAGGAGAGATGCCGCTCGAGGGTAAGCGCGTGCAGGTAATCAAGGCCCGCGCGTTTCAGGTTGCGGTCGCTCGCATCAAACCCGGCGGGTTCGATCAGGTCCATGCGTACGCCGAGGCAGGCGCAGAGGCGCATCAGCGTGCCGGCATTCTGGGGGATGTCCGGTTCGTAAAGCGCGAGCCGTAGCCCTTTGGGTGCTGAGCGGGAGGCATCTGCTGAAAAGGTTGTGATATCGACCATGGTCTAGCGGGCAAAGCATGGGGTTGGGGTATGGACAAGTGCCTTGCGGAGTGCCATGGAGCCACGGACTTTTGAACCGTTCCGATCATGGCCCTCCCCTGTGGTGTTCCATGATTGTCTTTCCGGTGCTTTGGCGACGACTGGTCGCATGGAAAACCGGGGGATCGCGCCATCTGTCAGGGAAAAATTTCCGTATTTCCTGACAGGTGCCCCGCTGGAAAACGGCTGTGGGATATCGCTGAGGTGTGCCGGTGGCATGGGCGCACCCCGCGGAGAGAAGGATGAAGGACGTGGCTGACAACACCATGAAGGCTCCCGGCGCGAGCGATCCGAATCGCCGCGATTTTCTTCTTCTGGCGACCGGTGCTGCCGGCGCCGTGGCCGTGGGCGGCATCGCCTGGCCGCTGATTTCGCAAATGAACCCCGATGCTTCCACCGTCGCGGCCGGCGCTCCGGTCGAGGTGGATCTCGCGCCGATTGGCGAGGGCAAGGCCATCACGCTGAAATGGCGCGGCAAGCCGATCTTCGTGCGCCACCGCACCGCGCAGGAAATCGCTGACGCCAAGAAAGATGACACCGCCGCGCTTCCGGATCGCCAGGCTGACGCTGCGCGCGTCCGGGCATTCGATGGCAAGGCGCAGGAGCAGTGGATCGTCGTTTACGGCAACTGCACCCATCTCGGCTGCGTGCCGATCGGGTTCTCGGGCGAATACAACGGCTGGTATTGCCCGTGCCACGGCTCGCATTACGACAATTCGGGCCGCATCCGTAAGGGGCCGGCACCGCGTAACCTCGACATTCCGGAATTCGCCTTCCTGTCGGCGTCCAAGATCCGCATCGGCTGATTGAAAAAGGGTGAGTGACAATCATGGGTGAGCATCATTCCACCTACGTGCCGAAGACCGGCATCGAGCGCTGGGTCGACGCGCGTCTGCCGATCGTCCGGCTGATGCATGATTCGGCGGTTTCCTATCCGGTTCCGCGGAACCTGAACTATTTCTGGACCTTCGGCGGCATCCTGATGATGATGCTCGTCTCGCAGATCATCACCGGCATCGTGCTCGTTATGCACTACACGCCGCATGTCGATTACGCCTTCCAGTCCGTCGAGCACATCATGCGCGACGTGAATTATGGCTGGCTGATGCGCTATGCGCACGCCAACGGCGCCTCGATGTTCTTCGTGGCTGTCTACATCCACATCTTCCGCGGCATGTATTACGGCTCCTACAAGGCACCTCGCGAACTGCTCTGGATCCTCGGCGTGGTGATCTTCCTGCTGATGATGGCTACGGCCTTCATGGGCTACGTGCTGCCCTGGGGCCAGATGTCCTTCTGGGGCGCCACCGTCATCACCAACCTGTTCTCGGCCATCCCGGTCGTGGGCGAGTCTATCGTGACCTGGCTGTGGGGCGGCTACTCGGTCGATAACCCGACGCTGAACCGCTTCTTCTCGCTGCATTATCTCCTGCCGTTCATGATCTTCGGCGTGGTGATCCTGCATGTCTGGGCGCTGCACCATGTGGGCCAGAACAACCCGTCGGGCGTGGAGGTGAAGAACTACGCCAAGGATACGGTTCCGTTCACGCCCTTCGCCACCGTGAAGGACCTCTTCGCGATGGTCTGCTTCCTGATGGTCTTCGCCTGGTTCGTGTTCTTCCACCCGAACTTCCTGGGCCATGCTGACAACTACATTCCGGCTGATCCGCTGAAGACCCCGGCGCATATCGTTCCGGAATGGTACTTCCTGCCCTTCTACGGCATCCTGCGTGCGGTTCCGGATAAACTGGGCGGCGTGCTCGCCATGTTCGCCTCCATCGCGCTTCTGGCGTTCCTGCCCTGGCTCGATACCTCGAAGGTGAAGTCGGGAGCCTATCGTCCGGCCTTCAAGATCTTCTTCTGGGTCTTCGTGGTGGTCTGCCTGTTCCTGGGCTATGCGGGCTCGCAGCCGACCGACAAGGCCGTGCTGACGCTCGGTGGTCGCGTGGTGTTGGATATGGTCGGCTTCGGGCAGATCCTCACCGTCTATTACTTCGCGCATTTCCTTGTGATCCTGCCGCTGCTGGGGCTTTTCGAGAAGCCGTTGGCGCTGCCGGCCTCCATCGCGGACTCGGTCCTGGCCTCCACGGGCCATGGCCACCCTGTCGGCGCGCATGCCTCGCCCGAGAAGTAAGCGCGGCAGGCCAGAAGGATTGAACCGATGACCATCGTCTCCCGTCTTTTCGCCGCCGCTCTCGTCGCCGGCTCCAGCATGGCTCTCGCCGCTCCGGCCCTTGCGGCTGGTGGGGGTGAGAAGCCGCCGCGCCAGAGCTGGTCGTTCTACGGACCGTTCGGCACTTTCGATAAGGCGCAGCTCCAGCGTGGCTTCAAGGTCTACCGTGAGGTCTGCTCGGCCTGCCACGGCATCGAGAAGGTGTCGTTCCGCAACCTCTCGGAGCCGGGTGGTCCCGGCTTCTCCGAGGCGCAGGTGAAGGCTCTCGCGGCCGAGTATAAGGTGAAGGACGGCCCGAACGAGCAGGGTGAGATGTTCGAGCGCCCCGCTCGTCCCTCCGACCGCTTTCCGAAGCCGTTCCCCAATCCGGAAGCTGCGAAGGCTGCGAATAATGGCGCGGTGCCGCCGGATTTCTCTGTGATCGCCAAGGCGCGCTCCTACGAGCGTGGCTTCCCGATCTATGTCTTCGATATCTTCACCCAGTATCAACAGCAGGGCGTGGATTACATCACGGCGCTTCTGCTCGGCTATGAAGAGCCTCCGGCTGGTGTGAAGGTGGAAGACGGCCTCCACTGGAACCGCTATTTCCCGGGCAACAAAATCGCCATGGGCAACCCGCTCGTGGCCGTCTTCGATGATGCCGGCAAGCCGAATGACCCCAATTTCTACACGGATGGCACGCCCGTCACCAAGCAGCAGGTGGCGAAGGATCTCTCGGCCTTCCTGATGTGGACGGCGGAACCGAAGCTGGAGGAGCGCAAGCGCACCGGCGTGAAGGTGATGCTCTGGCTCATCCTGCTCGCGGGCCTTCTCTTCATGCTGAAGAAGCGCATCTGGTCGCGCCTGGATGAAGACGCGCCGGCCAAGGCTCACTGAGCCCGGCGATTGATCTTCCCCCATTGATCGCGGGGGAAAAACCGGCAAGACATCAGGGGGCTACGGCCCCCTTTTTCGTGGGGTTGGCTAGCATCGAAGGGGAAGGGCATGGCGACAGCGAACGGGGATAAGCGCGCGGATCTGCGTGCAGCGATCCGCACGATCCAGGATTATCCCAAGCCGGGCATTGCCTTCCGCGACATCTCGACCCTGCTGGGTAATCCGCGTGCCTTTCGTCGGGTGGTGGATGAACTGGTGCAGCCCTATGCGGGGGCGGGCATTTCCAAGGTGGCAGGCATCGAGGCGCGCGGTTTCATCCTTGGCGGGGCCATCGCGCACCAGCTGTCCTGCGGTTTCGTGCCGATCCGCAAGAAGGGCAAGCTGCCGCACGCCACCGTTTCGATTTCCTACGCGCTGGAATACGGCACGGACACGATGGAAATGCATGTCGATGCTGTTGCCAAGGGCGAGCGCGTGATCCTCGTGGATGATCTCATCGCCACGGGTGGCACGGCCAGTGCGGCGGTGCAGTTGCTCCAGAAGCTCGGGGCGGAGGTGGCTGCGGCCTGTTTCGTGATCGATCTGCCGGAACTGGGTGGGGCGGAGAAGATCCGTGCGCTCGGCGTTCCCGTGCGCACGTTGATCGCCTTCGACGGGCATTGAGCCTCAGGGCAACAGCTGATCGAGCCGGGTGATGATGCCTGCGAGTTCCTCATCGAGATGGCCGAGTAGGGCGGTCCAGTCCGAATAGTGACGCAACTCATGCGCGCCGTCGGAAATGCCGCGCAAACCGATCATCGGCACGCCGAAGCTCTCGCAGGCGCGGAGAACCGCGAAGCTCTCCATATCCACCATGTCGGCGTCGATCGCGGCATAGGCCGGACCGGTGATGATATCCGCGCCGGTCGAGAGCCGTCCCGTCGGCACCTCATGCAACCGGATGGGCAGTTCGATTTCGATGGGGCGATCGAGGAACGGCGTCGCGCCTTTCGCGAAACCCAGCGGGCTCGCATCCATGTCGCGATAGGAGACGCTGTCCACCTGATAGACCCGCCCCTGTTCGAGGCTGTTCGAACCGGCCGAGCCCAGTGACATCACGAGATCGGTCGGCGTTCCGGCATCGAGCAGGGAGGTCAGCGCCCGCGTCGTGCCAATGGCAGCTTCCACCGGACCGACCCCCGTAATGACTGGCTGGATCAAGGCACGAAGATGCGGGCCATATTCGGCCTCGGTCGCCATCACGAACAGGATGGATCGCTCCGCAAAGCGCCCTAGACGGGGCACAGCCGGCCTCACGCCTCCGCCTCCCAGAGCACGATGCCGGTGAAGGCAAACACCAGTTGACCGCGCTGGTTGATGCCGAAATTGCGATGCTGCGCGATGCCCCAGCCCGGCTTCGAGGCGGATTTCCGCCCTTCGATGAAGCGCGAGCCATAGGTGATGCGGTCGCCCGCGAGCACGGGCCTGAGCCAGAGGAGATCGCGAAAACCCGGGGAGGGGCCGAGCTTCGGCACGAAGCGCCCGGCTGCTGCCTCGCTCTCCCAGAAGCGCACAATGGCGCGCATCCAGTTCGAGGCGATCTGCCAGCCTGAGGCCGAAAGGCCGCCGAAATGCGTCGCCCGCCCGATGTCCTCGTCGAGATGGAATTCCTGAGGGTCGTAATCGCGCGCGAAGGCCTTGATGGCCTCGGGCGTGAATTCAATCTCGCCAAAGCGCAGTGTGAGGCCGGGTTGCATCGCGCCGATCCGTGCCATGGCCGGGTTGGGTGCATCGGTAAAGCCAAGGCTCTCGGGTGCCGGCGGGGGAATCTCCGTCCCTTCCGGCGGCGGCACCGGCGCACTGGCATCGCGCCGCGCGAACATGATCAGGTTGTCCTGCCGCAGCACATCCGTGCCGTGTTGGTTCACCAGCGTGAAACGGAAATTCACGAAGCCACGATCCGGCTTGCTGGCCGAAGCCTTCTTGCCCAGCACCTCGAAACGCCCGCTGAGGGTATCGCCGGGACGTACGGGGGCCACCCAATCGAGCCGTGAGACACCCGGTGAACCCAACCCCTGCTTCGCGGTAAGCAGGAAATTGTCGGCCATGAGCCGCATGTTCAGCGAAGCTGTATGCCAGCCTGAAGCGATCAGCCCGCCGGTCATCTGGGCCTGCTGCGATGCGGAATCCGTATGCATGGGCTGGGCGTCGTATTGCCGCGCGAAACGAAGGATTTCCGCCTCGCTCACAGCCACGGAGCCATAGCCATGCTGTTCGCCGACCCGGAAATCCTCGAAAAAGCGCATCGTCCCACCCGGCTGGCTCTCTCCGGCTTTGGCGGGAGAGGATTTTACATCCCGCGCCAGCGGGAAGAAGCTTTACAATCGGCCACCCGTCGCTGCGGCGCAAGCGAGGCCGAGGCTCATGAGGGTTACGAAGCCCACGCTCTTCACCATGATGTCCCTTGTGCCCGCAGGGGCCATCTGTGCCCAAGTCATCAGGAAAACCAGAGGAAAAAGAGAGAGATAAAGGGCGCGCCACCAGAGCGCCCGAACACGCATCGTCACCGCTGACATTGCCGCACCTCCGTCCTATCCCCCTTAGGGAGTAAGACTAAGGTCGTATTCGTAAACAGCAAGTCAAAATCGCGACAATCTACCTCAGTCGTTGAGGCGACCTAGTTGGCGAAGCGGAAATGCAACACGTCGCCATCCGCGACTTCATATTCCTTGCCTTCGAGACGGAACTTGCCCGCCTCGCGCGCGCCGCTCTCCCCGTTGTGGGCAACGTAATCCGCATAGGCCACTGTTTCGGCGCGGATGAAGCCCTTCTCGAAATCCGTATGGATCACGCCGGCGGCGGCGGGTGCCTTGGTGCCGGCGGTGATGGTCCAGGCGCGGGCTTCCTTCGGGCCGACCGTGAAATAGGTGAGCAGGCCCAAGAGCGCGTAACCCTCGCGGATGACGCGGTTGAGGCCGGGCTCCTTAAGGCCGATCGCCTCGAGATATTCCTTCTGCTCCTCGGGCGGGAGAACGGCGACTTCGCTCTCGATCTTGGCGGAGACGACCACCGCACGGGCTCCTTCCTGCTTCGCGCGCTCGAACACGCGAGCCGAGAAGCCATTGCCCTTGTCTGCCGAGGCTTCTTCCACATTGCAGACATAGAGAACCGGCTTGGAGGTGAGCAGGCCGAGCATGCGGAAGGCACGCTCCTCGCCCGCCTTCACCTCGACGAGGCGCGCGGGCTTGCCCTCGCGCAGCAGCACGAGCGAACGGCTCATGAGGTCGAAGATTTCCTTCGATTCCTTGTCGCCGCCCTTGGCCTTCTTCTCGATGGCCACGATGCGCTTCTCGAGGCTGTCGAGATCGGCGAGCATCAGCTCAGTCTCGATAGTCTCGATATCCGCGACGGGGTCGATCTTCCCCTCGACATGGGTGATGTCGCTGTCTTCGAAGCAGCGCACGACATGGGCGATGGCGTCGACTTCGCGAATGTTCGCAAGGAACTGGTTGCCGAGGCCTTCCCCGCGCGAGGCACCGCGCACGAGGCCCGCGATATCCACGAAGGTGAGGCGTGTGGGGATGATCTCCTTCGAGCCGGCAATGGCCGCGAGCGCATCGAGCCGCTCATCCGGCACGGCCACATCGCCCACATTTGGCTCGATGGTGCAGAAGGGGTAATTCGCGGCCTGTGCGGCGGCGGTCTGCGTCAGCGCGTTAAAGAGAGTGGACTTGCCGACATTCGGCAGGCCCACAATGCCCATCTTGAAACCCATGATATCCGTTCCGTGCCTCAGGCGGGCGTGCCGCCGAAATGTTCGAAGTTGCGCTGCTTTTCCGCGAGGTTACTCGCCCTGTCCAGCCTTTTTCGCTGTTCCGGCCTCGCGTGCGGTCTTCGCCTCGACATGGCCCGCTTTTTCCATCGCGACATGCACGCGATTGGCAAAGAGCGCATTATCCTTGACGAGCAGCGGCGCGTGGCTGGCGATGGCATCGCAGAGGTCATCGACCCACGGCTGCTCCGCCTTCGCGAAATCGTTCAGCACATAGGAATGCACCAGAGCCTTGTCGCCAGGATGCCCGATGCCGAGCCGCACGCGGGCATAATCATTGCCGCAATGCGCAGAAATCGAGCGCAGGCCATTATGCCCGGCAATGCCGCCACCGGTTTTCACACGCAGTTTCGCCGGCGGAAGATCCAGCTCGTCGTGCAGCACATAGAGCGCGGAAAGTGGCAGCTTGTAGAAATCCATCGCGGCGCGCACGGCCCGCCCGCTCTCGTTCATGAAGGTCTGCGGCTTCAGGAGCAGCGCTTTTTCGCCATCGAGGGACACCTCGGCGGCTTCGGCTTGAAAACGCGCACGCCAAGGTGCGGCGCGATGGGCGCGGTGAACCGCATCGATCGCCATGAAGCCGATATTGTGCCGGTTGCCGGCATATTTCGCGCCGGGATTACCGAGGCCGACCAGGAGCCGCATCGCGCGCCTTCAATCGAATGGTGTGTCGCATGCTTTCCACGATTTGCCGGCTTCCAGCAAATCGCAGCAAGCTCCAGACATGAAACGGGCCGGACCGCATGACGCGAACCCGGCCCGAAAAGATGCAAGCCGGCGCGATGGCGCCGGTGAGGGCTCAGGCCTCGTCCTTCGCCGTGCCGGTGATGGTCACGAGGGTCAGGTCCTTCTCGCCGCTCGCCGCCAGCTTGGCGCCGGCCGGGAGGGTGATGGCCGAAATGTGGATCGAATCGCCGATCTTCGCCTTCGAGACATCGACCGTGATAGCCTCGGGGATCGCATCGGCCGGAACGATCAGTTCCACCGCATGGCGAACGAGGTTCAGCGAACCGCCGCCCTTCAGGCCCGGCGAGACTTCCTGACCCGTGATGTGGACCGGAATATCGACGCGCACGGTCGAGCCTTCCGCGAGGCGGAGGAAATCGACATGGATCGGGAAATCGCGGACGCGGTCGAGCTGGTAGTCACGCGGGATGGCGCGGATCTTCTGGCCGTCGACGTCGATTTCGAAAACCGTCGTCAGGAAGTGCCCGGCATAGATCAGCTTGTTCGTCGCTTTGTATTCGAGCGAGATGGCGATCGGCGGCTGGCCGGCACCGTAAATGACGGCCGGAACGCGGCCTTCCTTACGAACTGCACGGGCGGCCCCCTTGCCAACCCCCTCGCGGGTCTTCGCCGCGAGCTGCTTCAGAGAAGCCATGGTGTTTCTCCAACAAAAATGCCCCGCGAGGCGGTCTTGCGAACCACCTTGCAGGAACGAATGGGCCCGCGACCTCCAGGGGTGTCAGCGCGGGTAAGCGGGCTATAGGGGAAAAGGCCGGAAAGGGCAAGAATGGGCAGGCAAAAAGCCGAGATTGCCTCTGGGAGGGCGCCAATCCTGGGCGCTTCCTGCGTCAGAATGCATTTTTTGGCATGTTTTTCGGCGCAAAATCATATTCTTTTTCTTGCATTTGAGCACGGTTGAGACTGCTTCGTTGCCATGCGCAAACGCACGCCTGCTCTCATCCTCGCTTTCAAAGGCTCGCGCTAAAATGTTGAAATATGGACCAGACAGTTCAATGTTGGCGCTCATATTGATGGATTTCAAGTTTGCGATGGCGAAAATTGGCCTGTTTTTGCAGAAAAAATGGTAATCTGTCGTCAGCGATCATTTTGGTAAATCTTTAATGTGTTGGGCGCCTGATGACTAAAAATAAGGCAATCAGGATGCTCCGCCATGCGCCTCAATCTGGCTTTCAAGTTGGTTCTGCCCGTCGCGTTTCTCGCGGTCATCGCGGCCTCGCTCGCCGGGCTGTCCTATTATGTGCTGGAGCAGGGGCGTGATCTGGCCCATCGCGCGGATGCGGTGACCCAGAAAGCCTATCTGGCGTCAGAAATCCGGGCTACCAGCCGTGCTGTGCAGCGCGATCTCCTGAACATGATCCTCGACAAGGAAGTGAATGGCCGCAACAGCATGGCGGATAGCGTGGATCGGCGCATCAAGCAGATGCAGGATCTATCGGGCCGTTTCGTGCCCCTGCTGGATGATGCCGACCGCAAGATCCTCGTGAATTTCGATGGCTTGCGCGATCAGGTGATCCAGGCTTTCGGTGCGGTGCGCCAGCAGGCCTTGGCTGGCCAGCCGGAGGTTGCATACAAGACCTTTACTCAGGATGTGAGGGCCCGCGAACGCGCGATGAGCGCCGTGACCGACCCCTTCATCGTCGAGATGGAAAAGCAGTCTGATGCCTACTCAAAGGCCGTGCAGGAACAGGCGGTCTGGGCCGAGCGCATCTCCGTTCTCTTCTCGGTTCTCGGCATTCTGCTGGGGCTCGGCCTCGCGCTGGCGGCCATCTTCCTCTGGGTGGTGCGCCCCCTGCGTGCCATGACCGAGGCGATGCGGAAACTGGCTGACCGCCAGTGGCAGACCGAGGTGCCCGGTACCGCCCGCACCGACGAGATCGGCGCCATGGCCAAGGCAGTGCTGGTGTTCCGCGAGAATGGCATGGAGGCCGAGCGCCTCACGGCCGAGGCGGATATCGCCCAGCAGGCCCGCGAAGAGCGTCGTCAGCGCCTCGAGGCGGCCATCGCCGAGTTCCAGTCGCGGGCGGGCATGGTGATGTCCACCGTGGTTTCGGCCTCGGCCGAGTTGCAGGCCGCCGCCGAGAGCCTAGCTGGCTCTGCGGAGGAAACGCTTCAGCAAACCCAGTCTGTCGCGCATTCCGCTGAAGAGGCGACCTCCAACGTGCAGAGTGTGGCCGCAGCGGGTGAGGAGCTTTCCGCCTCCATCAACGAGATCCTGCGGCAGGCGCGTCAGTCTTCGGATATCGCCACCGATGCCGTGGGCGCCGCCAACGCGACCGACGAGAAGATCCGCGATCTCGCGCTCGCCGCCGAGAAGATCGGCTCGGTGATCGTGCTCATTCAGGGCATCGCCTCGCAGACGAACCTTCTGGCGCTCAACGCGACCATCGAGGCGGCACGGGCGGGTGAAGCGGGGCGTGGGTTCGCGGTGGTCGCCAACGAGGTCAAGGATCTCGCCGGGCAAACCACCCGCGCCACGAACGAGATCGCCAGCACCATCGCCGAGATTCAGGACGTGACCAACGGCACCATCGACGCGATGCGCGGCATCGGCTCGAAGATCCAGAGCATTCACACGATCGCGCGGGAAATCGCCGGCTCGGTGGAGGAACAGGGTCGCGCAACCTCTGAAATCGCCCAGAGCGTGCAGCAGGCGGCCATGGGAACCACCCATGTCTCGGGCAACATCATTCATGTGAACGAGGCGGCGACTAGCACCGGTGCGGCTTCGGCGCAGGTGATGAGCGCGGCGCGCGACCTCGCCGAGCAGGCCGAAACCCTACGCTCCGAGATGGACAAGTTCCTGCTGACAGCGCGGGCGGCCTGAGGGCCGCTTCGCCTCAATCGAACAGCGTCGAGACGCTTTCCTCGCCGGCAGTACGCTTGATCGCCTCGCCCATCAGCGAGCCCACCGAAATCACGCGGATGTTCTTCGCAACCCGCACAGCCTCGGTGGGCTGGATGGTGTCGGTGAGCACGAGTTCGTTGATCTTCGAGGCCGTGATGCGCGCCACGGCACCGCCCGAAAGCACACCGTGTGTGATGTAGGCGCGCACATCCTTCGCGCCCTTTTCCATCAGCGCTTCCGCCGCATTGCAGAGCGTGCCGCCGGAATCGACGATGTCATCCACCAGAATGCAGTGATAGCCTTCGACATCGCCGACAATGTTCATGACTTCCGACTCACCCGCACGCGGGCGGCGCTTGTCGACGATGGCGATGGGCGCGTTGATGCGGTTGGCGAGCGCGCGGGCGCGCACCACGCCGCCGACATCCGGCGAAACGACCATCACCTTCGAGGTATCGAGGCGTTCCTTGATGTCCTTCACCATCACCGGCGCGGCATAGAGATTGTCCACCGGGATATCGAAGAAGCCCTGGATCTGCCCGGCATGGAGATCGAGCGTCAGCACGCGATCCGCCCCGGCGCGGGTGATGAGGTTCGCGACAAGCTTCGCGGAGATTGGCGTGCGCGCGGCGGATTTCCGATCCTGCCGGGCATAGCCAAAATAGGGCACCACCGCCGTGATGCGCTTGGCCGATGAGCGGCGCAAAGCATCGATGATGATGAGCAATTCCATCAGGTGGTCGTTGGTGGGCGCGGAGGTCGATTGCAGGATGAACACATCCTCACCGCGCACGTTTTCCTGGATCTCGACGAAGATCTCCATATCCGCAAAGCGCCTGACCTGGCACTTGGTCAGCGGCTGCTGGAGATAGGCGGCAATGGCTTCCGCCAGCGGACGGTTCGCATTGCCGGCCACAAGCTTGATCTTGTCCATGGGGAAGCCTCCTCGACTGACGCTGCTGCTAGCGCGACTGGCCCCGCGTTTCAACATGACACGCGCATGACAGCCATGAGTCTGTGCAAAACCGGAAGCGGAAAAAAGTGAATCTCCGCCAAGGGGTTGGCTGAAAGGATTACAGGTTGTCCTCGCTGGCCAGCGCCACCTCGCCGCCGGCACCCGGCTGCCCCGTGAGCTGGCGGGTGAGGTCATCGAGGCTTGCGGCGGCCACGCGACGCATGGCGCCATCATCAAGGCCCGCCCAACCCGGCGCGCTCGCCGGCACCATGCCAGAGACGCGATTGGCGCGCGTGCGCCCGTCGGTCGAGGTTTGCAGAACGTAGGAGAGGGCCGGGCGGCCATCCGCTCCGGTGAAGCTGTCGAGATAGGCCTTGAGGCGTGTGGTCGCGACTGGCGCATTCGCATCCGCCATCACGAAGCCACGGCTCCGGGCCTCCTGCGCAAAAATGGCTGCGAAGCGCCGGCCCTGCTCATCTGACGGGCCGGAAATGCCGATCATGGCCAGCGTGGCGGCTTCCGGCCGCAGGGAGGTCAGCGGCGCGGTCGCGGTCATCTGCGGCGCATTGCAGGCCGCAAGGCCCAGCGCGAGACCGAGCGAGGCGAAGCGAAGCCAGCCGAGGGGAAGCGAGGGAATACGCAAGACGGGTCACCGCTGCAAATTGGTCAACGGTTTCTTAACGCCGCGAAGGCGGGATGCAAAGCCCGGGATTCGCCTGAAGGCTTCCGTGGTTAATGTCGGCATTCGGTCATCGCTCAACCTTTGCGGAATCACGCCGAACGCCTATGTCCTAGGCATGACCAGCCGCAAGATCACCGATGGGGGAACGGCCTTTGAGGATGACGACCTCGATGATGACGAGGCGTTGGCCTCGTCCGGGCCGGATCACAATCCGCCCGAGGTGATGCTCGACCTTGCCGACCTGCCGCGTCGCCTCGCGACCGGCATGGCGGTGATCCGCGCCTTCTGGGAGACGCTGCCGGGTTCGCCAGGCGTCTACCGGATGATCTCGGCCGCGGAAGAAGTGCTCTATGTGGGCAAGGCGCGGAACCTGAAGGCGCGCGTCTCATCCTATGCGCGCGGTGATGCGCCGAACAACCGCATCGCGCGGATGATCGCCGAGACGGCGCAGATGGAGTTCGTGACGACCACGACGGAAGCCGAGGCGCTCCTGCTCGAAACGAACCTCATCAAGCAGCTGAAGCCCCGCTACAACGTGCTGATGCGGGATGACAAATCCTTCCCGTTCATCCTCATCACGGGGGATCATGAAGCCCCGCAAATCACCAAGCATCGCGGCGCGCGCAACCGGAAGG
>JALOTF010000047.1 GCA_025458025.1 Beijerinckiaceae bacterium | reverse complement strand
GCGATCCGCGACCTCACGATGGAAGGCCGCATGACCGTCTGCAACATGACGATCGAGGGCGGCGCGCGCGCCGGCCTGATCGCGCCGGACGAGAAGACCTTCGCTTACCTCAAGGATCGCCCCAAGGCGCCGAAGGGTGCCCATTGGGATCAGGCCCTGAAGTTCTGGGAAACGCTGAAGACCGATGAGGGCGCGCATTTCGATCGCGTCGTCACGCTCGATGCGAACAACCTGCCGCCCATCGTTTCCTGGGGTACTTCGCCGGAAGATGTGGTCTCGATCGCGGGCGTCGTGCCCGATCCGGCCGCGATTCCCGATGAGGTGAAGCGCCAGTCCAAGGAGCGCGCGCTCTCCTATATGGGCCTCACGCCCGGCACGAAGATGACCGACATCGAACTCGATGTCGTCTGGATCGGCTCCTGCACCAATGGCCGCATCGAGGATCTGCGCGCCGTGGCGAAGGTCGTCGAGGGCAAGACCATTTCGAGCCGCCTCGAATACGCGATGATCGTTCCGGGCTCCGGCCTCGTGAAGGAGCAGGCGGAAGCCGAAGGCCTCGACAAGATCTTCACCGCCGCGGGCTTCCAGTGGCGCGAGCCGGGCTGCTCCATGTGCCTCGGCATGAACCCCGACCAGCTGAAGCCGGGACAGCGCTGCGCTTCCACCTCGAACCGCAATTTCGAGGGCCGTCAGGGCTTCAAGGGCCGCACGCATCTCGTCTCGCCGGCCATGGCCGCCGCTGCCGCGATCGCCGGCCGGTTTGTCGATATCCGGAACATGCAGTGACGAACGAGCCGCACCCGCCGAAGATGGAACAGGGGGAGGGTTTCTTCTCCTCCTCGCTCGCGCGGGCGGCGGACCACTTCGCCGGGCAGGATGCGCTCAAGCAGAACGCCGAGCCGGCGGACAAGGTCGAGATCTGGGCCAAGCGGATCGGTCGGGGATTGTCCCTGATCGCTTTCGTGGCCCTTGCATGGTATTTCGGCCATCAATTGAAGTGGTGGTGAGTGTTCTTCGATGAGTGCAACGCAGCGTTTCCCCTCGGCCTCCTGGGCGCCAATGCAGGCGCCAAACCTCGCCGATTTCGAGGACATGGCCGCGCATGCCTACGAGGCCTTGCCGGAGGAATTCCGCAAGCTCTGCGGGCACATCGTCGTCAAGGTGGAGGAGTTCCCGGATGAGGAAGTGATCGAGGCGATGGAGCTGGAAACGCCCTTCGATATCCTCGGGCTGTTCCAGGGCACTGGCCTCACCACGGCGGCGGCCATCCAGCATACGGGGCAGGAGCCGAACATGATCTGGCTCTATCGCCGCCCCATCCTCGATTACTGGGCCGAGCATGAGGAAACGCTCGGTGCCATCATCACCCATGTGCTCATCCACGAGATCGGCCACCATTTCGGCCTCTCCGATGACGACATGGAAAAGATTGAAGCCAAGGCGGGTTAACGAGCATTTTCAAGCGAAGTGGACGCCGGTTCGCGTGAAGAAAATGCGACAGACGCAAAAACCAGTCGCTCCACTCTGGGGCGCAGAACACAACTGAGACGGAAAGCACGAGAGATGCAGCCCTTCACCACCCTCACCTCCACCCCGGCGCCGCTGAAAGTGGTGAATGTCGATACCGACATGATCATCCCCAAGCAGTTCCTGAAGACCATCAAGCGCACCGGCCTCGGCGTCGCGCTGTTTTCGGAGATGCGCTACAACGAGGATGGCAGCGAGAACCCGGATTTCGTGCTGAACAAGCCGGCTTACCGGAAGAGCGAGATCCTCATCGCCGGCGACAATTTCGGCTGCGGCTCCTCACGCGAGCATGCCCCGTGGGCTCTGCTCGATTTCGGCATCCGCTGCGTGATCTCCACGAGTTTCGCCGATATTTTCTATAACAACTGCTTCAAGAACGGCATCCTGCCAATCACGGTGAGCCAGGAAGACCTCGACAAGCTGTTCGACGATGCCGATCGCGGCTCGAACGCCACGCTCACGGTTGATCTCGCCGCGCAGGAGATCAAGGGTCCGGATGGCGGCACGATCAAGTTCGAGATCGACCCCTTCCGCAAGAAGTGCCTGATGGAAGGCCTCGACGATATCGGCCTCACCATGGTGAAGAAGCCGGCCATCGACACCTACGAGGCCAAGGCGAAGGAAAATCGCGCCTGGCTGTGAGCAGAGCGGCTGATCATCTTCGATGATTGACACCCCGTCGCGGTCCGCTTCTCAGGGCCGCGACGCGCCTTTTTGAAGAGACTAGGTTCCGCGATGCCGACCACGAATCCTCCAGCCGGAATGACGGCGGCCAGCAGCATGGCCCTGCTGATCATCGACATGCAAAATGTCATGCAGCAGCGGATCGATGCCGGCCGGGATCATGTTCATCCGCAGGCCCCGGCGCGGATTTCGGAACTCGCGGGATGGTTTCGCCGGCACAGGCGACCGGTGATCCATATCCGGCATCGTGATGCGGATCCCGCTTCCCCGCTTCACGCCGAAGCCGAGGGGTATCCACCCATGCCCTGCGCGGAAGCGTTGGCGGACGAGCTCATCTTCATCAAGCAGACATCCTCGGCCTTCGCCTCGACCGATCTGGCCGCCCATCTGCGGCAAGCCGGGCTGACCGATCTGGTCGTGACCGGGGCCGTGGCCGGTTTCTGCGTCAACTCGACCGTCCGGGCCGGATCGGATCTCGGCTTCAGGATGATCGTGGCCCGGGATGCGGTGCTGGGATTTGACTTGCCATCGGCGAAGCTCGATGCCCGCACGATCTTCGACGTGACAATGGCGCATCTCGAAGCGGATTTCGCGCGGGTGGTCGAGACCGCAACACTGCTCGGCCAAGGGGAATAGCCGCGCTGGGCTGTGCCGCCCGAAGACAGATGGTGGATATCCTTTAACCATAGCTGCCCTAATTTCGCGCGCATGTTGCCGGAGATTCCCGCCATGCGCGCTTTTTCTTTGTCCGTTGCCCTGTTGATCTCTGCCGCGAGCGCCGCTTCGGCGGATTTCGCTTCCTGCGTGGCGAACCTGCGCTCCGCCGCCACAGGCGCGGGCGTTTCCGGCGCGACTTTCGACCGCGTGATGCGCGGCATCGAGCCGGATATGCGCGTGATCGAGCTGATGCAGAACCAGCCCGAGTTCAAAACGCCGATCTGGGACTATCTCGCCACCCTCGTCGATGACCAGAAGGTCAGCGAGGGCCGCGCGCTTATCCAGCAGCACGCCTCGCTACTCGCGCGCATCGAGCAGGCCTATGGAGTGGACCGGCACGCGGTCGTTGCGGTCTGGGGTGTCGAGAGCGATTACGGCAACATCTCCGGCGGTCGTTTTCTGCCGCAGGCCTTGTCCACTGCCGCCTGTTTCGGCCCGCGCCGGCGGGAATTCTTCCGCGGTGAGCTGATCTCCACGCTGAAGATCATCGAACGCGGTGATCTCGCGGCCGAGAAGCTGCGCGGCTCGTGGGCCGGCGCCTTCGGCCATACGCAATTCATCCCCTCGACCTATCTGCGCCTCGCGGTGGATTTCGATGGCGATGGCCGCCGCGATCTCGTGGATTCCATCCCCGATGCTCTGGCGTCCACCGCGAATTACCTCAAGCGCTCGGGCTGGATCACCGGCGCGAGCTGGGGTTACGAAGTGAAGGTTCCCTCGGGCTATTCGGGGCCTTCGGGGCGTACGAACAAGTCGCCGGTCGATGCCTGGGCCTCGCGCGGCATCACGCGGCTTGATGGCTCGGCGGTCTCTGGCCTGCCCGCTGCCGGGCTGCTCCTGCCCGCGGGACGCAATGGCCCAGCCTTTCTGGTGACGCGGAATTTTGATGCGGCCTATGCCTATAACGCCGCCGAAAGCTACGCGCTGGCGATTTCGGTTCTGTCGGATCGCCTGCGGGGGCGTCCGGGCATCCGCACCGCATGGCCCACGGATGATCGCGGCCTCTCCCGCGCCGAGCGGAAGATCCTGCAGGAGCGGCTGATCGCGCGCGGCTATGATGTCGGCAAGCCGGATGGCGCCATCGGCCCGCTGACCCGCGCGGCGATCAAGGATGTGGAAGCGAAACTCGGCATGCCGCAAACGGGACGCCCCGGCGGCAAGGTGTTCGACGCGCTTCGCTAAAAATCAGAACCGGATGTAGCTGTAGCCGTCGCGCTCCAGCTTGACGATCTCAGCGACAGCGGCCTGCACGAGATCTGTCTGGCGCACGCCATGCAGCGCCTCGAGCGGAATGCCATAGGCCGTGAGCGTGTTCGCGCAGACGCGGAACGTCACGCCGCGCTTGCGAAGCTCATCGAACATGACGGCGAGTTGCGGGTTGCGCTTGGCGCGTTGCAGCAGATCCACCCCGTTGCCGTGGAACAGAACCTCAACCTTGAGATCCTCCGGCTCCACCGCACGGATGTGATTGTTGATGACATGCACGAGGCGAAACGCCTCGCCATCGCGATCCCGCCAAGAGCCCTTCTCGTTGACGTGGTAGACCACTTTCTGAGGGCCATAATTTCCGCCTGGAACATGCAGGTTGAAGGTGGCCTGCGCCGGGCGCGGCATCAGCCGCTCGAGCAGTTCGAACTTCGCGGCGGCATAGCCCACACCGAGGGCGCAAGTTGTGGAAATTCCAAGTAGGAACACACGACGACGCATGGTATACCACCCACCTTCCCGATGGGGACGGAGTGCGCAAGCCCTTGCCTTTCATGCCGAAAGGCGGGTTGTGCCGCGCGGCCCGGCCCTGTAACCAGCATCATTACCAAATTCGCAGAACCCGGCCCACGAGAACCGGCCGGTAAGCTTAAAAGGGGTTGGAACCATGGCGTCCTTCAATCTTCTGCTCCTCCCGGGCGATGGCATCGGTCCGGAAGTGGCCAACGAGGTGAAGAAGGTCACCGCGTTCCTCGGCTCCGCAGGCATCGCAAAGTTCGAGACCGAGACGGATCTCGTTGGCGGCGCGGCTTTCGATGCGCATGGCGTGGCGATCACCGATGATGCCATGGCCCGCGCGCAAGCGGCGGATGCCGTACTGTTCGGTGCCGTCGGCGGCCCGAAATGGGCCGATGTGCCCTATCATGCACGCCCGGAAGCCGGCCTGCTGCGCCTGCGCAAGGACATGCAGCTTTTCGCGAATCTCCGCCCGGCCGTGTGCTACCCGGCTCTGGCCGATGCCTCGTCGCTGAAGCGCGAGATCGTCGAGGGGCTCGATATCCTCATCGTGCGTGAACTCACGGGCGGCGTCTATTTCGGCGAGCCGAAGGAAATCGTCACGCTGGAAAACGGCGAGAAGCGCGCGGTGGATACGCAGGTCTACACCACGCATGAGATCGAGCGCATCGCGCGTGTCGCCTTCGATCTCGCGAAGGTCCGCCGCAAGAAGGTCACGTCGAGCGAGAAGCACAATGTGATGCGTTCGGGCGTGCTCTGGAAGGAAGTGGTGACGCGCGTCGGGAAGACCGAATATCCGGATATCGAACTGGAACATCACCTCGCCGATGCCTGCGGCATGCAGCTCGTGCGCTGGCCCAAGCAGTACGATGTCATCGTCTGCGACAACCTGTTCGGCGACATGCTCTCGGATGTCGCGGCGATGCTCACGGGCTCGCTCGGCATGCTGCCTTCGGCCTCGCTCGGCGCGCCGGATGCGAAGACTGGCAAGCGCAAGGCGCTTTATGAGCCGGTGCATGGTTCCGCACCGGATATCGCCGGCAAGGGCCTCGCGAACCCGATCGCCATGATCGGTTCCTTCGCCATGGCCCTGCGCTATTCCTGCGGCCTCACGGAAGCAGCGGATCTCGTGGACAAAGCGATCGCCGACGTGCTCGCCACCGGCATCCGCACGCGGGATATCGCGCCGAAGGGCGTGAATGCCGTGGGCACGACCGAAATGGGCGACGCGATTGTCTCGGCGCTGAAGCGCCTCACCTGAGGCGTCTCATCGCAACAAAACAAAAGGGGCCCTTCGAGGCCCCTTTTTCATGCCGGAATGCGGGAAAACTCACTGCTTGCGCAGGAAATCTGGCGCGGGAATGTCGATCTTGATCGAGGAGCGCGGATAGCGGTCGGTCATCGGATTGGCGAAGGCCGCACCGCCGCGCGGCATGCTCGAAGCCTGGATATCATAGACGTAATTGTGGCTGGCACCCGGCTCGGTCACCTTGCCGGGGTCGAGCCACGAACGCGGCTTCGCGTCGATATAAAGCGACTGGCGGCTCTGCGCCTCGGCCATCGCCGGCAGCGACACGAGGGCAAGACCGGCCGCAAACAAGGAAAGCGTGCGCATGGGAATCTCCGCTGAGAAAGTCATCCCGTTAACCTTACCGGCGAAAGCGTGAAGAAGCAGTAATCATGGCACGAGCTGCCTACGATTTGCAGGGGCTCAGCGGCGCGCGGTCAGCTTCAGGGCAGGCACCGGGGCTTCGTGGTCCATCCACGTCATTTTGCGGCCAGGCTGGCGCGAAGACGGGCAATTCTGGCGCGAACGCTCGGCTTCGGCGAAGAATTTACGTAAGTTTTGGTCACGCCCGCCACCGATGAGATCGAGCCGATCGACAAAGCAGCTCATCGAGACACGATCCACGGGCCGCTGCGCATGGCCGCAAAGCCAGCCAACCAGCGTGACGCCGGTCATGTCGATTCGCCGGAAGGCGAGGCAAGGCAGCGCGCCATTCTCCTGCCGAAGAGTCACCTCGGCAGCCTCCATCGGGCCGAATTTGGTGCGAATGTCCTGCGGGGCCGCCATACGCTCCACCACAAGGCGATGCTCGGCTGCGCGCGACGCGAGTTCTGCGAAAAGCGGCTTCTCCGTCGGCGCATTGCCCTCGTGCCGCTCGATCACAATAAGCGCCGCCGAACGGCGCAATTCCGCTTCGGCCGCTTCCGCGCGCGGCTGCCAGATCAGCGTATCCTGCCGCGAAGTGCCGCGCTGCGAGACGCGATAATTCAGCGCGAGGCCGGTGAGTTCCGGCGATTCCAGATGGTAGAGTGCCATGGGCTGGCGCACCGGCTGCCACGGCCGCTGCTCCGGCGGCAGCGCCGCTTCAGGCCCGCGACGCGCCTCGGGTGCGGCGGCTTCCGGCGGGGAGGTCGCAGCCGGGATGCTGGCAACAGCCGTCGCCACCATCGGCTCGGGGCTCAGGACATCCCGCTCCGGCAGCAGCAGCGCGAAGGCCAAAGCAACCAGCGACAGCCCGAGAATGATGAAGGCCTTGCGATATCGACCCCGTTCCGGCTTTTCAACCTCCGAGGCATGAAGCGGCCGACCGAAGGCATAACGCATAATCAGCGACAACAGCAGGGCCGCATGGCCCAGCGACCGAAAGCCCTCGCGCATGGGTATTAACATGCCGCGTAAACGGGCCGCGAAAGCCTTGAGGCCGGCGCGTTCCTGCATCGCATTGAGCCGCTGCACTTGCTGGCGGAGGCGCACGCGAAGGCGCTTCCAGCGCCAGAAACCGCGCAAGCGCCAGCGATCAATCCGCGCGCCGAGGCTCCTGTCCTCGGCGACCACAAATTGCCCGATGGTAACGCTCAGACCAACCCGGCCTTCTGCCACGCGCCTGCCCCTTCCTCGTACCGGCGAGACCATCGCCAATGGGAAGGGAAAGACCGGTTACCGCAGGGCCGCGAGTTGGGATCAGGGTGAACACCCGCCTAACGCATGCCCCCTTCCCAAGGACGGCATTGACTTTTAGCGAAAACTGGCGCTTTTCGCCCCCACGGCGACCGTTCGCCGAGGAACCCCGACCCATGATCCGCCTCACGACGAAAAAAACGCGTGTGACGAAACCGGCCACGAAAACGGGCACGGTGGGATAACGGTCGTCCTCGCTCTCGGGTCCTCCCCCGGCGGGGGATAGGGCCAGCGGATCGGGCAAACCGGTCCTGCTTCGCTCCCGGGGGAGATGGTTCAGGGCAAGGCCCTTAATTCAGGAACGAAACCAATGGGCTACAAGGTTGCTATCGTCGGCGCCACCGGCAATGTGGGCCGGGAAATGCTGGATATTCTGGCCGAACGGGCCTTCCCCGTCAGCGAGGTCGTTGCCCTCGCCTCCCAGCGCTCGATCGGGCAGGAGGTTACCTTCGGCGACAAGACCCTGAAGACGAAGGTGCTCGACCATTACGATTTCTCCGATACCGATATCTGCCTCATGTCGGCGGGCGGTTCGGTCTCGAAGGAATGGTCGCCCCGCATCGGCGCGCAGGGCTGCGTGGTCATCGATAATTCGAGCGCCTGGCGCTATGATCAGGATGTACCGCTGATCGTTCCGGAAGTGAATGCCGACGCCGTGCGCGGCTTCACCAGGAAGAACATCATCGCGAACCCCAACTGCTCCACCGCCCAGCTCGTGGTGGTGCTGAAGCCGCTGCATGACGCTTTCGGCATCAAGCGCGTGGTTGTTTCCACCTACCAGTCGGTTTCCGGCGCCGGCAAGGAAGGCATGGACGAGCTCTGGAGCCAGACCAAGGGCCGCTATGTGCCGGGCCAGGAAGTGGAAGCCAAGAAGTTCTCCCGGCCCATCGCCTTCAACGTGATCCCGCATATCGATGTCTTCATGGAAGACGGGTTCACCAAGGAAGAGTGGAAGATGACGGTCGAGACCAAGAAGATCCTCGACCCCAAGATCAAGCTCACCGCCACTTGCGTGCGTGTGCCAGTCTTCATCGGCCATTCCGAAGCCGTGAACGTGGAATTCGAGAAGCCCGTGACGGCGGATGAAGCCCGCGAGATCCTGCGCCGTTCGCCGGGCATTCTCGTGATCGACAAGCGCGAACCCGGTGGCTACGCGACCCCGCAGGACGCTGCCGGCGAAGATGCGACCTATGTCTCGCGCATCCGCGAGGATGGCACGGTGGAGAACGGCCTCGCCTTCTGGTGCGTGTCGGACAACCTGCGCAAGGGCGCGGCGCTCAACGCCGTGCAGATCGCCGAGTGCCTCATCAATCGCGGACTCATCAAGCCGCGCGCACAAGCCGCGTAAGCCTAGGTTATTCCACATGAAAAGGGCCGCTTCGCGCGGCCCTTTTTGTTGCGCGGATGGCAACTCCCTCAGCGCGGCAGCACGCTCTCGCCCATCAGCATTTCATCAATCGCACGCGCAGCCTGCCGGCCTTCGCGGATCGCCCAGACGACGAGGCTCTGGCCCCGGCGCATGTCACCCGCCGCGAAGATCTTCGGCTTGTCCGTGCGGTAATCCTTCTCGTTCGCGATCACGTTCGCGCGCTTGTCCATCGCCACGCCCGCTTCCGTGAGGAGGCCTTCCTTCACCGAACCGGCAAAGCCGATGGCGAGGAAGACGAGATCCGCCTTCAGCACGAATTCCGTGCCGGGAATCGGGCGGCGCTTCTCGTCCACGCGAGCGCATTCAACGCCCGTCACCTTGCCGTTCTTGCCAATGATACGAAGCGTTGCCGCCTGGAATTCGCGATCAGCGCCCTCGGCCTGCGAGGACGAGGTGCGGAACTTCGTGGGCCAGAACGGCCAGATCGTGAGCTTGTCCTCCAGCTCGGGCGGCTTCGGGCGGATATCGAGCTGCGTCACCGACAGCGCGCCCTGCCGGAACGCCGTGCCGATGCAATCCGAAGCGGTATCGCCACCACCGATGACGACCACATACTTGCCACCCGCGAGGAGCGGCGCATCGTTCACCGGCTCATCCGCCACACGGCGGTTCGACTGGGTGAGGTAGGGCATCGCGTAATGCACGCCCTCAAGCTCCTGCCCCGGCAGGCCGGGATCGCGCGGCGCTTCCGCACCACCCGCGAGCAGAACCGCATCGAATTCGCGCTGCAGGTCTTCCAACTTCACATTCACGCCGACATTCGCGTTGTAGTGGAAGACGACGCCTTCGGCCTCCATCTGCTCCACGCGCCGGTCGATGTGGTGCTTCTCCATCTTGAAATCGGGAATGCCATAGCGCATCAGGCCGCCGGCCTTGGGCTCGCGCTCATAGACATGCACATCATGGCCCACGCGGGCGAGCTGCTGCGCGGCTGCCATGCCTGCCGGGCCGGAACCGATCACCGCGACGCGCTTGCCGGTGCGGACGCCAGCGATTTCCGGCTTGATCCAGCCTTCCTTCCAGCCGCGATCCGCGATGGCCTGCTCGACCGTCTTGATCGCGACCGGCATGTTCTCGAGATTCAGCGTGCAGGCTTCCTCGCATGGCGCGGGGCAGATGCGGCCCGTGAATTCCGGGAAGTTGTTGGTCGAATGCAGGTTCGCCAGCGCGTGTTCCCAGTCGTTCTGGTAGACGAGGTCGTTCCAGTCCGGGATCTGGTTATGCACCGGGCAGCCATTGGGGCCATGGCAATAGGGCACGCCGCAATCCATGCAGCGCGCGGCCTGCTCGCGCACATCCTTCTCGTCCATCGGCAGCGTGAATTCGCGGAAGTGGCGAATGCGATCCGATGCCGGCTGATACTTCGCCTCGCGCCGGTCGATTTCCAGAAAACCAGTGACCTTGCCCATTTCTCTCACCTCAACCCGTGCGGGGCGCGCTGTTCAGGAAGCGCCGCTCGCCGCCGGTCCATGTTTCGCTTCAGGGGGGACCCGGGCCGGAGCCCGGGCTGTCGATCCTCACTCGGCGGCCTGCAACTGCCGCGCCTTTTCCATGTCGCGGAGCGCACGGCGATATTCCACCGGCATCACCTTCACGAATTTGGTGCGGAAATCCGCCCAATGGTCGAGAATGTGCTTCGCGCGGGCCGAGCCCGTATAGCGCAGATGGTTGGCGACGAGCTGGTGCAGGCGCTCCTCATCATGGCGCGACATGTCGCCCATGATGTCGATGCGCCCCTTGAACTCGAGATCGCCGCCATGGTGGTGGAGGCGCTGCATCAGGTCCTCCTCCTCCTCGACGGGTTCGAGATCGACCATGGAGAGGTTGCAGCGCGAGCGGAAGGTGCCATCCTCGTCGAGCACATAGGCGACACCGCCCGACATGCCCGCCGCGAAGTTGCGGCCCGTCTGCCCGATCACCACCACCACGCCGCCGGTCATGTATTCGCAGCCATGGTCGCCCACACCCTCGACCACCGCGATGGCGCCCGAGTTGCGCACGGCGAAGCGCTCGCCCGCCACACCCCGGAAGTAGCACTCGCCGGAGATCGCGCCGTAAAGCACGGTGTTGCCGACAATGATCGACTTCTCCGCCACGATCGCCGCATCCGGCGCCGGGTGGATGATCAGCTTGCCGCCCGAGAGGCCCTTGCCCACGTAATCGTTGGCCTCGCCGATCAGCTCCATCGTCACGCCCGCGGCCACCCAGGCGCCGAAGCTCTGGCCGGCGGTGCCCCGCAGGGTGATGCGGATCGTGTCATCCGGCAGACCGGCATGACCATGACGCTTCGCGACCTCGCCGGAGAGCATGGCGCCCGCCGCCCTGTCACGGCTGAAGATCTTCTCCTCGATCGTCACCGGCGCGCCGCCCTCGATCGCCGGCATAGCCTTGGCGATGAGCTTGCGGTCGAGCACGTCGTCGATCGGATGCTTCTGGCGCTCGGCATGCTTGCGAGCCACGCTCGCGGGCACATCCGGACGGGCGAACAGCTTCGAGAAATCGAGCCCCTTCGCCTTCCAGTGGTCCACGCCCGCGCGGGTATCGAGCAGGTCGGTACGGCCCGTGATCTCCGTCAGCGAGCGGAAGCCCATGGAGGCGAGGATCTCGCGCACCTGCTCCGCCACGAAGAAGAAGTAGTTGATCACGTGCTCGGGCTGGCCCTTGAACCGCTTGCGCAGAACGGGGTCCTGCGTCGCCACGCCCACCGGACAGGTGTTGAGGTGGCACTTGCGCATCATGATGCAGCCCGCCGCGATCAGCGGCGCGGTCGAGAAGCCGAATTCGTCAGCCCCCAGCAGCGCGCCGATGATCACGTCACGACCCGTGCGCAGGCCGCCATCGACCTGAAGCGCCACGCGGCCTCGCAGGCGGTTCTTCACCAGAACCTGCTGCGTTTCGGCGAGGCCCATCTCCCACGGCGAACCGGCATGCTTGATGGAGGTGAGCGGGGACGCACCCGTGCCACCCTCGTAGCCCGAGATGGTGATGTGATCGGCACGCGCCTTGGCGACACCGGCCGCGACCGTGCCGACGCCCACTTCCGAGACAAGCTTCACCGAGACATCCGCCGCCGGGTTCACGTTCTTCAGGTCGAAGATCAGCTGTGCCAGATCTTCGATCGAGTAGATGTCGTGATGCGGCGGGGGCGAAATCAGGCCCACGCCCGGCGTCGAATGGCGCACCTTGGCGATGACGGCATCGACCTTGTGGCCCGGCAACTGGCCGCCCTCGCCGGGCTTCGCGCCCTGCGCAACCTTGATCTGCATGACATCGGAATTCACGAGATATTCCGTCGTCACGCCGAACCGGCCCGAAGCCACCTGCTTGATGGCCGAGCGGCGCGGGTTGGGCAGGCCATTCGGCAGCGGCTCGAAGCGCGCGGCTTCCTCGCCGCCCTCGCCCGTGTTGGACTTGGCGCCGATTGCGTTCATGGCCTTGGCCAAAGTCTCATGCGCCTCGCGGGAAATCGACCCGAAGGACATGGCACCCGTGGCGAAACGCTTCACGACTTCCGCGGCAGGCTCGACCTCATCGACCGGCACCGGGTTGCGACCGGTTTCGGTCGCCTTCTTGATGTGGAAGAGGCCGCGAATGGTCTGGTAGCGGTTCTCCACCTCGTCGATGCGCTTGGCATAGGCATCATAGCGGTCGCGCGCATTGGTGCGCACCGCATGCTGGAGATCGGCCACGACCTCCGACGACCAGATGTGATCCTCGCCGCGCTGGCGCTGGTTATACTCGCCGCCGACATCGAGGAAGTTGCGCAGCACCAAGCTGTTCGAGAATGCCTCCTTGTGGCGCTGCACGGTTTCCTCGGAGATTTCCTCCAGCCCCACGCCCTCGATGGTGGTCGCGGTGCCGAAGAAATACTGGTTCACGAAGGCCGAAGAGAGGCCAACAGCGTCAAAAATCTGCGCGCCGCAATAGCTCTGATAGGTCGAGATGCCCATCTTGGACATGACCTTCAGAAGGCCCTTGCCCGTGGCCTTGATGAAACGCTTGACGATCTCGTCCTCGTCCACCTCCTCCGGAATTTCCATGTCCGCCTTCATGGCGATCAGGGTCTCGAAGGCGAGATAGGGGTTGATCGCCTCGGCGCCATAGCCCGCGAGGCACGCGAAGTGATGCACCTCGCGCGCTTCGCCGGTCTCGATCACAAGGCCGACCGAGGTGCGCAGGCCCTTGCGGATGAGGTGGTGATGCACCGCCGCCGTCGCCAGCAGAGCCGGGATCGGAATGCGATCCGGACCCACCATGCGATCCGAGAGCACGATGATGTTGTAGCCACCATGCACCGCCGCTTCGGCGCGATCACACAGCAGCTTCACGGCATCTTCCATGCCCTTCGTGCCGCGGCCGGCCGGGAAGGTGATGTCTAGCGTCTTCGTGTCGAAGCGATCCTCGAAATGGCCGATGCAGCGGATCTTTTCCAGGTCACCATTGGTCAGGATCGGCTGGCGCACTTCAAGCCGCTTGCGGCGCGAATTGCCTTCGAGATCGAAGATGTTCGGACGCGGCCCAATGAACGAGACGAGGCTCATCACGAGCTCTTCACGGATCGGGTCGATCGGCGGGTTCGTCACCTGCGCGAAGTTCTGCTTGAAATAGGTGTAGAGCAGCTTCGACTTGTCAGAGAGCACGCTCGGCGGCGTATCCGTGCCCATCGAGCCCACAGCTTCCTGCCCAGTGATCGCCATGGGCGACATCAGCAGCTTCAGGTCTTCCTGCGTGTAGCCGAAGGCCTTCTGCTTATCGAGCAGGCTCACATCTGTGCGGCTCGCACGCGGCTCCACCGGGCGAAGGTCTTCCAGCACGATCTGGCTGCGCTTCAGCCATTCCTTGTAGGGGTTGGCGGCGGCAAGCTGCGCCTTCATCTCCTCGTCGGAGACGATGCGGCCTTCCATCAGGTCCACGAGCAGCATGCGGCCGGGCTGGAGGCGCCACTTGGTCACGATGTCGCTTTCCGGGAAGGGCAGCACGCCCATCTCGGAGGCCATGACCACGAGGTCATCCTTGGTCACGAAATAGCGCGCGGGGCGCAGACCATTACGGTCGAGCGTCGCGCCAATCTGCCGGCCATCGGTGAAAGCGATGGCCGCCGGGCCATCCCACGGCTCCATCAGGGCCGCGTGATACTCGTAGAACGCGCGGCGCTCCTCGTTCATCAGCGGGTTGCCGGCCCATGCCTCGGGGATGAGCATCATCACCGCATGGGCGAGCGAATAACCACCGCGCACGAGGAATTCGAGCGCGTTGTCGAAGCAGGCCGTATCCGACTGGCCTTCGTAAGAAATGGGCCAGAGCTTGCCGATTTCAGCGCCGAACAGCTCGCTGTCCACGCTCGCCTGCCGCGCAGCCATCCAGTTCAGGTTGCCGCGCAGCGTGTTGATCTCGCCGTTATGCGCGACCATGCGATAGGGATGCGCCAGCTGCCAGGTCGGAAAAGTGTTCGTCGAGAAGCGCTGATGCACGAGCGCCAGCGCGCTTTCCACGCGCGGATCGTTCAGATCCTTGAAATAGCCGCCCAGCTGGTTCGCCAGCAGCATGCCCTTATAGACCACCGTGCGGCACGACACCGAAACCGGGTAAACGCCGGCCTTCGCGCGCTCCACGCTGCGGTAGATCGTGTTGGACACCACCTTGCGCAGGATGAAGAGGCGGCGCTCGAAATCTTCCTCGGTGGCGATATCCGCGCTGCGCCCGATGAAAACCTGCCGATGGAACGGCTCGGTCGGCAGCACGCTCTCACCGAGATCGGAATTGTCGACCGGCACATCGCGCCAACCGAGCACCGTCTGGCCCTCGGCGCGGATCGTATCCTCGATGGTCTTCACAGCGCGCGCGCGAGCATCATCCTCACGCGGGAGGAAATACTGGCCCACGGCGTAATAGCCGGGTTCCGGCAGCGTGAAGCCGAGCTTCGCGCATTCCTCGGCGAAGAAGCGATGCGGAATCTGCAGCAGCATGCCGCAGCCGTCACCCGCCTTCGGGTCCGCGCCCACCGCGCCGCGATGGTCGAGGTTCGCGAGGATCGAGAGGCCATGCTGCACGATCGTGTGGCTCTTGCGGTTCTTGATGTCGGCCACGAAGCCGACGCCGCAGGAATCCTTCTCGTGGCGCGGATCATAAAGACCCTCCGCCGCGGGCAGGCCGGGATCGCGGGCGACGATGATGTCCGTCGCGGATGTACGCGACGCCGTGGCGCGCGATTTGGCGGTGTGCCGAGCCGCTTGCCCGAGCTTCATGCCGTCCATCTCTTCATCGCGCCTGGTCATGGCCATGCCCCTTTTTGAACCTGTGGGGCGGGAACTGCGACCCGCCCGATGCCGTTTTTCGATCACGGCGAAACTTCACGAGAAAGCCCGCCGCAAGAAGGCCGGCCAGCGGCGGAAAAATCACCCTGCCGGGAGGTTCGGGCAGGGCAGTTAATCCGTCGGAGGTCGGCTCGGTAGGTCAGCAACGCTGTCCTATTCCGCTGTGGACCTATACAGAATTGCCACGCACACACAAGTGCCGCGCTGCCGAAATTTTCGGATTTTATTGCCTGCGATCCGAATCTTTGAGCAATAAAATTACAATAACAGCCTTTTCTAGACTCGAAAGATTGCTTTGCACCCCTAGCAACGCCGCCCGCCTCTTTTTAAGTCAACAGACGCTTGCGACGCTTCCTGCCTCCCCCTACGCTTCAGATCGGGCGGCGGTTCAGCCGCCGGGAAGGAAGCCTCGCATTCATGATTTTCCAGAGCGACAATATGGTGGGCGCAAGCCCGAAAGTGCTCGACGCGATCGTCCGCGCGAATGCCGGACATGCCGGTTCCTATGGGGCAGATCCCTGGAGCCAGCGTTTTGAGCAAGCTCTTATGCAATTTTTCGATTGCCCTCTGGAGGTTTTCCTAGTGGCCACGGGAACGGCCGCGAATGCGCTAGCCGCCAGCGCCATCTGCCCGCCCTGGGGGGCGCTTCTCACGCATGTCGAAAGCCATGTAATGGATGACGAATGCGGCGCGCCGGAATTCTACATGGGCGGCGGCAAGCTGGTGGGCCTGCCCGGTATCGGCGGCAAGATCACGCCCGAGGCGCTCGATGCCCATGTTGCGGCTGAGCCCGGTGGCGTGCGCCGCCCACCGCTGAAGGGGCTCTCCATCGCGCAGGGCACGGAATTCGGGCTCGTTTACACGCCGGACGAATTGAAGGAACTCACGGTCAGCGCCCGCAAGCACGGCCTCAAGGTGCATATGGATGGTGCGCGCTTCTCGAACGCGCTGGTCTCGCTGGGCTGCACACCGGCCGAGATGACGTGGAAAGCCGGCATTGATGTTCTCTCGCTCGGCGGCACCAAGAATGGCTGCCTGATGGCCGAGGCGGTGATCTTCTTCGATCGAAGCCTCGCGGAGGATTTCCGCTTCCGCCGGAAGCGCACCGGGCAGACGCTCTCGAAGCAGCGGCTCATCGGCGCGCAATTCGAGGCGTGGCTGGAGGACGACCATTGGCGCGAGCTGGCCGCCCATGCCAATGCCATGGCCCGGCGCATGGCTGCGGGCCTCGCGGCCATTCCCGGCGTGCGATTGGCATGGCCTTGTGAGATTAACGAGGTCTTCCCCGTGATGCCCCAGGTGCTGATGGATCACCTGATCGCGGAAGGTGCGCGCTTCTATGACTGGTCGGATATCTCGATGGATCCTGCCATGCGTCCCGGCCCGGATGAAGTGGTGGCGCGGCTCGTCACCTCCTTCCTGACGACGCCGGAAGAGGTGGATCGCTTTATCGCGATCGCGGAGGATTTCATGGTCCAGCGCCGGAATGCAGCGGAATAGCCCGGCGAATTCCTTGTTTTCGCCGGATTGCAGCGTTTCGTTCGGCCCCCGTTAAGCTTCGTTCACCATGATGGTGATGCGAAACGGCTGACCCGGAGACCGAACGATGTCTGCTCCCCGCCTCTTGCTCGCCGGCCTGCTCAGCGCAACCACTTTGGCCGCCAGCGCCATGCTTGGCTCAGGCCACGCGCAGGCGCAGGTGTTCTTCAACACATGGAACGAGCGCTTCACGATTCCGCTTTACGAACCCGCGCCGCGTTATCGCATGGAGCGCGACCGGCGCCTCCACCCGTCCATCATCGTGGATGAGCTGGAGGATCGCGGTTTCCGCGATCTCGTGGTCGTGGCGCGCCGTGCCGATGTCTATGTCATCGAAGGCGTGAGCCCACGCACAGGTGTCGTGCGTCTCGTGGTGGATGCCTATGATGGCGAGATCCTTCAGCGCGATGCCATCCGCCGCTCGGATGCGCGCATCGTAGGCGAGGATCGCAATTCCGGCCTTTCCTCGGGCAGCGTCGCGGCGCTGCCCACGCCGCCCCTGCGCCGGATGCCGATACCCAACGCGGAGGTCAGTGCGCCGAAGCCGGTGCCGCCGAAAGTCGCCGGCCCGATGCCTGAACCGACCGTGACGCCCACGCGCCCCGCTCTCCCCGCACCCGCGCCGGCCCTGCCCGCCACGCGCCCGCCGAGCGCGGACTGGAACCCGATCAATTCCGTGCCGGTCGCGCCGCTGCTCTGAGCGGTTTCATCTGAAACGGACAGCAAAAAGGGGCGCTGCGGGCGCCCCTTCATTTTTCACGATGAATGTCTGGCTGGTCTCGAAGCCGGAGATTCGATCCCGTTATGCCGCGAGCTGGGGGGCCGCTTCGCGAGGCGCGTGGATTGGAACCTGCCGGGGCTTCTTCGCCTCGGGAATCTCGCGCACGAGATCGACATGCAGCAGGCCGTGCTCAAGGCGCGCGCCGGTGACCGTCACATGATCCGCGAGGCGGAAGCGACGCTCGAACTGGCGAGCCGCGATACCCTGGAACAGGAACTCACGCTCGGACTGGCTCTGCTCGGCGACCTTCTCGCCGCGGATCACGAGCCAGTTTTCCTTGGTTTCGATCGCGAGATCGGCCTCGGTGAAACCGGCCACGGCGAGGCTGATGCGATAGCCGTCCTCGGAGACCTTCTCGATGTTGTACGGGGGGTAGCTCGCATTCCCGGCTTCGCCATTCTCGATCTGGTTGATCAGAGAGAACAGGCGGTCGAAGCCCACGGTGGAACGATAGAGCGGGGCAAGATCAAACGTACGCATGGCATATCCTCCTTTAGAAGCGACACGCGAATTACGGTCCGCCAGATGGCCGGACCTTCCCGATTGTGCAGCCGTCATGGCCTGCACGAGAAGTGAGTTGGGAAGCCGATTTCGCCGTTTCAAGAGCTGCCCGAGCGGTTTTTTGCGATGAATGCGACATGAACGGCGAAGCGCAGTCCGGTTCAGGTGCAGTGCAATAGAAGGGGCATCATGCCCCAGGCTTCCACGCTCGATTCCTCTCCGTCGTCCACCCTGCCCCGCTTGCGCCGGCGTGCCGGCTTCTGGCTCAGCCTCACGCTCTTCGCAGCGCTCCTCCTTGCCGGATCGAGCGCGATCCTTGCGAGCGGCCTGCTGGCCGAAGCCTCCGATTCCGCCCGTCGCCTCGTGCCGGAGCGTCCCGCTCCCGTGGCGACCGGCGCGACGGCGCCGCTTCAGCTTCCCGGGTTCCAGCGGCGCGGCAACCTGCTCACCGGGCATGTCACCACTGAGGATGGCCGCCGGCTGCACCTCGTGATCGATGCCCGCACGAACATCATCATCGGCGCGAAGCTTGTGGAGGCGCAGGTCCCGGCCCCACGCTGAGGCTTGCCCGGAGCAGGTGAATAGCGGCAGATAACCGGCAGCGGTGCGAGGCCGCACATTCCGCCGGATTGATCGATGCCAGAAAAACCGCCTTTTCCGGCTGCGCTGGCCGAGCCCCCGGATGGCCTCCCCTTCCCCGCCCATGACATCGCAACGCTCGAAACCGCCGATGGCTATCGCCTGCGCGCAGCTTTCTTTCCGCTCCCGAAAGGGCAAAACGCGCGCGGAACCATCCTGTTGCTGCAGGGCCGCGCCGAATTCATCGAGAAATACCGCGAGGTGATCGGAGAATTGCTGGGGCGCGGCTTTGCCGTGGCGACGTTCGACTGGCGCGGACAAGGCGGATCAGAGCGGCTTCTGCGCAATCGCAAGGCCGGCCATGTCGAGGATTTCGAGGATTTCCAGCTCGATCTCGATGCGATGATCGCGGAAATGATCACGCGGGGCCTGCCGCAACCCTGGGCTATGCTCGCCCATTCTACCGGCGGGGCCATCGCGCTGCATCACATCGCGCGGGGGCCGTCACCATTCCGGCGCGCGGTGCTCACCTCCCCGTTGATCGGCATTGCCGGACCGGGCGGCGGTGTCGCCGGGCAAGTGCTCTCGCGTCTGCTCTCCGCGCTCGGCCTTGCGACCTGGCGCATCCCCTTCGGCACCGATGTGCCGCGCACGCAAGGGCCGTTCGAAGGCAATCCCTTCACGCGAGATCGCGCGCGCTACACCATCATGGGCCAATGGCTTGAGGCGCATCCCGGGCTTGGCATCGGTGATCCGACGATCGGCTGGGTCGCGGCGGCGTTCCATGCGCTCGATCGTTTCGCGCAGCCGGGCTTCGGTCGCCTCGGGCGGACGCCGGTGCTGATGCTGCTCGCGGGCGCGGACAAGGTGGTTTCCACGGCTGCAGCGGAACAACTGGCGCTCGACATGCGCAATGCGAGTGCCCTCGTGCTGCCCGGCGCGAGGCACGAAATCCTGATGGAAACAGGTGATACCCGCGCGCTGTTCTGGGCGGCTTTCGATGCCTTCGTGCCCGGCGAGGAGATCTGACTTCAGACCGTGCCGAGATGCTCCAGAGCCGCCGCATGCAGCGCCGCCGAGCCTGCTGCGACGATGCGCCCGCCATCCTTGGCCGGCTTCCCATCCCATGTGGTGACGATGCCGCCCGCGCCCTCGATGATCGGGATCAGCGCCACGATATCATAGGGCTTGAGCCCGGTTTCGATCACGAGATCGACTTGCCCAGCCGCGAGCATGGCATAGGCGTAGCAATCCGTGCCGTAGCGCGCGAGACGCACCGCGCCTTCAATCGCATCATAGGCCTTGCGCTCGGCATCCTTGAACAGGCGCGGATCGGTGGTCATCAGCGTGGCATCGGCGAGGCTGTCGCAGCCGCGCACGCGCAACTCTCGAGGGCCGCGCGGGCCGTTCACGCGGGCGCTGCCGCCATCGCCAATGAACATCTCGCCCGTATAGGGCTGGTGCATGACACCGAGCACCGGGCGATTATGCCGCATGAGGCCGATCAGCGTGCCCCAGACCGGCAGGCCACATAGAAAAGCGCGCGTGCCATCAATGGGGTCGATCACCCAGACATGCTCGGCATCGAGCCGCTCGTCGTCGAATTCCTCGCCGAGAATGCCATGCGCGGGAAACGCATCGAGAATGCGCCGGCGGATCACCGATTCCGCCGCGCGATCCGCTTCCGTCACGGGGTCGAACACCGCACCGGTGGCGCGGCCCTTGTCCTGCACGGAGAGCGTGGTGCGGAAGAATGGCAGGATTGCCTCGCCGGACTGCTTCGCGAGGCTTTCGATGAAGGCGGTGAGATCCACAGGACGCATGAAGAAACCCGGGGTGGACGAAACGGGGAGGACGAATCGCGGAATTGTTCCGGCCAAGACTTGGCAGAGCCCGCACAAAAAACGAAGGCCGCGTTCACGAGGCTGTGAACACGGCCGGAAACGAGCCCTATGAATGGGCCCTTGTTTTTTTTGCAGTGCAATATATATTGTGGGTGTCGCGGTTGACGTTGTCCCGCGGCATGCCCTCCTTGGGCGTTTCCTCCCTAGACTTTCAGGCCGCTTCGTGCGGCCTTTTTTTTGTCTAATCGCCCGGTTGCACCGTGCTTTTTGGTTCCCGCTGCGAGTCTTTCTGCCCTTTTGCGGTCTGATCCGCGAGTGGAACGCCGGTTATCCCGATCTCTTCCCACACCCGCTCTCAGTCGGCTCCGCCCTTGCAAGGGTGTCGCCTGCTGGGCGCTATTCAGCAGCCTTCTGATAAAAATGCAAGTCCGTCGTGCGGTTTTCGAATGCCTGTTCCGCAAAAAATTTCGCGAACACATTTTCGAGCCGGCGCGCCAGCACCGCGAAGCCGGAATGTGGCTCCAGCGTGCGCTCATCCATGTAGAGCGCACGGTTGATCTCGATCTGGAAGGCGTCCCAGCCCAGTTCCGGCCGGCCATAGCATTCGGTGATGTAGCCACCGGCATAGGGCTGGTTGCGCTCCACCCGGAACCCCTCCTGCCGCGCGAGCGCCTCGAAAGATTCGATGAGTTCCGGCCGGCAAGAAGCCCCGAAGCGGTCTCCCAGCACGAGATCCGGCATGAGGCCCGTGCTGCGCGAATTCGAAGGCATGGAATGGCAATCGATCAGGCAGGCCCGGCCAAAACGCGCGCGCAAATCCCCAAGGTTGCGATGCAGGCGCCCGTGATACGGCAAATAGAAGCGCTCGATGCGCGAAAGCGCCTCATCCAGCGCGATTTTTCCGGCATAAATCTCCACCTGATCGCCAATGACGCGGGGAACCGTGCCGAGCCCGCCGGCCACGCGCAGCGAACGCGTATTCGCCTCCACTGGAAGCGCCCCGGAAATGAGACGCGGATCGAGTTCGAGCGGCTCGCGGTTGAGATCGACGAAAGAGCGCGGCAGATGCGCAAACATCACGGTCGCACCGTAGCAGGCCACGCGCTCCACAAGGCGATCAACATAGAGATCGGAGGCGCGCCGCAGTACCTGCCGCGAGAGCTGGCTGCGCGCAAGGAAGGCCTCCGGAAACACCTCGCCCGAATGCGGGGAATTGACCAGAACCGGCACGCCAGCGCCCCCTTGCGGATGCAGCAGGGTGTAGGTCTCGTCTGTCTCGATCCGGGGCAATGTCATGCGGCGGAGATGTTCCTTTTCAGGCCCGGACGGGATTCGCCTGAGCCTCGACTGGCGCTATGATGGACGCGAGACGTTGAATCGTCCAGCGGGGCGCCTTGGCCGATTCCTTGCTATACACCACATGTTTACCACGCGCCTCTAACCATCCTGTCCTACTCCGAGACAGGTCAGACGAGATGAGCATGACCAAGATCCTCCTGGCCGAAGACGACAATGACATGCGGAAGTTCCTCGTCAGGGCGCTGCAGAATGCCGGCTTCGATGTGGCCTCCTTCGACAATGGCCGCTCGGCCTATCATCGCCTGCGCGAAGAGCCCTTCGAGCTTCTCCTGACTGACATCGTGATGCCGGAGATGGATGGCATCGAACTCGCGCGCCGCGCGACCGAACTCGATCCGGATATCAAGGTGATGTTCATCACGGGCTTCGCCGCAGTGGCGCTGAACCCGGAATCGAACGCGCCGAAGGATGCGCGCGTGCTCTCGAAACCCTTCCACCTCAAGGACCTCGTGAACGAGGTGAAGCGGATGCTCGCGGCCTGACGCCTTTTCGGGTCAGCGGCACGGCTTTTTCCCTTGCGCTTTCAGGGCGCGCTGACTATAGAGCCGCTTCCTGTCCGGCAGGGGCAACTCTGGCGGCCTTCGGGCGCGTAGCTCAGCGGGAGAGCACTACATTGACACTGTAGGGGTCACAGGTTCAATCCCTGTCGCGCCCACCATTTTCACCCGGTTCCGGTGGCTTTTTGCGGCCGGGGCAGGATGTTCTAGAAACGCAGGGCTCCGGCCCAGCTGGAGTTGAGACGATGAAGATCAGGAATTCGCTCAAGTCGCTGATGAAGCGCCACCGCGACAACCAGATGGTTCGCCGCCGCGGTCGCGTCTATATCATCAACAAGACGCAGAAGCGCTACAAGGCGCGCCAAGGCTAAGGCCGGGCGGGCCCGTTCGCGGGCCTTTTCTCATCATCTAAATTCGCGAGAGGGCGCTTTTCAGCGCCCTTTTGGTGTTTCAATCACGCTCTGTTGAGGCGGGCGCGGCGCCGCGGCCCTTGACGCAAGCACACCCCCGCGCCACGCTTGATCCATGATGATGCGGCTTGTCATTCTGGCCCTCACCGGGCTCCTTACGCTCTCTGCGCCTGCAGTCGCGCAAGGCAATGCGGCTGACGCTCCGCCAACGCGCCTCAGCGAAAAGGAACGGACGGACCGCCTATTCGAGCGCCTGAAGGCAGCGCCCAACGCGGATGCCGCCAAGAGCGTGGCCCAGCAGATCGAGCAGCGATTCGAGAAATCCGGTTCGGATACGGCGGATCTCCTGCTTCAGCGCGCGAAACAGGCGACCGAATCGAAGAATTTTGATCTCGCGCTCGACCTGCTCGATTTCGTGGTGACGCTGAAGCCGGATTGGTCCGAGGCCTATCACCGCCGGGCCATCGTGCATTTCCTGCTGAAGGACGAGGAAAGCGCGATGCGCGACATTCGCCAGAGCCTCGCTTACGAGCCCCGGCATTTCCATGCGCTCGCGGGCCTCGGGCAGCTTCTTCAGATCATGGGAAACCGCAAGCAGGCCTATCAGGTCTACCGGCGCACGCTGGATATCTATCCGCAATTCCCCGATCTCGAGAAGATCATGGAGCGGCTGAAGCAGGAAGCCGAAGGGCAGCCGATCTAGGCCGCCCTCCGTCGTAACGCTCAATCATCCGCGCTCACGAAGGTGATGCGCAGCATGTTCGTGGCCCCAGGCGTGCCGAAGGGAACACCCGCGACGAGGATGACCCGCTGGCCGGGATTGGCGAACTCCTGCTCGCGCGCGACATGCGCGCCGGCATGGGCCATGTCATCCACATCCTTCGGGTCCTCGCCCACCACGGCATGAACGCCCCAGACCAAAGCGAGGCGGCGCGCGGTGTTGCGCGAGGTGGTGAGTGCGAGGATCGGCGGATAGGGCCGCTCGCGCGCAATGCGCAAGGCGGTGGCCCCGGAAGCTGTCCAGGCGACGATCGCGCGCAGATCCAGCGTCTCCGCGACAGAGCGCGCGGCGGCGGCGATCGCATCCGCGCCCGTGGGCTCGGGCGGTGAGCGCTGACCCGCGAGCAGCACCGGATAGTTCGGATCTTTTTCCACCGCCTCGATGATCTTGTTCATCGT
>JALOTF010000046.1 GCA_025458025.1 Beijerinckiaceae bacterium | reverse complement strand
TCGGCCCCTTTTTCATTCCGCCGGCAGGGCGCCGGCCATGTGCATGCGCAAGAGCTTGTAGATCACCGAATCCGTCAGCGCCTGGAACGAGGCGTCGATGATGTTCGCGCTGACACCCACGGTGGTCCAGCTTTCGCCGGTTTCATCGGTCGAATCGATCAGCACGCGGGTCACGGCATCCGTGCCGCCTTGGAAGATACGGACCTTGAAGTCCGTCAGCTTCAAACCCTTGATGTGGCTCTGGTAACGCCCGAGATCTTTCCGCAGGGCCTTGTCGAGGGCGTTGACCGGGCCATCACCTTCCGCCGCCGAGATACGGGTCGTCTCGCCGATTCGCACCTTCACGATGGCCTCGGAGAAGGTCATCAGGTCGCCCTTGGCGTTGTAGCGACGCTCCACATTCACCTTGAAGCGCTCGACCTTGAAAAACTCCGGCACGCGGCCGAGCAAGCGCTGCGCGAGCACATAGAAACTCGCATCCGCCCCCTCATAGGAATAGCCCAGCGCCTCGCGCTCCTTCACCTCATCGAGAATGCGGCTAACGCGCGGATCATCCTTCGCCACGGCCACGCCCAGGCGATCCAGTTCCGCCAGCACATTCGAGCGCCCGGCCTGAGTCGAAACCAGCACGAGACGGCGATTCCCCAGCTTTTCGGGCTCGACATGCTCGTAGGTCTTGGGGTCCTTGATGAGCGCGGAGGCATGGATACCGGCTTTGGTCGCGAAAGCGGAAGCGCCGACATAAGGCGCCTGCCGGTTCGGCACGCGGTTCAGCAGCTCATCGAAGCCACGGGAAACGGCGGACAGCGTGGCCAAAGCGGCATCCGTCACGCCGATCTCGAACTTTTCCGCGAAATCCGCCTTCAGCTTCAGCGTGGGAATGAGCGTACAGAGATTGGCATTGCCGCAGCGCTCGCCGAGGCCGTTCAGCGTGCCCTGGATCTGCCGGGCCCCTGCCCTCACCGCCGCGAGGCTGTTCGCGACGGCCTGCCCGGTATCATCATGGGCGTGGATGCCGAGCCGCACGCCCGGCACAGCCTTCACGACTTCGCCCACGATGGCCTCGACCTCATGCGGCAGCGTGCCGCCATTGGTGTCGCAGAGCACAACCCAGCTCGCGCCGGCATCATGCGCGGTCTTCACGCAATCCAGCGCATAGGCGCGGTTGGCCTTGAAGCCATCGAAGAAATGCTCGCAATCGACCATCGCTTCCTTGTTCGCGGCGATGGCGGCCTTCACGCTGTCGGCCAGCCCTTCGAGGTTTTCCGCGAGCGTGCAGCCCAACGCGAATTCAACGTGGTAATCCCACGATTTGGCGACAAAGCAGATCGCCTTGCCACCGGCCTGCACCAGCGCCTGCAAACCGGGATCATTCGAGGCGGAAATGCCCGCGCGCTTGGTCATCCCGAAGGCAGTGAAGGTGGCGCGCGTTTGCGGGGGCTTTTCGAAAAACTTCGTATCGACCGGATTCGCGCCGGGATAGCCGCCCTCGATGTAATCAATGCCGAGCTTGTCCAGCATCTCGGCGATCTTGCGCTTGTCGGCGAGCGAGAAATCCACGCCTGTGGTCTGCGCGCCATCGCGCAACGTGGTGTCGAAGAGGTAGAGGCGTTCGCGAGTCATCGCTTCACCTCCCAGGTGGTGATCGGATTGCCATCCGTATCCTTGCCATCTTTCAATTGAATGCCCATGCTCGCGAGTTCATCGCGGATGCGATCGGATTCCGCCCAGTTCTTGGCCGCGCGGGCGGCGAGGCGGAGGGAGATGAAGGCGTTGATTTGAACTTCATCAACACCTTGCAATGAGGGTTCTGGCCATTGCTGGCCGACAAGCGCCTCAAGTCCAAGCAACTTCAGTGAAGCTGCAAGAGAGTTTGGTCCTAGACTTTGACCACCCTGCATGGCTGCGCTCAAACGAGAAATTGCCAACGGCGTATTCAGATCATCGAGAAGCGGTGGAAGAACATCCAGAAGATAGTTTCCAAGCAAAGGCTTCTGTTCGTCAAAATCCCGGTGAAGCTCAGATTTTTTCACAGCTTCTGTGTGTGTCGCAAGTCGCCGCAATACACGAAAGCTCTCCTCCAAGCTCTTTAGGGTCCAGTCGATTGGCTGGCGATAATGAGTCTTTAGCATCGTGAAGCGCACCACTTCGCCCGGCCAATCGGCCAGCACCTCGCGGATGGTGCGGAAGTTGCCGAGCGATTTCGACATCTTCCGCCCTTCGACCTGCAAAAACCCGTTATGCATCCAGATCTGCGCCATTTTCTCAGATCCGAAGGCGCAGCAGGATTGCGCAATCTCGTTCTCGTGATGCGGGAACACGAGGTCGATGCCGCCACCATGGATATCGAAGGTGTTCTTAACGGGGTCATCGCAAGCGAGGCCGCCGCCGAAGGGCTCCAGCAGGGTCGCCATCGACATCGCCGAGCACTCGATATGCCAGCCGGGGCGGCCGAAAATGGAAACCGTTCCGCCTGAAACGCGGAAACTCGCCTCCCAGCCCGGCTGATCCGCCGAGGATTGCTTCCAGAGCACGAAATCGCCCGGATTGCGCTTGTGCGCCTCCACCGCCACGCGCGCGCCAGCTTCCTGCTCCTCCAGCTTGCGGTTTGAGAGCTGGCCATAGCGCGGCATGGCCGTGACGGCGAACAGCACTTCCTTGCCCTCCGCGCCTTCCGCGACATAGGCGAAGCCCTTGTCGAGCAGCCGCTGGGTGACATCCAGCATGCCCTGGATATGCGCGGTGGCGCGCGGCTGATGCGTCGGCTCCAGGCAGCCCAACGCCGCGACATCCGCCTGAAACTGCGCGTTCGTGCCCTCCGTGACCTTGCGGATGGCCTCGTTCAGCGGAAGATCGGGGTAATCGCGCGCGGCGCGTTCGTTGATCTTGTCGTCCACATCCGTGATGTTCCGGGTGTAGATGACGTTTCCCGCGCCATAGATGTGCCGCAGCAGGCGGAACAGCACGTCAAAAATAATCACCGGCCGCGCATTGCCGATATGGGCAAAATCATAGACCGTGGGTCCGCAGACATACATCCGCACGCGTGAGGGATCGAGCGGCGTGAAGAGTTCCTTCTTCCGCGTCAGCGTGTTGTAGAGCCGCAATTGAGCCGTCATGTCCCCTCACCCGGCCAGCCACAGGCCAACCCAAAGCAGGCGCCGCCGGCGCTGGCTTTCTGTTCGTGAACCTTAGGTGGAGGAGGTAAACGAGACGAGGCCAGCGCCGAGGGCACTAGCCACAAATAATCGCCGAAATCGCGATCGAAACCCGTTTCATGCCGAGGTTAATGCCCCAAACCCGGTTTCCGGTCAAGCCGGGGAATGGCACGGCATGCCCGGCACATTCTTGCTGCAATGCAGCAAGCGCAAGTCTCCCATGATCGTGATCCGCTTTTCGCGCCCACGACATATCCGTTAACGGAACCTCAACGCATTCGGAGTCAATCTGTCTATCTCAGGTTGTATCGCTCTTCCGGGAAGGACAGAACATGCGCAAGCGTTTAAGCGTTTTCGCCTGCCTCGCCATGGCGGCGGTCGCCGGAGCCATCGCGGCCGGTTCGGGCAGCGAGTCCGAGGCCCGTCCGAAACCGCGCGATTTCGTGGTCGCAGGCTCGGATGGCTACGGCACGCAGGATTGCCTCGCGACCGGCGGGGATTGCGGCCGCATCGTCGCGAATGCCTGGTGCGAATCGAAGGGCTTCAAGGCCGCCCTCGCCTATCGCAAGCTCGCGCCGGACGAGATCACCGGCACGGCGGGCACTGCGCAGAAGCCGGTCGACAGCTTCCTGATTTCCTGCCGCGAGTGAGGCTTCAGCCTTCGCACGGATGACAAGGCCGGCTCGCACCGGCCTTTTTGCTGTTCAGCCCTTTATCCAGTCCGCGCAGCGCGGCGCCTCGGCCTGCCCCCACGGCATGATCGGCACGGTGGAGGTGGAGTTCTTCGGGCTGCCATCGATCAATTTGTCGGAATAGACGAGATAAACCAGCACGTTGCGCTTGGCATCGCAGCCGCGCACGATTTGCATCCGCTTGAAGAGCAGCGAGCGCGACTGGCGGAACATCACCTCGCCCTGCTCGGTCTTGTTCCTGAACTTCACCGGGCCGACCTGCCGGCAGGCGAGCGAAATATCCGACACCTCCTCCGCGAGGCCGAGGCCGCCGGCCACGCCGCCCTTTTCCGGCACGGTGTAATGGCAGGCGACGCCCTCGATATCGGGATCGTCGATCGCGTAGGTCGCAAGCTTGTCGTCCCAGGTCAGCAGGCGGAATACGGTGGATTTCTTGAAAATGAGATCAGGTGATTGCGCAGCGGCGGGCAAAGCGGTGAGCCCGGCCAGCAAGAGGGCAGCAAGAAAGCGGATCATGGCGATCTCCCGTTGGACAGGCACCGTTATGGCCCGCAAGAGATGCGGATGAAAGCGCGCGATTTCAATCCGCCTTCATCGTAGCCGTTGCGGCGGCGATCGCCTGTTCAAGCACATGATCGTCGCTTATGTGGTTTGCGAGCAGCAGCACGAGGCGACAATCCAGCGCCGCTGCTTCCTCCGGCGAGAGCCCGCGCCGCGCCTCGATGAGCCGGCGGAAGGCGCGATCGGGATCGGCGAAGCGGTTTTCGGTGATGAGATCCGCCATCACGCTACCTCCCCCGCCTTGCCGCGCGCACGGCGCAGGGCCGCGCGAATCGCGCCCTTTTCGGCCCGCTGGAAGCGCGCCGCGACATGGCCATCGGGCCGGATGAGGGTGGCTCCGCCCGGATTGAGCCCGAAGCGTTCGGCTACCGCTTCGTTCGCGACGAGAACCGCGACACCCGGCGGCGCGAGCCGTGCGGTCGCATCATCTGCCGCAAGAAGCGTGAAATCGCGTCCGAGATGTTCGCTGAGAAAGCCCTTGCCATAGGGCGCGTCCGGAATGGGCGCGCCCGGCGCGGGGCCGCGCGGCCAATCGCCCTCGTCAGCCGTTGAAAGTGGGCTTTCCGCATAGGCCGTGGGCATGGAAAGGCGACCGGAATTGACCATGCGCTTCGCAAATCCATGGTTCGCGGCCAATGCGAGCGCCGCATCCCGCAGAAGCCGCTCCGCCTCGCTTTGCGGCGCGATGAAATCGGTCGAGCGGGTGGAATGCGCGATGTTCTCGTTGGCCGCCTCGCCCCGTTCGGAATCGTAGGTTTCGAGCAGGCTCTCGGGGCTGTCGCCATCGAGTACGGCAGCAAGTTTCCAGGCGAGGTTCTCCGCATCCTGGATGCCGGAATTGGCACCGCGCGCGCCGAAGGGCGAGACCTGATGCGCGGCATCACCCGCGAAGATCACCCGGCCATGCCGGAAACGCTCAAGACGCAAACAACGGAAGCGGTAGATCGAAACCCATTCGAGGGAAAAATCGCTATGACCCAGCATCGCCTCGATACGCGGGCGCACGCGTTCCGGTTGCTTCTCGATATTAGCGTCAGCCGTCGCCGGGAGTTGCAGGTCGATCCGCCAGATATTGTCCGGCTGGCGATGCAGCAAGGCCGAGCCACCGGGGTGGAACGGCGGATCGAACCAGAACCAGCGCTCCGTGGGAAAATCGCCCTCCATCTTCACATCGGCGATGAGGAACTGCTCCTCGAAGACCTCGCCGGGAAAATCGAGCCCGAGCATGGCGCGGGCGGGCGAGCGCGCGCCATCGCAGGCGATCACATGATCGGCATGGAGGCGATATTCGCCATCGGGCGTCTCGATGGCAAGGCGCACGCCGTCATTCTGCGGCTCGATGCCGGAAACCCGGTTCTTCCAGCGCAGATCGACTCCCAGTTCCATGGCGCGATCCACCAGAGCCTTCTCCACCACGAATTGCTGGATGTTGATGAAGGCGGGCATCTTGTGCCCGTCCTCGGGCAGCAGATCGAAGGTGTAGAGCAGGTGATCACCCTGAAAAACCTTGCCCTTCTTCCACGAAATACCCTCGGCCACCAGAGGGCCCGCAACACCGAGGCGATCGAAGATTTCCAGCGTCTTCTTCGCAAAGCAGATGGCACGGCTCCCCTCGCCGATGCGGTCGGAATCGTCGAGCAAAACCGGCGCATGGCCGCGAAGCGCAAGGTCGATCGCGAGGCTCAACCCCACCGGTCCCGCGCCGATGATCACCACCTTATGTCGCGTGGGCGTGGCGCGCTTCTGGTCCGGCGAGGGATCGTAACGGAAGGTGGCGTAGGGCTGCTGCATCGGCTCAGGCCTGCAACGCAGCCCACATCGCGCGGTCGCGCTCGGCGGTCCAGATCACGGGATGCGCGATGCCCTTCGCCTCGTCATAGGCGCGGGAGACGTTGAAGGGCAGGCAATGCTCGTAGATGGCATAAGCACCGAAAGGCCCATCCATCGCGGCGCGCACGGCCTTGTAAGCGGTTTTCAGGTCATCGCCGCGCGCCACGGATTTCTGCACGGTGCCGTAGAGCGTCTGGAGGAAATCGGTCGTGCCGGCAATTGCTGCCTTCACCTTGTCACGACCCGTGAGGGCATCGCCGCGCCCCGGCACAAGCGCCACCGGATCATAGCCCGCGAGCCTCGTCAGCGTTTGCGGCCAATCCGTGAAATGCGCATCGCCGCAATAGCAGGCGGATTTGTATTCCACGAGATCGCCTGAGAACATCACCCCGGCATCGGGCACCCAGGCGATGGTATCGCCTGCCGTATGCCCCCGCCCGAGATGGCGGATGCGCACCTCGCGCTTGCCCAGCCACACACTCATTTCGGTGGCGAAAGTCACGCTCGGCCAAGTCAGGCCCGGAATGGTCTCCTGCCCCCGGAAGAGGCGCGGGAAGCGGCCGATCTCGCTCGCCATATCCTGCTCGCCGCGCTCGACGATGAGATCGCGCGTGGCGTCCGAGGCGAGGATCGTCTTCGCATCTTTGTAGGCCGAGGCGCCGAGCACGCGCACCGCGTGATAATGCGAGAGCAGCACATGGGTGATAGGTTTATCTGTCACCGAGCGCACCCGCTCAATGACGGCTTGCGCCATCGCGGGCGTCGCCTGCGCATCGACGATCAGCACGCCGTCATCGCCGATGATGACGCCCGTATTGGGATCGCCCTCGGCGGTAAAGGCGTAAAGGCCCTCGCCGATCTCGGCGAAGGTGATCTTTTTCTCCGTCATGTCGTTGACGGATGCAAAAGCAGGCGTGCTCACAGCTGCTCCTTTTTTTACTCACGCATTTTCTTCAGGCGAACCGGCGACCATTTCGCTTGAAAATGCTTTTCACACGGCAGGTTCAATACGGTTTTCGATGGCGCCGAAGATCGAGTGGCCCTTGCGGTCGCGCATCTCGATGCGAACGGTATCACCAAAGCCGAGGAACGGCGTCTTGGGCTGGCCATCGCGGATGGTCTCGACCATGCGCAACTCGGCGATGCAGGAATAACCGCGACCGCCCTCACCCACCGGCCGGCCCGGCGAGCCATCGGGGTCGCGGTTCGAGACCGTGCCCGAACCGACAATCGTGCCGGCGGAAAGCGGCCGCGTCTTCGCCGCATGGGCGATCAGCGTGCCGAAATCGAAAGTCATTTCCTCGCCTGCCTCGGGCTTTCCGAAAGCATGGCCGTTGATGGCGGTCATCAGCGGCAGGCTGAGCTTGCCATCCTTCCAGGCGTCGCCGAGTTCATCCGGCGTGACCGCGACCGGCGAGAAGGCGCTCGGTGGCTTCGATTGCAGGAAGCCGAAGCCCTTGGCGAGTTCCGCCGGGATGAGGTTGCGCAAGGACACATCATTCACGAGCATCACGAGCCGGATGGCAGCGAGTCCCTGCTCGCGGGTGGCGCCGGCGGGCACATCCCCCGTGATGACCGCGATTTCCGCCTCGCAATCAATGCCATAATCTGCCGAGGCCACTCGCACCGCATCACGCGGGCCGATATTGGCGTCCGATGTCCCCTGATACATGAGAGGATCGGTCCAGAAGCTCGCGGGCAGTTCGGCGCCGCGCGCCTTCCGCACGAGTTCGACGTGGTTCACATAGGCCGATCCATCTACCCACTGGTAGGCGCGCGGCAGCGGGCTCGCGCAATCATGCTCATGGAAGCGGAAAGCAGGCACCGAGCCATGCTCCAGCCCCTCCGCGAGATCGGCCAGCGCGCCCGCGAACAGCTCCCAGCGATCCAAAGCGGCCTGCAGGGTCGGTGCGATGTGGGTCGCGTCCGTCGCGCGGGTGAGATCGTTCGAGACGACAACCAGACGACCATCGCGGCCGGATTTCAACGAGGCGAGCTTCATGCGCAGTTCCTTCCCTGACGCGACATCTCAATGGCCGCGCTGGTGCGATCATGCGCCCCTGCGGTTCCGGCGGGAAGGGCGAAGGCTGAAATTCTCATGCAGAAAAACCTGAAGGGCGTGACGCGGCGGAAGGCCTGTGCAATCCTGCAGCAAGCAACACCACAAAGCGGATTGAAGGTCAAACCAGTTTCATCCGCAACTACTTTTGAGAGGCAGGAGACAGGTCATGACGCGGACGACCATGCGGCGCAGGGAGATGCTGCTTTCGGGCCTGGCGGGAGGTGTCGCAGCCACCACGCTTGCGAAGCCGGCGATTGCGCAGAGCATGCCGGAAGTGAAGTGGCGGCTGACCTCAAGCTTCCCCAAGCAGCTCGATACGATTTTTGGCACGGCCCAGCAGCTGGCGAAGCTCGTGGGCGAAGCGACGGACGGCAAGTTCCAGATCCAGGCCTTCGCGGCCGGCGAGATCGTGCCCGGCCTTCAGGCGCTGGATGCGGTCACCTCCGGTGCGATCGAGTGCTGCCACACGCCGACCTATTTCTATGTGGGCAAGGAACCCGCGCTTGGGCTCGGCACGGGCCTGCCCTTCGGCCCCAATGCGCGGCAGCAGCACAGCTGGTGGCATTTCGGCGGTGGTGAGAAGATCGTCAACGAAGCGCTCGCGAAGTTCAATGCCATCTCCTTCCCTGCGGGCAATTCCGGCACGCAGATGGGCGGCTGGTTTCGCAAGGAAATCAACAGTCTGGCTGATCTCAACGGGCTGAAATTCCGCATTGGCGGCACCGGCGGCGCGGTGCTCCGCAAGCTCGGCGTCGTGCCCCAACAGATCGCGCCCGGGGACATCTATCCGGCGCTCGAAAAAGGCACGCTGGATGCAGTGGAATTCGTCGGCCCCTATGATGACGAGAAGCTCGGCTTCCAGAAAGTCGCGAAATACTATTACTTCCCGGGCTTCTGGGAGGGCGGCGCGATGCTCCATCTCTGCGTCAATCTCGAGCAGTGGAACCGCCTGCCGAAGCATTATCAGGCCGTCCTCGTGCAGGCGAGCGAGAGCGCCAACAACTGGATGCTCGCGAAGTATGACGCCGTGAACGCGCCGGCGTTGAAGCGCCTGCTGGGGGCGGGCACCGAGCTGCGCGCCTTCCCGCTGGCGGTGATGGATGCCGCCTATGACGCCGCCAAGGCCGTTTATGCCGAATATGCCGCCCAGAGCCCGCTCTTCGCGAAGGGCCTCGAGAGCGTCAACGCTTATCTCGGCGATGTCACCCCATGGTGGAAAATCGGCGAATATTCCTACGACACAATCAGCATCCGCCAACGGGAGCGTGGCTGACGCCTCGCCCCTGTTGCAACATCCGCCAACGGGAGCGTGGCTGATCTGCGCCGCCAAGATCCAGGACGGTTACGCGGGAGGCAGGGATAGGTGCGCCCCTGCCTCAAGATGAGGCAAGAGAGGCATCGACGAGGCAGATCCGGGACAATGAAACCATAATTCCTTTTTTGACAAGGGTTTAACGGGTTTCATGTTGCGCCGCACACAGAACGGTGCGAGGATACAGAAAGGCAACGCGCATCGCGCTCGTGCCGTGCAATGAAGGCATGAGTGATGGATTCCCTTTCGGAGAAGCGCAATCCGGTCGAGACGGAGAGCGATGTGCTGGAACTCGAAGGTTTCCTGCCCTACCGCCTGAATGTGCTGGCGACCCTAGTTAGCCAGAGTCTCGCGCGCGTCTATGGCGAGCGCTTCGGCATTTCGATTCCCGAATGGCGCATTCTCGCGACCCTCGGCCAGTTCTCGGAAATGACCGCCCGCGAGATCGGTCTGCATTCCCGCATGCACAAGACCACCGTGAGCCGCGCTGTGGCGGCTTTGGAGAAGCGTCATCTCGTGGCCCGCCGCCCCAATCGGCAGGATATGCGCGAGGCCTTCCTCGCCATGACCCCGCGCGGTCAGGCGATCTATGCCGAAATCGTGCCCATGGCGCGCCAATTCGCGCAGGATCTTGCGCAGGATATCCGCCCCGATGATCTCGCCACGCTCAATCGCGTCCTCGGGCAGTTGATGGCGCGCCTGAAGGCCAGCGGCGAGGATCACGATCCGGACGCCTGAGCAATCTGGATACCCCGGAATTCCGTCAAACCCGCGTGATTTCCCGCAAATGAGCCGGGGAATCCCTTTCCTCCGCCTTGCTCGCTTCACAATCGGGCCGTAACGGTTTTCCTTGTTTCAGAATCAACCGGCCATGCCGGCTTCCAAGGCCAAGGGCTCGATGCGCGCAGGCAACTTCCTTTTCCCGGGCATGGGGCTGTTGCTCGCGGGCCTTTTCGCGCTGACAGTCGCGACTCCTTCCCACGCACAACCCGCGATGTGCAACACCATCCGGGCCGAGCTTGCCAATCTCCCGCGGAGCAATGCCGGGGGCAACCCGCGCGAGGCGGCGCGGCTGCGGTCCGAAATCGCCAATGCCCGCAATGCCATGCGCGCCAATGGCTGCGACCAGCCGCGCGGCTTCTTCGGCCTTGGCAGTGCACCGGCCGTTTGTGCGCCGCTTGCGGCCCAGACCCAGCAGATGGAAGCCCGGCTACGGCAGACCGAGCCGGCGGATGCGAATGCACCCCGCCGCGCGCAATTGCTCGCGGCCTATCAACGCTATGGTTGTGATGGCGCCCAGCAGGCCGCGCCGCAGCGTGGCGTGATCTATGCCCAGCCGCAGGAGCCCGGCATTCTCGAACGGCTCTTCGGCTCCAGCGCCACGGTCGATCAGCGTCGTGAAACGCTGACCACGCTCGATCCGGAATTCGACGAAGAACTGAAGGAAAAGGCCCGCCTCGGTGGCCGCACGCCGGTTTGCGTGCGCACCTGTGACGGCTTCTTCTTCCCTGTGAATTTCGAGGGCCTGACGGCGCGTGACGAACATGGTCAAGTTTGCCAGGCGCTCTGTCCGGGGGCCGAGACCATGGTGATGTATATGCGCCTCGGCGCGGAGATCGAGACCGCCGCCACCCGCGACGGGCAGGCCTATACATCCTACCCCTTCGCGCTGAAATACCGCGAAAATCGCGACAATGCCTGCTTCTGCCGCCCGCCGGGCTACACTGCGGCGCAACTCGCCAAGGGGCAGGAAGACCTTGTGGAAACCCGGAAGGGCGACCTTGTGGTGACACGCGAGCAGGCCGAGGCCATGTCTCGCCCGAAGGAAGTGCGCGGGGCAGCCCAGCAGCGCCAGTCAGCCAGTGCGCGCAACACGCGCAACGCGCCCGCCCCTGCACCCGCTGCGGAAGAGCCTGCTCCGATCCCGGATGCAGCGATCCCCACTGCCGGCACCGCTTCTGCGGGCATCGGCCCGCGCCTCGGCAGCGAGCGCGTGCTGAATGGGGGCCAGGGCCAGATGCAGGAAGTGATCGGGGCTGACGGCTTGCGCCGGCAGGTCAGAGTCGTTGCGCCGGCACCAAACGCGCCAGAGCCTCAGCCCGCCCTAAGAGGGGCAACACGGCCTTCAACTCCGGCCCCTGCTCGCGCCCCGTGAGCGCAAGGCGAAGGGGCATGAAGAGCGCCTTGCCCTTCCGGCCTGTTTTCGCCTGAATCGCACCAACCCACTGGCTCCATGTCTCGACACCAAAAGGCTCGGCAGGCAGCAGGCCGGCGCATTCGCTGAGGAAATCCGTTTCGGCCACGGCGAAATTCTGGGGCTCAATCAGCAGGCTCCACCATTCGCGCACCTCCTCCAGCCGGCTCACATTGCCGTGGATTGCCGCCCAGAAAGCTTCCGCCTTGGGACCGGAAATTCCGAGATGGGCAAGCGATTCCTGAAGGGCTGCAAAGGGCTTGGCATGCAGCAGCTTCACCGAGAGGTCGGTGATCTCCGCCGGATCGAACTTCGTGAGTGCACGGGAGAATTTGGAAAGATCGAGCAGATCAGCCAAGGCATCGAGCCCTTCCAGCGGGCGGATGGCTTCGGACGTGCCGGTGAGCGTCGCGACAATCGCCACCGCCAGCGGATCGACACCCTCCGCCCGGAACGAGCGCAGCGAGAGCGCGCCCGTGCGCTTCGACATCTCCTCGCCGGTGGCGGAGGCGATGAGGTTGTGATGCGCGAAAGCCGGAAGCCTTATTGTGGTCGCATGGGCTTCACGCGAACCGGCATCGACTTCATTTGCCCATGCTCCAGCTGCACCCAAAGCCTGAAAAAGCTCGATCTGTACCGCGGTATTCGCGACATGATCCTCGCCGCGCAACACATGGGTGATGCCGAAATCGGCGTCATCAATCACGCTCGCGAAGGTGTATAGCACCTGCCCTTCAGCGCGCGCGAGGATGGGATCGGACAATGAGGCCGTCTCGATATGGCACTCGCCGCGCACGCCATCCTGCCAGCGCACGGTTTGCCCGGAGAGCCTGAAGCGCCAATGCGGCTGCCGCCCCTCGGCTTCGAGCTTCGCGCGATCCGCATCGGTGAGCGCCAGAGCCGCGCGATCATAAACCGGCGGAAGGCCCCGCGCCTGCTGGCGCTTCCTCTTGCGATCAAGTTCCTCGGCGGTCTCATAGGCCGGATAGACCAGCCCGCGCGCCTTGAAATCCTCGAGCACGGCGGCGTATCGCGCGGCACGATCGGATTGCCGCTCGATGCGGTCCGGCGGAATCCCCAGCCAAGCCAGATCCTCAAGGATGCCGTCCGCGAATTCCTGCCGGGAGCGCTCTGTATCGGTGTCATCGAAGCGCAGCAGAAAGGTTCCGCCGCTTTTACGCGCCATCAGCGCGTTCCACAGGGCGGTGCGGGCATTGCCAATATGCAGGTAGCCCGTAGGCGACGGGGCAAAACGGAAGACGGGCTTAGCCATCATAGGCCTCGCTGAGGCTCTTCATCGGCTCGGGCTGGATGCCTTGATCCGGGGCGTATGCCCCCTCCGAGCGATCGCGGAAGCGGTTGACGATGGGGTAGCGGCGGTCGCGGCCGAAATTCTTGCGCGTGACCTTCACGCCGGGCGCGGATTGCCGGCGCTTGTATTCGGCGATGGCCAGCAGATGCTCGATGCGCTCCACGGTCGCGCGGTCATGCCCGCGCGCGATGATGTCGGCCACGCGCATCTCCTTCTCGACGAGGCATTCGAGAATGTCGTCGAGCACGGGGTAAGGCGGCAGCGAATCCTGATCCTTCTGGTTCTCGCGCAATTCGGCGGTGGGAGCCTTCACGAGGATATTCTCGGGGATCACCGTGCCATCCGGGCCCCTCGCGCCCGCGGGCTTCCAGCGGTTGCGCAGGGCCGAAAGGCGGTAGACCTCCATCTTGTAGAGGTCCTTGATGGGGTTGAAGCCGCCATTCATATCCCCATAAAGCGTGGCATAGCCCACGCTCATCTCACTTTTGTTGCCGGTGGTCACGACCATCGGTCCGAACTTGTTCGAGATCGACATGAGGATCGTGCCGCGCGCGCGCGATTGCACGTTTTCTTCCGTGATGTCGCGTTTCGTGCCGGCGAAGATGGGTGCCACCGCAGCTTCCAGCCCCTCCACCGCGCTGGCGATCGGCAGGATGTCGTAGCGGATACCCAGCGCGCTCGCGCAATCCTTGGCGTCCATCAGGCTATCCTCCGAGGTATAGCGATAGGGCAGCATCACCGCATGCACGCGATCCGGCCCGAGGGCATCCGCCGCGAGCGCCGCGCAGATTGCGGAATCGATACCGCCGGAAAGGCCGAGGACTACGCCGGGGAAGCGGTTTTTCTCGACGTAATCGCGCAGGCCCAGCATGCAGGCGGTGTAATCCGCCTCGTCCTGCTCGGCGAGCAAGGCTTTCGGGCCTTCTGAGATCTGCCAGCCCGAAGCGCCCTGCTCCAGCGTGATGAGCTGCAAATCCTCACGGAAACCGGGCATCTGGAAGGCCATGGCGCCACCGGGATTAAGCCCGAAGCTCGCGCCATCGAAGACGAGATCATCCTGCCCGCCGACCTGATTGAGATAGACCAGCGCGAGCCCGCTTTCAGCCACACGCGCCACGGCAACATTCATCCGCTCATCCGCCACGCCGCGCCGATAGGGCGAGCCATTCGGCACGAGCAGGATTTCTGCCCCCGTCTCCGAGAGGCATTCGACCACCTCCGGCGTCCAGATATCCTCGCAGATCGGCAGGCCGAGGCGCACACCACGCAGGGGCAGCGGGCCGGGCATGGGCCCCGAATCAAACACGCGCTTTTCGTCGAACACACCGTAATTCGGCAGATCGACCTTGAAACGCACGCCGGTGATTCGTCCCGAATCGAGCGCTGCAATGGCATTGAAAAGCTTGCCCCCCTCTTTCCATGGCAAGCCGATCAGCACGGCGGGGCCGCCATCGGCGGTGTCGCGGGCGAGATCATCGAGCGCCTGCCGGCAGGCATCCTGCACGGCGGGTTTCAGCACAAGATCCTCCGGCGGATAGCCGATCAGGAATAATTCCGGGAACATCACGATCTCAGCCCCGGCTTGCGCAGCCTTGGACCGCGCATCGCGCGCCCGCGCGAGATTGCCGGCGATATCGCCTAGGATCGGGTTCACCTGCGCGAGAGCGAGGGTGAGGCGAGCGGGGGCAGCGTTCATCGGAGCACCATTCATGGCAATGGCATGTAGTCCCCTCCGCCTCCCCTGACAATCGTGGGCTTTGCCAAGGCAGAACGTGCCAAAACGGAGCGAATGGAGGCAGGCCCGCTTAACCCGAGGGTAAGGTTACTTTTTTACTCTTGGCTGCATGAAGCCCCATGGCGCGTTCTGCCTCGCGGGGCGTGTCCGGGTTCAGGTCAGGTTACAGGAGTTCATCCATGTCGGTTCATCGCTTGCTCGGGAGGAAGACCCTCCAGCGCCTCGGGAGCCTGACGGTCCTGGCAGTCGCGGCCACATCGGGCGCACAGGCTGCCGATTACCTGCGCGGCGCCTATGCGCCGGAGGCCGAGCCGAAAAACTCGGGCGTGGATTGGGCCGGTGTCTATGTCGGTGTCCATGCCGGCATTTCCGCTGCGCGATCGGATTATTCGGCGCTGGGGCCGCAACTCGGCCGCAACGTGCTGCCGAGCCTCGCCATCACGGACCAGATTCCGGGGCTGATTCATCTCGGGTCGGCCATCAAGCAGGGCACGAGCCTCGGCGTTTTCGCCGGCTACAACTACCTCTGGGATGATGTCGTGCTCGGCATGGAGGTGGATTACTCCCGCTCGAGGATTTCGACCTCCTCCGCCTCCGGCCCGATCACCCGTGCCCTGAGTGCCGCCTCGACCGGCACCGATATCTGGAACACTACGGTCAGCGCCCGTGCCCGCAGCCAGCTCGATGACTGGTATACCCTGCGCGGCCGCGTGGGCTGGGCTGCCGGTTACTTCATGCCGTATCTCACGGCCGGTGTGGCCTTCGGCAACATCACCAGCACGGCAACCGCCGATGGCACGACCTCGCAATTCGCGGTGACGACCGACCCTGTCACCGGCACACCGGTCTACACCCTGCGCGGCACGGTTTCGAACAGCTACACCATGCGCCATCGTGGCATTTCCTATGGCGGCGCGGTGGGCGCGGGCGTGGATATGGCGTTCTTCTCGAATGTCTTCCTGCGCGCGGAATGGCAGTACATCCAGTTCGCCTCGGGCGGCACGCGCCCGGAAATGGCGATCAACACCGCACGCGTGGCCGGCGGCGTGAAATTCTGATCGCGTGAGATTCTGATCGATTGCCGGGCCCCCACGGCAATTGCAAAAAGCCCGGCCTCGCGGCCGGGCTTTCCGTTTTCATGGCGTGACCTTACCGATCAGCGGCAGACCTGTACGCGCTGGAAACGCCAGCCATAACCATCCCACACCTGCTGCTTCTTCAGCTTGCAGACCGGGCCGCGATAGGAATAGCCCGTTTCCGAATAGCCGGGATGACGCGGGCGATGCGGACGGTGATAGCCGTAACCCGGATGCGGTGCGTAATACTGCACCGGCTGCTGATAGACCGTGCGCGGCTGATGATAACCCGGAGCGTAGACATCATCGGCGGCATAGCCGTCATCAACGTAACCATAGCGGGATTCGTTGGCCTGGGCCGCGATAGCACCCACCGCGAGCGCGCCGAGAACACCGGCTGCGATGAGAGCGCCCTTGCGGCCATCGCGAGCTTCGGCCTGGCCGGCGGTCATGGTGAGGCCAGCGCCCATCGTCAGGGCAGCGAGCGCGACGGCGGCAACCTTCTTGCCGAGGGGAAGCGAATTCATCATGGCTCTGTCTCCGAACCGGAAGACCTGGCGAACGCGATCCGTTCGCATCCGGTCTTCATGCTTCGGAGATTAGAGCCTTAACCTTGGCCCGAAGCTGAACGGCATTGTTGCCTGCCGTTCATGTTCAGGAAGCGCGGTTACTCGCACACCTCGACACGGCGATAGGTGTAGCTTTCCTCATCGATCCACACCTTCTTCCGCTCCATGCGGCAGGTGGGAACATAGCGCGGGCGACGGCGCTCGACGATCACTTCTTCCTCGACGACCGGTTCAGCGCGCGAGCCACCCTGCATGAGCATATAGGCACCGGCGGCACCGATCGCGAGACCCGCGGCGGCAGCGGCGTTGCGGCCCTGTGCGGCCTGCGACGGCGTGTGGAACATGATGGCAAGGGCGGCGATGGCGCCGGCGGCCACGGCGGAGAGATGATAACGCATGACAGGTCTCCGTGCTGAGGCGCTCAGGTTTCTAACCGAAACCTTAAAAAAACCTCTCGGAATCGCGGCATTCCTGTGGCGCGCGCCACGCCTCGCCAATGCCAGGAAACATGGCTAACAATTCATGAAAAAGGGCGGCCCGAAGACCCGCCCTGAACTCCTGCGCGTGCGCGAACGTTATTCCGCAGCCGCTGGTACCAGCGTGCCCAGCTCGCTCTTTTCCTTCTTGATCAGGTCCGCGACCATGAAGGCCAGCTCGATGGCCTGCTCCGCATTAAGGCGCGGATCGCAGAAGGTGTCGTAGCGGTCGGCGATCATCTCGTTGGTAACCGTTTTCGCGCCGCCAGTGCATTCCGTGACGTTCTTGCCGGTCATTTCGAGATGGATGCCGCCGGCATAGGTGCCTTCGGACTGGTGGATCTGGAAGAAGCTCTTGATTTCCTGCTGGATCCGCTCGAACGGCCGGGTCTTGTAAGCACCGAGCGAGATCGTGTTGCCGTGCATCGGATCGCACGACCACACGACATTCCGGCCCTCGCGCTTCACCGCGCGGATCAGATCCGGCAGGTGGTTGCCCACCTTGTCGGAGCCGAAGCGGCAGATGAGCGTGAGGCGGCCCGCCTCGTTATCCGGGTTCAGGATGTCGATGAGTTCAAGCAGCCCGTCCGGCGTGAGCGACGGGCCGCATTTCAGGCCGATCGGGTTCAGGATACCCCGGAAGAACTCGATATGCGCGTGGTCTGGCTGCCGCGTGCGGTCGCCGATCCAGAGCATGTGGCCCGAGGTTGCGACATATTCGCCCGGATGGGTCGAATCCTCGCGGGTCATCGCCTCCTCGTAGCCGAGCAGAAGCGCCTCGTGGCTCGTGTAGAACTCCGTGAGGCGCATTTCTGGGTGCGTCTCGGAATTGATGCCGATGGCGCGCATGAATTGCAGCGCTTCCGTGATGCGCCCGATGAGATCGAGATAGCGATGCGAGGCCGGGCTGTTCTGCACGAAATCGAGCACCCATTTCTGGGCATTGTCGAGGCTGGCATAACCGCCGGTCGCAAACGCGCGGATGAGGTTCAGCGTCGCCGCAGACTGGCGATAGGCCTCGATCTGCCGGCGTGGATCGGGGATGCGCGCTTCCGGCGTGAAATCGATGCCGTTGATGATGTCACCGCGATAGCTCGGCAATTCTACGCCGTCATGCTTTTCGACCGGCGAGGAGCGCGGCTTCGCGAACTGGCCGGCCACGCGGCCCACCTTCACCACCGGCGAGGAGCCGGCATAGGTGAGCACCACCGCCATCTGCAGGAAAACACGAAAGAAATCGCGGATGTGGTTCGCGGAATGCTCCGCAAAGCTCTCGGCGCAATCCCCGCCCTGAAGCAGGAAGGCCTCACCCGCCGCGACCTTGCTCAACGCCCGCTTGAGCTTGCGCGCCTCGCCCGCAAAAACCAGCGGCGGAAAGCTCTGGAGCTGCTTCTCGGTTGCTTCCAGAAGGGCAGAATCCGGATAGCTCGGAACCTGCGCGATCGGAAAAGAGCGCCAGGACGTCGGGGCCCAAGGCTTCTTTGCAACATTATCGAGCGCACGCGAGGTCATGACAGCACCATTCTTTTGAAACACGCCCTCCCCCGAGGGCGGAAGCGCTGTTTAACTGCAAATGCCCGTTCTGGCGAGAGGAAATGGCTTTCGCGGTGTCAGGTACCGGGGCTTGGTCAGCTTGCGCGCTCGAAGCGTGCTGTGCGCGTGCGCATGGTCACGAGTTCTTCAGCCGCGCTGGGGTGAAGCGCCATGGTGGAATCGAAGTCACGCTTGGTCGCGCCCATCTTCACCGCGATGCCCACGAGCTGGATCATCTCCGCTGCGCCCTCGCCAAGGATGTGACAGCCGAGGATGCGATCGGTTTCGCCATCCACAAGCAGCTTCATCATCACCCGGTCATCCGAGCCCGACAGCGTGGCCTTCATCGCACGGAACGAGGTCTTGTAGAGATCAACCATCGGGAAACTCGCGCGCGCCTCGGCCTCCGTGAGGCCGACGGTTCCGAGTTCCGGCGTGGTAAACACCGCCGTGGGGATATTCGCGTGATCCACGATCCACGGCGCGATGCCCTTCTTGCCGCCGAACAGGCTGTCCGCCACGGCATGCCCCTCGCGGATGGCAACGGGCGTGAGGTTCACGCGGTTCGTAACATCGCCAACCGCGAAAATGTGCGGAATATTGGTGCGCGAGGCGGCATCGACCACGATCGCGCCATCCTTGCCCAACGCCACGCTGGCCTTCTCCAGACCCAAGCCATCGACATTCGGCGCCCGGCCGATGGCGAAGAGAATCTGGTCCGCCACGAGCTTTTCACCCGCTTTCGTGTGGCCGATGAGGCCTTCGCCAGTCTTCTCGATGCGGCTGAACGTGTCGCTGAGCACAAAGCGGATGCCCGCCTTATTGTAGGCGTCGATCAGACCATCGCGCAGGTCTTCATCGAATCCGCGCAGAGGCTTCTCGCCGCGATAGATCACGGTGACTTCTGCGCCGAGATCCCGGAATATCCCGGCGAATTCGAGCGCGATATAGCCGCCGCCCGCGATGAGGATGCGCTTCGGGAACTCTTTCAGGTCAAAGATTTCGTTCGAGGTCACGACATGCTCGATGCCCGGAAGCTTCTCATCGAGATTGGGCCGCCCACCGGTCGCGATGAGGATATGCTTCGCACGCACAACGCGGTTTTCGCTCACGATCCGCACGTCATGCGGGCCTTCCAGCACCGCACGGGATTTTACCACCGTTACGCCCGCGCTGGCCTGCCCCCTGGCATAGAGCCCTTCGAGGCGGGTAATCTCGGCTTCCTTGGCGGAGACGAGCGCGCTCCAGTCATGGCTCACCTCGCCAACGGCCCAGCCGAAGCCCTTGGCCTCGCGGAAATCACGTGCGAAACGCCCGGCGAGCACATAGAGCTTCTTCGGCACGCAGCCGCGGATAACGCACGTCCCGCCCATGCGGAACTCTTCCGCAAGCATCACCCGCGCGCCGTGCCCCGCTGCGATACGCGCCGCGCGAACGCCGCCCGAACCACCGCCGATGACGAAGAGATCACAATCGAATTCCATATCCGCCCCCGCTCAAAGCACAGCTCGCCGAACCGCTGACATAAAAACGGCGCGGATGGATTGCACCCGCGCCGCATCACACAAGGCTGTGAAGTTGGAGCATGTTCGAGCGAAGTGGAACCGCTTCGCGTGAAGAACATGCGACCGACAAGAACCCCTCAATCAGAGCGGCGCGCCGCGCTTGGCCATTTCCGCACGGAACACGGCCATGGCTTCCTGGCCGACAACCTGCGTCCACTGCTCGATGTAAGGCAGCAGATCTTCCATGAAGAGCGGCAGCGTATCGACATATTTCTTGCCGACGGGGCTCACGAGGAAGGTGTTCACTTCCTTCAGTTCAGCCTCGGTCATGCGCGCGGCGAGGTAACCGGCGGCACCCTTCAGGCCGTCATTGGTCATGTCGCCCATGCGGGTCTCGACGATCTTGAGGGATTCCTCGATCTGCCGAACGAGTTCGGGGCGGGTGCGGCTCACGTTCGCCCGCAGCATCTGCACCACGTTCGGGGTGCTCGCCTCGAAGGTGCGCATCAAACCGGAGGTCTTGAGCACCTCGGCCGCGATCGCGAGATGCGAGGCCGGGAAATTCGTCGGCGGCGGCTTGGGAGCGGAAGCGGCAGGGGCAGGCGCCTGCGCGAAGGCCGCGCCGGACAGCACGAGCGCGCCAGCCAGCGCAAGGGCGCGAAGCGAAAACGCGCGAGAAAAACCGATCATGGACCACCCGTCTCTTGCAGGCCCGGCATGCCCGGACCGGAATGGAGGAGGCGCGTTTTGCGCCCGAAAAGCTTGGCCAACGCCCTTACGGCCTTCCGGCGATGACGACAACCCCCTGAACGGACGCCGGATATGCGGCAGAACGAAGACCGCCGACCCAGAGCGTTAGCGTGCGGGAGCCGTGCAGACCACTTCCTGATCTCCGCGCACGAAACAGACGCTGACATCGCCCGTGCGCCGGTTGACGCGATAAATGCCCGCCTCCGCCTTGTGATTGGAGGCGACGAGCGCGTAATCGCCCGCCTCGCCCGCTTTCGCGCCCTCGCCGGCGGGGTAGCAGACGGTAAGGCCGATGCTGTTCTCGTCCTTGATCGCGTAGTTGCAGGCGCCAACCTCACCCGTGGCGCGATCCACCCGGAAGATGCGGTTCAGCTCCTGGTGTGGCGCGGGCACGAACATGAAGGTTTCCGCCAGAGCCGGCCCCGCAATCGCCAGCAGCGCGCCAGCCATTCCCGCAACGGCCACTCGATGACGATGAGGCATGCTCCCCTCCCCGAAACCGGATCATCAACACCGGCTTGAAGCGAATCGCTTCCTTCCGTTAGGGAAGCCTAGCCGAATGCGGGCGCGAAATCCGCCCCGCACAAGCGGCTTCCTGAAGCATGAAAGGTTTCGCCCCGATGCGTGGCACGCTGGTTTTCGATCTCGACGGCACGCTGGCCGAAACTGCGCCGGATATCATGGCGACGCTGAACATCCTGCTGACCCGCGAGGGCCTCCCGGCCTTGCCGACCGCGAAAGCGCGCGAACTCGTGGGTGCCGGCGCCAAAGCGCTGATCGAACGAGGTTTCAAGGCCTCGGGTGTGCCGCTATCAGCGGAGAAACTCGAAGCCCTCTTCGCGGATTTCCTGCCGATCTATCTCGATCGCATCGCGGAGGAGAGCCACCTCTTCGACGGCGTGGAAGACGCACTGGATCGCCTCGCCACCAAGGGCTTCACGCTCGCGATCTGCACCAACAAGCCGGAGCCGCATTCGCTTGCACTGGTCGAGGCATTGGGTGTGAAGAACCGCTTCCGCGCTATTGTGGGGCGCGAGACCTATCCGTTCTTCAAGCCCGATCCGCGCGTGCTGGCCGAGACCATCCGCGCCTGTGGCGGCACGAAGGAGCGGACGATCATGGTCGGGGACAGCATCACCGACCTTGAAACCGCGCGCAATCTGGGCATTCCAACCATCGGGGTCAGCTTCGGCTACACCAATGTGCCGATGGCAGAACTGGGGCCCGACCGGCTCATCCACCATTTCGATGCGCTGGATGAAGCCGTGGACAGCCTGCTCGCCTGATCACTCCCCGCAGGCAAGGCTCACAACCGCGCGTCCCGCCTCCGCCGCCACCGCGCTCATCGCGCGCGGCGTGCCGTTGGCAGCGGGCGTGAGGCCCGCGAAATCGGCGAGTGCCTTCGCATCGACAAAGCGATAGCGGCTCGCGGGCACCACGCCGGCGACCTGCGTCACCAGCCTTGGCTCTTCCACCACGAGCCCAACGAGCTGCCCGCTGCGATCCACCAGCGCGGCACCGGCACCACCAGCCTGAAGCGGCGTTTCCGCGCGCCCCGCCGCGAGCAAGGCATTCGCGGTCTGTAGCGCGCCGGCCCGGTCCCGCTGGAGCAGGATCGCCTCGCCGCCGGTCGTGGCCGCCAGAGACAGCGGCTTGCCACCGTCACGCGCAATCGCCAGAAGGAGCAGTGTCTCCCCGCGCTTTTCGATCGTCACCGGCGCATTGCCCAGCGCGAGGCCCTTGCAAGAGGCTGCACTGGCAGCCGTGATAAACTTGCCGGGCGCAATTTCCACCGCGCTCACGCGCTTCGGCTCCGGTGCAGCGGGCCGGGTTGAGGTGATTGGAACAGCAGTTCCGCCCGTCGCGACACCAGTCGGCTGAGCCACCGGAAACGCCTCGAAGGTGCTCGCCATGGCTATGACCAGACGGTCGAATTCCGGCGAGAGACGCTTGTCAAAGCCGATAGAAAAGCCGCGCAGAATGCCATCTGGCCCCTTTTCCAGCCGGCGATAGAACTTGCCCGTCTGTGTCTCGCCGGAAATGACGAAGAAATCGGGCCGGAGCAGCTTGTAGGTGATCTTCCGGCCGGGAACATTCGCCGTTGTGCCACGCTCGAACAGCGCTTCCAGCTTGTCCTCCGGCTTGCCGAGGCTGAGATCGAGCGTCGCCGCCTCCCCCGCATCCTGCCAGCGCGAAAGGCCGGCCGGGCCAGTCGAGCGCTTGCCGAGAATGCGGGTGGGCACGCCGATGCGCATTTTCGAGGTCGGATCGGTCTCGATCACGAAGCCAAGCGCCTTGCGACCGGCATCGGCCATGCGCGTGAGCAACTGCCGCTCATCGGGCGATAGCAGGCCATCCTGCGGGCGCTTGGCCTCGGCCTCAAAGCGCTTCAGCGCCGCGAAGGTCAGCGGGCCGAATTCGCCTGTGGCGGCACCGGCGAAATTCGCGGCCCAGACCAGATCGCGCTGGATGGCCCGCCGCTCGGCGGGATCAAAGGCCTCGAAGGCCTTGGCCGCCGCGACCTGTGCGGGATCGACCCTTGGCGCGTTCGCGGGCGGCGATGCCTGGGGATAAGCCGGGTTCGCGAGCGCAATGCCCAGAGCGATGGCTCCCCCGACAATCCATGCCCGTGCAGGATTCCGCCGCATGTTCTGCCCTCCCCTTGGCTCTTGTTCAGCATGATCCGCCGCGCGCGGCCTCGCAAGCCCTGCATTGCGCGTGCGGCAGCCGGTGATAGGGTGGAGCATTCAAAAATCCTCGGGGGAGGTTTCGATGGTCTCCAAAGCCTGGGTCGCGAAAGCGGCAAGCCGCTGGTCCATTCTTGCGGCATTTCTGGGGTTGCTCGCCCTGCCCGCTCTGGCGCAGGCCCCGCAGAAGGCCTTCACCCGTGATGATCTCGCCGCGCAAGCCGCGCAAGTGGAAGAGCGCCTGAAGCGCGAGGTAAGCCCGCCGGCCAATGCGGAGCTTGCCCGCATCCTGCGCGAAGGGAACGCCGCGTTGGGGCGCGACAATGCCCGCGCGGCCCTCCCCCTCGCCAATCAGGCCGTGGTGGTTGCCCCGCGTGATCCGAACGCCTGGCGGCTTCTTGCCCGCGCGGCAAAGGCGCTGAACCCGCGCGACTGGCGCGAGCGCTACGAGATGCAGGAACGCGCGGTGGCCGCCGCCTATCTCGCCTATCAGCGGAGCCGCAACAAATCGGAGGATGCCGCCTCGCTGTTCCTCCTTGGCGAGGTTTTCGAGTGGCGCGAGATGTGCCTATGAAACCTTGCGCGAATCCCGCGGTTTCCGCCTCACCAACAACGAGGTCGATGCCGATTCTGCCAATCCGCGCGCCTGCTTCACCTTCTCCGAGCCTCTGGCGCGGGGCCGGGTGGATTTCGCGCCCTTCGTGGCCATCACGGGCCGGGGTGATTTCGCCGTGCAGGCCGAGGACAGCCAGATCTGCGTCGAGGGCCTGCGCCATGGCGAGCGCTACGGCATCGTGCTGCGCGCAGGCATCCCCTCCACCATTCCCGGCGAAAACCTGCTTAAGAATGCCGATTACGACATTTATGTGCGCGACCGGAAACCGTCCGCGCGGGGCTCTGGCCGGGCTTATGTGCTGCCGAAAACCGGCCAGCAGGGCATTCCGGTCGTCTCGGTCAACACCACGCAACTCGGCGTGAAGGTTCTGCGCATCGGTGATCGCAACCTCATCAACGCGGTGCGCGAAGGCGGATTCCTCGATGCCATCGAGCCCTACAAGATGCGCGAGATCATCGAGAAATCCGGCCAGCAGGTCTGGACCGGCACGATGGCTGTCACCAGCGAACTCAACAAGGATGTGACCACCGCCTTCCCGGTGCAGGAGGCCGTGGGCGAATTGAAGCCCGGTGTTTACCTGCTTGTGGCCAAGCCCGGCGAGTTCCGAGAGGCCACCTCGCCCGATGGCGATGGCGACACGGATTACGAGGCGCTGGCCACGCAATGGTTCGTGGTGTCCGACCTTGGCCTCACGGCCTTTTCCGGTGGCGATGGCCTGACGGTGCTCATGCGCTCGCTGGCCAATGCCGCGCCGGTCGCCAATGCCGAGGTGAAGCTGATCGCGAAAAACAACGAGATTCTCGGCACCATGCGCACCAATGGGCAGGGCGTCGCGAAGTTCGAGGCGGGCCTCTCGCGCGGCACCGGCGGGTTGCAGCCCGGCCTCGTGACGGCGGAAATCGCGGGCGATTACGGCTTTCTCGATCTGAACCAGACCGCCTTCGACCTCACGGATCGCGGCGTGAAGGGCCGCATCGCGCCGGTGGGCCTCGATGCCATGACCTATGCCGAGCGCGGCGTCTATCGCCCCGGCGAAACGGTTTATCTCACGACCTTGCTGCGTGATGCACGCGGCGCGACCGTTTCCGGCCTGCCGCTGACCGTGGTGATCAAGCGTCCCGATGGCATGGAATATCGCCGCGCGCTGGTCGAGGATCAGGGTGCTGGCGGCCGCGCGCTCTCCGTGCCGCTGCTCTCGAATGCTTCGGTGGGCACGTGGCGCGCGCAGGTCTTCTCCGATCCCAAGCGTCCGGCGATTGGCGAGACGACCTTCCTCGTGGAGGATTATGTTCCCGAGCGGCTCGAACTCACGCTGAAGGCCGCTGCGCCTGTGCTTCAATCCGGTCAGGATGCCGAGATCGAGGCGGATATCCGCTATCTCTATGGCGCGCCGGGGGCTGACCTCGCGGTGACCGGTGAAATCCTCGTGCGGGTCGCGAAGGAGAGCGCCATACCCGGCTTTGCGGGCTTCAAAGTGGGCCTCGCCGATGAACCGGTCGAGCCGCTGCGCACGCCCATCGAAGAGACTGTGCGCTCCAATGCGCAGGGCAAGGCGAAGCTCGTGATACCCGTGACGGAGCCTGAAACGAGCCTGCCGCTGGAGGCGGAATTCATCCTGACCGCGAATGAGAATGGCGGGCGCGGTATGACGCGCACACTGGTGCTCCCCATCGTGCCAAAGGGCGTGGCCATTGGCGTGAAGCCGCTTTTCGAGGCCGACCAGCTTCAGGCCGGCGGCACGGCGAAATTCGGCGTCATCCTCGCGACGGGACAAGGCAAGCGCCTCGCGCGCACTGGGCTGAAATGGCAGCTCTCGCGGATTACGAAAACCTACCAGTGGTTCTTCAAGGAGGGCCGCTGGACCTACGAGGCGATCACCACCACGCGCCGCGTGGCCGATGGCGATCTCGCCACCAGCGAAACGGCTCTGGCTGAAATCTCGGCGCAGGTCGGCTGGGGCAACCATCGCATCGAGGTGCGGAGCGTGGGCTCGGAAACGGCTGAAACCGCCTTCGATTTCACGATCGGCTACGTGGCGGAAGCGAAGGCCGATACGCCCGATGTGCTCGATGTCGTGCTCGACAAACCGGCCTATGCCGATGGCGATACGATGAACATTCGCCTCACCCCGCGCGCTGCGGGCAAGGCGACGATCGCCGTGATCTCTGATCGCGTGGCGCATCTCGAAACGGTCGATCTCCCGGCAGAGGGCGCGAATATCCGGCTGAAAGTCTCCGCCGATTGGGGGCCCGGCGCCTATCTCGTGGCGCTGGCGCATCGCCCGCTCGATGCGCAGCAAAAGCGCATGCCCGGCCGCGCGCTCGGGCTCTCGTGGTTCTCCATCGGCGCGGATCAGCGCAAGCTCGCGCTGGATCTGGGCGCACCGCAACTCATTCGCCCGCGTGGCACCCTCAGCCTGCCGATCAAGGTGGGGAACATTCCCGCCGGTGAGGAAGCCTTCATCACGGTCGCGGCTATCGATAACGGCATTCTCAACCTCACGCGCTACCAGCCGCCGAATGCCACCGCGCATTTCTTCGGCCAGCGGCAACTCGCGGGTGAGTTCCGCGATCTCTATGGCGCGCTGATCGACGGCATGCAGGGGACGCGTGGCGCGATCCGCTCCGGTGGCGATGGCGCGGCCCCGCTCGCTGGCGAAAAGCCGACTCAGGAGCCGCTTGCGCGCTTCTCCGGTGTCGTGAAGGTCGGGCCGGATGGCACGGCGAATGTCACCTTCGACATCCCCGCCTTCAACGGCTCGGTGAAGGTGATGGCGGTGGTGTGGTCGAAAACCCGCACGGGCGAAGCTTCCGCCGATGTCACCATCCGCGATCCCGTGGTGGTGCAGGCGACGACTCCGCGCTTCCTCGCTCTCGGCGATCGCTCGCAGCTTCATATCGAGATCAACCCGGTGGAGGCTGAAACCGGCACCTACAAGCTCGATGTGAACCTGAAGGGCCCGGTCACCGCCGCGCTTGATCCGGCGTGGCAAAACCTCCGCATCGAGAAGGGCAAGAAAACCGATCTCGTGCTGCCGCTCACCGGCGCGGGCCTCGGCATGGCCGAGATTGAGCTCACCTTCGCAGGGAGCGGGCAAAACCTCGCGCAGACGCTGCGCCTGCCCGTGAAATCCTCTGCGCCGAGCGTGGTGAACCGCATCGCGCGGCCCATTCCCAACGGGCAGACGCTGGAAATCTCGCGCGATCTCCTCTCGGACATGGTGCCCGGCTCGGGTTCGGTGGGCGTTTCCGCCTCGCCCTATACCGCGCTCGATGCGGCGGGCCTGCTCGCGAGCCTTGATCGCTACCCCTATGGCTGCACCGAGCAGATCACTTCGCGCGCGATGCCGCTGCTCTATGTGAACCGACTGGCGACGCAGGAAAATCTCGCTCTGGATGGTTCTGTCGATGGGCGCATCAACGATGCGATCGAGCGCGTGCTGGCGCGCCAGTCCGGCTCCGGCTCCTTCGGGCTCTGGAGCATTGGCGGGAATGATCTCTGGCTCGATGCCTTCGTGGCGGATTTTCTCACGCGGGCCCGCGAGCGCAATTTCGCGGTGCCGGCCAATGCCTTCACGCTCGCGCTCGATCGCCTGCGCAATCAGGTGGTGAATGCGGGCGAGGTGCGGCCGGAGGAAGCAGCCGGCACGGCCTATGCGCTCTATGTGCTCGCGCGCAATGGTCGCCCGGTGATGGGCGATTTGCGCTATCTCGCGGATAACAAGCTCAACGCCTTCCCCTCCCCGCTGGCGAAGGCGCAGATCGCGGCAGCACTCGCTGCCTTGGGCGATCGGGCGCGTGCCAACACCGCTTTCGCTGCAGCGGGGCAGGCTTTCGCCGCGCTCAACGAAAGCGAGGGTTATCGCGCGGATTACGGCTCGAAACTGCGCGATGGCGCGGGGATTCTCGCGCTGATCGGTGAGAGCGAGGGCGACAAGGCGCTGGCGCAGCGCATCTCTGCCAGCCTGGAGGAAATGCGCGGGAAGCGCCGCTACCTCTCCACACAGGAGCAGAGCTTTATGGTGCTCGCTGCGCAGGCCCTGCAGAAGGAGATGGAGGCTTTCACGATTTCGGTCGATGGCCAGAGCCGCAGAGGTCCGTTCCACCGCTCGCTTTCGAGCACGGCGCTCGATGCGAAGGCGTTGTCGCTGAAGAACGAGAGCGGCGCGGATATGCGCGTCATCCTCAATGTCTCGGGCATTCCGCTGCGGCCAGAGCCCGCCATTGAGAAGGCTTATGGCATCGAACGGCGCTATTTCACGCTGAAGGGACAGGAAATCCGGCCCGACCAGTTCCGCCAGAACGAGCGCTACATCGTGAAGCTCTCGCTGAAGGATAACCTAAAGCGGCAGGCGCGCCTGCTGGTGGTTGATCCGCTCCCTGCGGGTCTCGAAATCGAGAACGCGGCCATCGGTGGCGCGGCGAACACGGAAGGTTTCGCTTTCCTCGGCGAATTGCTGGGCACGGAGAATATCGAAGCGCGCGACGATCGCTTCGTTGCCGCGCTCGAATATACGCCGAATGACAAGCGCCCGAACCTCACGCTGGCCTATGTGGTGCGCGCCGTGACGCCGGGCACCTACACGCATCCTGCCGCGATCATCGAGGACATGTATGCGCCCGAGAATTTCGGCCGCACCGGCTTCGGTGAAGCGCAGATCGCGCCGTTTGCGAATGCCGCGAGGCCGTAAATGGCCTTGAGGGAGCGGCTGAGAGCGATGGGCAAGTGGCGGCTCGCCGCCGCGAGCCTCGTTGCCCTGCCGCTCCTCGGCTGGGGCGCGCTGGAAATCGCGATCCGGCAATTGCCGAAGCTCGACATGGCGCGCGCCTCCGAGCGCTCGACCGTGGTGCTTGACCGCGAGGGGCGGTTGCTGCGGCCCTTCGTGATGGCCGATGGCCGCTGGCGCATGCCCGTCACGCTCGATGATGTCGATCCGCGCTATATCGAGATGCTCGTGGCCTATGAGGACCGGCGCTTCTACGGCCATGCTGGCGTGGACCCGCTGGCGCTTTTGCGCGCCGGCTGGCAGATGGCGCGCAGTGGACGCGTCGTCTCCGGCGGTTCGACGCTGACCATGCAGGTCGCGCGCCTGCTGGAACCGCGCGAGGAGCGTTCCCTGCGGGCCAAGGCGCGGCAAGCCCTGCGCGCGATGGAGCTGGAACGGCGCTTCTCCAAGCGTGAAATCCTGGAGCTTTATCTGGCGCTTGCACCGTTCGGCGGCAATGTGGAGGGCGTGCGCGCCGCCGCCCTCGGCTGGTTCGGTCGCGAGCCGAAGCGCCTGTCGATGGCGGAAGCCGCGCTGCTTGTCGCGCTGCCGCAAGCGCCGGAAACGCGCCGCCCGGATCGCTTCCCCGAGGCCGCAACGGCTGCGCGCGAGCGCGTTCTCGCCCGCATCCGCGAGGCGAAGATCCTCCCAGAGGCTGACCTTGCGCGCGGCACGGATGAACCGGTCCCTACCGCGCGCCGCGCCTTTCCGCGCCATGCGGCGCATCGCGCGGAAGCGCTTGTAGCCGCAAACCCGGATCAGCGCCGCATCGTCACGACCTATGATCGCGCACTGCAAATGAGCCTTGAGCAACTCGCACGCGAGCGCGCCGAGCCTTTCGGTCCGAATATCTCGGTGGCGATTGTCGCCATCGATCTCGCGACTGGCGAACTCCGCGCGGCAGTGGGGGGCGCGGATTACTTCGATGCGGCCCGCGCTGGCGGCATCGACCTCACGCGCGCCGTGCGCTCGCCCGGTTCGGCGCTGAAGCCCTTCGTCTATGCCTTCGCCTTCGACGAGGGGATCGCCCACCCGGAAACGCTGCTGGAAGATCGCGCCTTGCGCTTCGGCCTCTATGCACCGGAGAATTTCGATCCCGGATTCCAGGGGCTGGTGACGGCGCGCGCGGCGCTCCAGCAATCGCTGAATTTGCCTGCGGTGGAACTTCTCAATGCCCTCGGGCCGCAGAAATTCCTCAGCCGCATCCGCCAGAGCGGTGTGCGCCTCTACATGCCGGATGAAACAAGCCCCGGCCTTGCCATCGCGCTCGGCGGATTGGGGATTTCGTTGCAGGACCTCACGGCGCTCATCGCGGCGATCGGGCGTGGCGGCGAACTTGTTCTCCCCCGCGAACGCGCGGAAGAGCCCGCTGTCTCCGTCACACTCACGAGCCCGGTCGCGAGCTGGTACGCGGCGGATGTGTTGCTCGGCGCGCCACCGCCCGACAATGGCCCGCCGGGGCGCATCGCCTTCAAGACGGGCACCTCTTTCGGTTATCGCGATGCCTTCGCCATCGGCTTCGACAAGCGCCATGCCATCGGGGTGTGGGTGGGCCGGGCGGATAACGCGCCGGTTCCCGGTCTCGTGGGGCGGCGCAGCGCGGCGCCCATCCTGTTCGAGGCCTTCCAGCGTGCGGGGCTGCAGCCGGGCATTCCGCCGCGCCCGGCGGAGGCCATCGTGGCACGGACCTCGGCCCTACCACCGCCGTTGCGGCACCTGCGGCAGGATGTCGCCAAGACCATCGCCGCCGCGACCCGCCCTGCGCTTCAGATCGCCTATCCACCGGATGGCGCGAAGCTCGACAGCGATTCCCTGCGTGACGGCGCGGAGGCCGCCTTGATGGTGAAGCTGCAGGGCGGATCACCGCCCTTCACGCTGCTGCTGAACGGTGTCCCCGCTTCCGAAAGCCAGATGCGACGCTCGATCGCCCTGCCCGCGCCGGGGCGTGGTTTTGCGGAAATCGCGGTGATCGACCGGCTGGGCGAGACGCGGCGCGTGAGCATCCGGCTGGAATAAACCAGTCAAGTCAATGGAATGGCCCCTGAAGGCCAAACCAGAATTTTGCACCGGAAAGAAATGGTGGGCGCGACAGGGATTGAACCTGTGACCCTTCGCGTGTGAAGCGAATGCTCTCCCGCTGAGCTACGCGCCCGGTGGAGCGGGGGATACGCGAGAAGCACCGGCTCCGTCAAGCGCGGGGGATGCGGAATTTTTGCCGGCGTGACCTGCCCGGATCAGGCAACCCTGCACAGGGCCGTTTGCACGGAGTCGTAAAAATACAACAATCCGACAGAGGCTTGCATAGCCTTCCCCGAGAGGCGCTCACGGTTCCGTGAAGGGTCTTGCTTTGTTAACCGTGGCATCGGCATAGAAAACTTCATTGAATAATCGAACTACGCTGAATCTCTGGGAGTTGGCTCTGATGCGCCTCATCCGCACGCTCGTTCTTGCAGGCCTTGCCGGTCTTGCGACCCTGTCGCAGGCCTCCGCCGAAATCGATCCTGTTACCCGCCAGCCGCTGATGATGGCGGATGACGTGCGTTTCTTCGCTTCGCCGATCCCGCGCGAGGAAGTGGAGTACAAGGGCCGCTACGCGCCGGGCACGATCGTCGTCGACACGAACGAGAAGCGCCTTTACCTCGTTCTGCCGAACGGTCGCGCGATGAAGTATGGCGTGGGCGTGGGCCGTCCGGGCTTCTCCTGGGCTGGCACCAAGACCGTGACCCGCAAGGCCGAGTGGCCGTCCTGGACGCCGCCGGCGCAGATGCTGCGTCGCCGCCCGGACCTGCCGCGCTTCATGCCCGGCGGTGAAGGCAACCCGATGGGCGCCCGCGCGCTTTACCTCGGCACCTCGCTCTATCGCATCCATGGTTCGAACGAGCCGGAGACGATCGGTCAGGCCGTGTCGTCGGGCTGCATCCGCATGCTGAACGCCGACGTGATCGACCTCTATGAGCGTGTGAAGGTCGGCACCCGCGTGGTTGTGCTGCGCTAAGCGCATCCAGAGCACAGTTATTCAAGGCCGGTCCTTCGGGGCCGGCCTTTTTCGTTTCAGCGCCGGGGAAGGATTTTCGGATCGCGGCTCATGCCCTTCGCGGCAAGCTCCGCCTCGTACTCCGCCATCATGGCATCGCCCTCGCCAGCGAAGCGCCGCAGCAGCGGCCAGCCATAGATGCCGCTGTCATGCATGTCATCGAAGCGAATGCGGATCGCGTAGTTCCCTACGGGCTCGACGCCGAGGATCATCACATTGCTCTTGCCGGGCACGGTCTTGCGCTCGGAAGGCGAATGCCCCTGCACTTCCGCGCTGGGCGAGCGCACGCGCAGCAATTCCGCCGAAATCGTGCCGGAAAAATCATCCTCGAACCCGACATGCAGAATCTTGCGATCGGCGCTGACGCGGATCTCGGTGGGCCAGGCGGTGGAGTCAGTCATCGTGGAAACCTTGTGGATGCGAAGGCGTGCCTGCGATGGCGCAAGGCTTTGTTTCGAGTTAGAGCGCAGGAAGGCTCTTGCCAACATGTCGCCTCTTGCCAATCCGGCCAGACGCGGCAGTTTAGTGACAAACCAAAAGGGAGCGGCCCGGCCGCAGCCCGTTCGAGGATGAGTACCGGTTCATGACCACGCCCATCATCTCCCCTGTCGCCGCGCCCGAGCTGGTCGATCCGTTCGGCCGGGGCATCGAGTATCTGCGCGTCTCGGTGACAGATCGCTGCGATTTCCGCTGCGTCTATTGCATGAGCGAGCATATGAGCTTCCTGCCCAAGCAGGATCTGCTCACGTTGGAAGAGCTGGATCGGCTCTGCTCGGCCTTCGTGCGGCGGGGCGTGAAGAAGCTACGCATCACCGGTGGCGAGCCGCTGGTGCGGCGGGACATAATGACCCTGTTCCGCTCGCTCTCGCGCCACCTCGATTCCGGCGCACTGGAGGAACTCACGCTCACCACTAATGGCTCGCAGCTCCAGCGTTTCGCGCGCGAACTCGCGGAATGCGGCGTGAAGCGCATCAATGTCTCGCTCGATACGCTCGATGCCGAGAAGTTCCGCGCGATCACCCGCTGGGGCGCGCTCGACAAGGTGCTCGCGGGCATCGATGCCGCGCAGGAAGCCGGCCTCGCCGTGAAGATCAACGCAGTGGCCCTGAAGGATTTCAACGAGGACGAATTCCTGCCGATGATCCGCTGGGCGCATGGGCGCGGAATGGACATCACCTTCATCGAGGTAATGCCGCTGGGCGAGGTCGATGGCCATCGCGCCGATCAATACCTTCCACTGAGCCAAATGCGTGCGGGCCTGATGGACCAGCTCACATTGGAAGAATCGAGCCATCGCACGGGCGGCCCGGCGCGCTACTTCACCGCCAAGGAAACGGGCGGTCGCATCGGCTTCATCACGCCGCTCACGCATAATTTCTGCGAAAGCTGCAACCGGGTGCGCCTCACCTGCACCGGCACGCTTTTCATGTGCCTCGGGCAGGAAGATGCCGCTGATCTGCGCAAACCCCTGCGACAAAGCGAAAGCGATGACGCACTGATGCAGGCCATCGAGGCCGCGATTTCAAGAAAGCCCAAGGGGCATGATTTCGTGATCGACCGGAAGACGAACATTCCCGCCGTGGGCCGTCACATGAGCATGACCGGCGGCTGAAGCGGGTGATCGTCACGCGAAGCGGTTTTGCTTCGCGTGATGGTTTAATCAGAGCCGGTAGGCCATCCGCACGCCGCCCCAATGCTGGTTGCGGATGCGAAGCGGCGCATCGACTTCCTTCATCTGCACCGACGTGCCGTTTCCCATGTCACGGTTGTAGGTCTGGATCAGCGAGGAGCCGATAACGCGCGCCGCGAGCAGGCCGGCGCGATCATCGAAGATGCGGCGGTTGCGGCAATTTGCGATGTTCCAGGCCCGCTCACCCGGCCGCTGCGGCTGGCTGAACTTGCGGTTATGCACCGGAATATAGCCGTTGCGGTCAATGGCTAGCGCGAAGACCAGCTGGCTGTCCGCCTCCAGCGCGCGCTCGAGAATCGGCGGCAGGATGCTTTCGAAGGAGCGCAGGAACTGCGTCTCGAATTGCACCGGGTCCGTGCCGGCAATCGGGCGATAATCCACATCGAAGAGCGCGGGCATGGTGAGCTTGCCTGTCGTCAATTCGCGATCAACCACCGTGACAATTTCGGTCGCCAGATCCAGCGCGCGCTCGACCAGCGGCGCATGCACCTGCCGGAACGTCTCGATTTCACGCCGCACGGAATCGAGCAGCTCGGCACCGGGCTCGGCAAAAGCGCAATGAATGCCGAGCGGCGAGACATTCACCACCTTGAGGCGCAGGCTGCCGATGCGCGAGGCTTCAGCCTCGATCACACGACCGATCGCCGGGGTGAAACCATCGATCGGCCGGAGGAGCATGCCGCCCTCGCTGAGATCGAAGCTGTGGCCGGCAAGTGTTGTCGTGCCGTTCCGGATGCGCAGGGAAAGATCGATGGGGAAGCGCTCGTGCTGCCGGCGATTGGCCACCGGCATGGAGCGCAGCACCGTGACGACGCGCCGACCGAGCTGCGAGGCCTCACCAGCGGCATGGCGGCTGATGTCATTCGCATCAAGGCTGTTCTGGCGTGCCTCAGCCGCGACATTGGCGATGGAGCCGACCTCGTGGACCACGCCTTCCACCGCATTCTGCGCACTTTCCATCTGCTGGCGTAGACTGTCGATGGTCGTGCGCTGTTCCTGCACCGCGCCGGAAATGCCGGCGCAGATCGGCGCGAGTTCAGCGATGTCAGCGGAAATGCCGGTCATCCCCACAATCGCGCGCTGCGTTACGGCCTCCAGCGCCGCCATGCGCTCGCGAATGGCGGAAACCGCCTGCGCGGAAGCAACGGACAGGGCCTTCACCTCCTGTGCCACCACGGAGAAGCCACGCCCGGCCTCGCCCGCGCGCGCTGCCTCGATGGTCGCATTCAGCGCGAGGAGATTGGTGCGCGAGGCGATTTCGCCGATGGCGTTCAACTGGCTGCCGATCTCCCGCACGGCGTGGCCGAGGCTCTGGAAATCGCGCGTGGAGCTTTCGGTGCGTGACTGCGCGGAAGCCGAACAGCGATGCACCTGCTCGATGGTGCCGGAAATCTCGGTTGCGGCCTGCGCCAGCAGATCTGTCGAATGGGCCACGCCAGCGACTTGCTCATTCACGGATTCGCTATGCCAGCGCAGCCGGTCGATGGCGATTTCCACGGCATCGAGCCGCTTGATGCTGTCGCCGAGCCGGTCGGCGGCATCGTTGCTTTCGCGGGCGAGCCCATTCGAGATGCGCAGCACATCCTGCTCGAAAAGATCAAGCGCATGGGTGATGGCGCTGTCACCTTGCGCGGGCTTCTCGGCCGGTGCGACAGGAACCTCCACCGCGGAGGTCAAAATAGGCTCTGAAACAGTCTTGAAACGGGCAAAAAGGCGGAGTCCGGAGGTCATGCAATGGCCTTCGAAGACGTATTCGGTTCAGGGGAAACCTTCGGTAGAATAAACCAATCTGCTGATATTCCACACGATTGTTTACAGCTAACATAAACGCTTTAATTCTGCGTTAATGCTGATGGCAGCGGTCTATCATGCCTTGCGGTGATTGCCGCATGCCCCCCGGAGCGCCATGCAGCAAAGCCAAACCAACCTGCGCGGCATTGTGGCGATGATGCTCGCCATGCTGTTCTTCATCGGCAACGATGCGCTGATGAAATATGCCCGGACGGAGCTGGATACCGGGCAGGCTCTGGTCGTGCGCGGGCTCTTCAGCCTCGCGCTGCTGGTGGTTGCAATCACGGTCACAGGGCGCTGGCGCGAACTGCATTTCGTCGCAAGCCGTTTTGCGGTGACGCGCGCGAGCATCGAGGGAGTGATTGCGACACTCTACATCGCGGCTCTCGCGGGAATCGGATTGGCCGAGGCCACTGCCATCACCATGCTCGTGCCGCTGATCATCACGGCCTTCTCCACCATCTTCCTCGGTGAAAAAGTGGGCTGGCGCCGTTGGAGCGCCATTACCGTTGGCTTTATCGGCATCCTCCTGGTGTTGCAGCCTGAGGGGCGCGTTGTGCCATACTGGGCAGTGTCGATGGTGTTTGCGGGCACGATCCTGATCGCCGTGCGCGATACGCTGACGCGGCGCATGCCGGCGAATCTGCCGAGCATGATGCTGACCGTGACCACGACCTGCGGAACACTGGTCGCCGGCGGCAGCCTTGCGCTTTACAACGGCGTCTGGAAGCCATTGCCGACGCATGTGCTTCTGGCATTGGCCGGAGCCGGATTCCTGGTGCTGATCGGCAATTATGCGATCATCGAGGCCTATCGGAAGTCAGATCTCTCGGTGGTTTCGTCCTTCCGCTATAGCGTCATTGTCTGGGCGGTCCTGATCGGCTTCCTGATGTTCGGCGATGTGCCGGGGCCGCTTTCGGTCATCGGGCTCGTGCTGATCCTCGCCAGCGGCGTCTACACCATCCACCGGGAGCGCGTGCGCCGACGGGAAGAGCGCGAAAGCGTTCCACCGGCCTGAGCCCGGGCGCCGGGCGCTTGTCAGGCGCATCGCGCTGCGTTAGCACCTTCTCAACCATACCGGCCGCGCAGGGAGCGCATGCCGAAACCGCAGGAGGGGGGCGGTTGTGCGGGGCCGGGCCTTCTGCCATGGCACAGGCTTGGATCCTGAAGGTCCGATGCGTGATGTGGGTCACCACGCAGGTTACGAAAGGATTGGCCGCAGCTTTCTCAAGATGCAGCCAAATCGAAACACGAAGATGCCCGTGTGAGAAAACATGTGGGACAGGTCCGAAGGGAGAAGGGCGTGCAAAATCTTCTAAAAATCAGTGGGATCATCGACGCGTTGAACACGCGCGTCGGCCAGATTGTCAAATGGGCAATTCTTGCGGCGGTGGTGATCTCGACGGTGAACGCCGTCATCCGCAAGTTGTTCAACATCTCGTCCAATTCATGGCTTGAAATGCAGTGGTACCTTTTCGGTGCCGTGTTCATGCTCGGGGCGGCCTATACGTTCCTCAAGAACGAGCATATCCGCATCGACGTGGTGACCAGCCATTTCGCCAAGCGCACCCGCGACTGGATTGATGTCGTGGGCCACATTTTCTTCCTGATTCCTTTCTGCTGGATCATGATCTGGCACGGCTGGCCATTCTTCATGCGCTCGTTTGAAATCAACGAGCAGTCCATGAATGCGGGCGGCCTCACCGTCTGGCCGGCGAAGATCCTCGTGCCGCTCGGCTTCGTTTTGCTGCTGCTGCAGGCCTTTTCGGAACTCATCAAGCGCGTCGCGATCATCAGGGGCGACCTTGAGGACGCAAATGCTGTGGTGGGCCATGGTGCGGCTGCGGAAGCCGAGGCCGAACGCCTGCTGAAGGTCGCCGAAGAAGCCGGCATCATCAAGAAGTAACGGTCAGGATCAGTCCGATGTTCAATCGTCTCGTTCGTCTCACGGGCGCCCTGATCGCATGTGCGGTGGTTGCCTTTATCTTTGCTGATCCGGCCTTCGCGTCGAGTCCGGTTGTCATGAAACCCGGCTTCTGGGGCTGGGTTGAATACTACATGGCGCCGATCATGTTCACCTCGCTGGTGATGTTCCTGCTGCTGGGCTACCCCGTGGCCTTCGCGCTGGCGGCCTGCGGGCTCTTCTACGCGGTGGTCGGCATCGAAATGGGCCTGTTCGTGCCCAACTTCCTGCAGGCCCTGCCGGAACGCGTTTATGGCACGATGAACAATGACGTGCTGCTCGCGATCCCGTTCTTCACCTTCATGGGCCTTATCCTTGAGCGCTCGGGCATGGCTGAAGACCTGCTGGACACGATTGGCCAGCTCTTCGGGCCGATCCGCGGTGGTCTTGCATACGCGGTCATCTTCGTGGGTGCGCTGCTTGCAGCGACCACCGGCGTGGTCGCGGCTTCGGTGATCTCGATGGGCCTGATCTCGCTGCCGATCATGCTGCGTTACGGCTATGATCGCCGCCTTGCTTCGGGCGTCATCGCCGCCTCGGGCACGCTCGCGCAGATCATCCCGCCGTCTCTGGTTCTCATCGTCATGGCCGACCAGCTAGGCCGTTCGGTGGGCGACATGTACGAGGGTGCCTTCATCCCCGGCCTCGTGCTTTCCGGTCTCTATGCCGGTTACGTCTTCCTGATGTCGCTGCTCTATCCGAAGTCCTGCCCGGCTTTGCCGAGCGAGGCCCGGACTTTGGGCGGTGGCGTGACGTCGCTCGCCGTGGTGGGCCTGCTCACCTTCGGCCTTGCCTTCTGGAAGTCGAGCCTGCTCGTCGGCTATGTGCAGAAGGGCTCCGAAGGCATCATCGCCGGCTTTGCGGCCATGATCGTGGCCTACATCATCGCGGTCACCAACAAGGCGCTGAAGCTGAACCTGCTCTCGCGGCTCGCGACCGAGGTCATCCTCGTTCTCATGCCGCCGCTGGGCCTTATCTTCCTCGTGCTCGGCACCATCTTCATCGGGCTTGCAACCCCGACCGAAGGCGGCGCAATGGGTGCTGCGGGCGCGATGATCATCGCTGTGGCGAAGCGTCGCCTGACCCTCAGCCTGATGAGCCAGGCGCTGGATTCCACGGCGAAACTCTCGGCCTTCGTGGTGTTCATCCTCGTCGGCGCGCGCGTGTTCTCGCTGACCTTCTACGGCGTGAATGGCCATCGCTGGGTGGAAGACCTGCTGGTCTCGCTTCCGGGCGGCCAGACGGGCTTCCTGATCGTCGTGAACGTGATGGTCTTCCTGCTCGCCTTCTTCCTCGACTTCTTCGAGCTCGCCTTCATCGTCGTGCCGCTGCTTGGCCCGCCGGCGGAGAAACTCGGGATCGATCTCATCTGGTTTGGCGTCATCCTCGGCGTGAACATGCAGACGAGCTTCATGCATCCGCCCTTCGGCTTTGCACTCTTCTACCTCCGATCCGTGGCGCCCAAGCTGGCCTACACGGACAAGGTGACGGGCAAAACGATGGAGCCGGTGACCACGGGGCAGATCTACTGGGGTGCGGTGCCGTTCGTGGTGATCCAATGCATCATGGTCGGCCTCGTCATCGCGTTCCCGCAGATGGTCATGGTCTACAAGGGCCAGCAGGTGACCATCGATCCGAAGAAGGTGGAGGAGCAGATGCGCAACCTCACCATTCCGGGTGGTGGCGGCTTCGGCCCCCCGCCGGGCTTCGGTGGTGGCATTCCGGGCCTCGGTGCTCCGGGTGGCGGCGCGCCTGGCGGCATCATCATGCCGGGCATGCCCCAGCCCAAGGCGCCGTAAAGCGGCCCTCCCCTCACAACAGGAAAGCCCGGTCGCAAGGCCGGGCTTTTTTTCTGGCACTGCGCACCGGTTTCAGTGCAGGGCGATATCGAAATGCAGCACCTCCTCGCGCGTCCCGAGCTTTTCATAGAGGGCAATGGCTGGAGGATCGATGTAATCGGCCTGCACGAAGATGACCCAGGCGCCGATGCGCGTTGCTTCTGCCCTCAGTGCGTCAATCAAACGGGTGGCGATGCCCTTCCGGCGCCAGGCTTCCAGCACGCCGAGGTCGTAAAGATAGATCTCACTGCGTGCCTGCTCGAACTTCCGCAACTCATAGGCCGCGAGCCCACCGATCACCACGCCACTCACCTCCGCGACGATCGCGAAGAACGTGGGTTCGGCCAGGAGCCGGGTGAGATAAGCCGCATCGGGCCGCGCGCAGGAATAGCTCTCATGATCCTCGAAGACCCGCGCGAAGAGGTCGAGCAGGCCATGCATGGCCCCAAGATCATCCGCCCCGAGACGACGGATATGCGGGTGGTCGATGCTGCTCATGACGGGCCCTCCGGATGGAGAGGTCGGGATCGCAACAAAAAACGGCGGCCCGAAGGCCGCCGCTGATGCTTTCGCGAGGGGGCTGAAATCAGCCGCGCGTCACGAAGTTGATCATGTACTGGTCGTAGGTCATTTCGGCGACCTGCCACCAGAGATACTCGTCGTTCCGGAAGGCGACCATGCTGTCATAGACCTTCTTGAACTTCGCGTTCGTGGCGTTGGTCTCGGCATAGATCTCGTTCGCCGCCTTCCAGCAGGCCTGCATCACGTCGGGCGTGAAGGGCTTGAACTGGGTGCCGGCCGCGAAGAGCGCCTTCATGGCCGCCGGGTTGCGGGCGTCATACTTCGCCTGCATGTCGGTATTGGCATGATGCGAGGCATTCTCCAGGATCGCCTTGTAGACCTTCGGCAGGCCTTCCCACTTCGCCTTGTTGATGAAGAAGTGCAGCGCAGCGCCGCCTTCCCACCAGCCCGGGAAGTGATAGACCGGAGCCACCTTGTTAAAGCCGAGCTTCTGGTCATCATACGGACCAACCCACTCCGCCGCGTCGATGGTGCCCTTTTCGAGCGCCGGATAGATGTCGCCGCCGGCGATCTGCTGCGGCACGGAGCCGAGCTTCGTCAACACGCGGCCAGCGAAGCCGCCGATGCGCATCTTGAGGCCGTTGAGATCCTGGACGGTCTTGATTTCCTTGCGGAACCAGCCGCCCATCTGGCAGCCCGTGTTACCACCGAGCAGCGCATGGATGTTGTAGCCGCCGAGGAACTCGTTGAAGAGGTCCATGCCGTTGCCGTACATGAACCACGCATCCTGCTGGCGCGAGTTCAGGCCGAACGGAACCGCCGTGCCGAGCGCGAAGGTGGGGTCCTTACCGACATAATAGTAGGAAGCGGTGTGGCAGATTTCGACGGTGCTGTTGGTCACGGCATCCTGGGCCTGCAGGCCCGGAACGATTTCGCCGGCCGCGAAAACCTGGATCTGGAACTTGTTGTCCGTCATTTCGGCGACGGCCTTCGAGAAGGTCTCGGCGGCGCCGTAGATGGTGTCGAGCGACTTGGGGAAGCTCGAGGTCAAACGCCATTTCACCTCAGGCATGGACTGGGCAATGGCAGGCTTCGCAATGGCGCCAGCGGCAAGGCCAGCACCAGCGGCAGTCAGAAACTGACGGCGCTTCATTCACTTTCTCCCTTTTTGGTTGTGTTTTAAAGGCGGTTCTCTCCCGAGCCCTTAAATTCACAGCCCGAGTTGTAGGCAAGCCTGCACTTTACGCAACCGTTTTTGCGCAAGGAAAGGGCAGCCTCCCATGCGCTTTCCTCGCATGGGGCATGAGCCTACCGCAAGTATGGCGCGGCTCAGTCAAAGACAATCCTTGGGGCAGACTTCCGCGCACCCTGCCCCTCCAGCAGGCCCCAGACCTGATCCGCAATCGCGAGATAGGCGGCGGCATGCGGGCCATCCGGCTCGGTGACGACCACCGGAAGCCCCGAATCGGAACGCTCGCGGATATTCATGGCGAGCGGGATCTCGCCGAGGAAGGGCACGCCTTGGCGGGCGGCTTCGGCCTTCGCACCGCCATGGCCGAAAATGTCGTAGCGCTTCCCCGTATCGGGCGCGATGAAGTAGCTCATGTTCTCGATGACACCGAGGATCGGCACCTCGACCTTCCGGAACATCGCCACGCCGCGGCGCGCATCGATCAGCGCGAGATCCTGCGGGGTGGAAACGATGACAGCCCCCGCAAGCGGCACGTTCTGCGCCATGGTGAGCTGTGCATCGCCGGTGCCCGGCGGCATATCCACTACGAGAACATCGAGTTCGCCCCAGGCGACCTCGCGCAGCATCTGCTGGATGGCAGAGATGACCATCGGCCCACGCCAGATCATCGCCGCCTCCTCATCCACCAGAAAGCCGATGGACATCACCTTGACGCCGTAATTCTGCATCGGGTTCAGCGTGCGCCCGCCGGCGAGCGTCGGCTTGCCGTGGATCGCGAAGAGCTTCGGCATGGAGGGGCCGTAAATATCGGCATCGAGCACGCCGACCTTGAGCCCACGCGCCGCGAAAGCCAGCGCGAGATTGCAGGAGGTCGTGGATTTGCCCACCCCGCCCTTGCCGCTCGCCACCGCGATGATGTGCTTCACTCCCTGCACCGCAAGGCGCGCCGGGCTCATCGGACCGGACGCCGCCGGGCCGGCGGGCTTCGCTGGCTGAGGTGCAGCACGCGACGGCGCCTTCTCGGCCGTGAGCGTCACCAGCGCGGAGACGATTCCCGGAACGGCCTTCGCCGCATCTTCCGCCGCCTTGCGCAGCCCTTCGGAGGCCTGAACCTGATCTGCCGCGACAGAGATCGAGAAATAGGCCTTGCCCTGATGAACGATGATATCCGACAGCGCGCCACTGCCGGCGAGCGTGCCGCCTCCGGGCATCGTGACCTGCGCGAGGGCCTCAAGGATGGCGGCTTTATCAGACATGGGTTCGGCCTTCGTAATTGTTTCCGGCGTTATGGGCCTGCCCGCCGCAAGGTCAATGAGGGAATGCGCAGAGCCGTCGCAAGGCGATGGTTCACCAATGCACCAACCTCAATTGCCAAGCCGGTTTTTCCTTGGCAGTGTCCTTGCAGGTGTGAAGGCCCATGGGCCATTCGCAACCCAACGGAAAAACAGGGAGAGTTCATCCATGACCACCAAACGCGTTCTTCTCGCGGCAGCAGCCCTGGCGATCACGGGCTTCGCCACGGGCGCGCAGGCGCAAGCGATCACCGAGATCAAGATCGGCACCGAGGGCGCCTATCCTCCCTACAACAACCTGAACGCCAAGAAGGAGCTGGAAGGCTTCGAGATCGATTACATGAACGATCTCTGCGCGAAGATGAAAGTGAAGTGCACCTGGGTGGTGCAGGATTGGGATGGCATCATCCCCGCGCTGCTTTCGAAGAAGTATGACGTGATCGTCGCCGGCATGAACGCGACGCCCGAGCGCCAGAAGCGGGTGGACTTCACCGATGTCTACACCTCGACCCCGATCGCCATGGTCGGCGCGAAGTCGATCACCTCGACCGACATCTCGCCCGCAGCCCTCAAGGGCAAGGCGATCGGCGCGCAGGGCTCGACCATCCACATGAACTTCCTCGAGGCCTATTACAAGGATTCAACGATCCGGCCCTACCCCACGCAGGAGGAAGCCAATCTCGACCTTCTGAATGGCCGTCTTGATTACATCGTGGCGGATCTCGAGGCGCTCGAGAGCTTCCTGAAGGACAAGGGCAAGGATTGCTGCAAGATCGTCGCCGAAGTGAAGCGTGACGCGGCCATTCACGGTCCGGGCGTCGGCATGGCCATCCGCAAGGAGGATGCCGCGCTGAAAGCCATGCTGAACAAGGCGATCGCGGAATCCAAGACCGACGGCACGCTCGACAAGCATGCCATGAAGTGGCTGGGCAAGAAGGCAATCCAGTAAGGCCGGTTTTTGCCTGAACCCATGAGGCGGGGCTGAACCGGCCCCGCCTTCCCTTGTGACGGCCTGCCCGCGAGGCCTCCCCCCGCATGGAAAAATACCTCTCCCTGCTCTCCTTCGGCGATACCGGCTGGGGCGATGAACTGTTGCAGGGCGCGCTCGTCACCATTTCCATCGCGCTCGCCACCCTGCCCTTCGGGCTGGCGCTCGGGCTGCTGGTGGCTTTGGCGAGTCGCTCGCAATCGAAAATCATTTCGGGGCTCGCGACGCTCTACACCACTGTGTTCCGGGGCGTGCCGGAACTGCTCACGCTCTACATCATCTATTTCGGCGGGCAGATCCTGCTGCAGCGGCTCTGGAGCGGGCTCGGCTTTTCCGGCTCGCTGTCGATCTCGCCCTTCCTCGCGGGCATGATGGCTCTGGGCCTCGTGCTGGCGGCCTTTTCGTCGGAAGTGTGGGTGGGCGCGCTCAACTCCATCTCCAAGGGCCAGCGCGAGGGTGCGGCGGCGCTCGGCCTCACGCGCGGGCAGGCCTTCCGTCTCGTGGTGCTCCCGCAGCTCTTCCGCGTGGCCCTGCCCGGCCTTGGCAACAACTGGATGGTGCTGCTGAAGGAGACCTCGCTGGTCTCGGTCATCACGCTGCAGGATGTGATGTTCATCGCGACCCGCGCGAATGTGGCAACGAAAGAGCCCTTCCTGTTCTTCTCCGCCGCACTTCTCATCTACCTCTTCTTCTCCATCCTCTCGGCCTGGGGAATCGGTCGCATGGAAATGCGCGCCAACCGGGGTTTCGCGCGATGAGATGGTGCGAGGCTCCCGGTTTCTACATCGGCCACGAGGTTCTCGAGCGCTATGGCTGTCGCATGGCCGATGGCCTGGTGCTGACACTGAAGCTCGTGGGCATCTCGTCCACTCTCGGCTTTGTGCTGGCCATCGGGCTGGGCCTGCTGCGCCTCAGGGGCCCGAAGCCGGTGCGCTATGCGATTGCCGGCTACACCACGTTCTTTCGCGGCACGCCGCTGCTCTGCCAGCTCTTTCTCATCTATTACGGGCTCGGCACGTTCCGGGTGTTCTGGCAGGATCTGGGCCTGTGGTGGTTTTTCCGCGAGCCGTTCTATTGCTGCCTCCTCGCCTTCACGGTGAATACGGCGGCCTATCAGGCGGAAATCATCCGTGGCTCTTTGCAGGCCCTGCCGAAGGGCCAGATGGAGGCGGGGCGCGCGCTCGGCATGCGCCCAACGGCGATCTTCCTCAAAATCGAGATGCCGCAGGCGTTGCTGATCGGCCTGCGCCCGCTCGGCAATGAGCTCATCACTATGATCAAGGTGAGCGCGATCGCCTCGCTGGTGACGCTGTTTGATCTGATGGGTGCCACGCGCCTCGCCTTCGCGCGAAGTTTCGATCTCTCCATTTACCTCTGGGCGGCGCTGATCTATCTCGCGCTCGTGGAGATCATCCGGCGGGTCTGGGGCCTCATGGAAACGCGGCTGACGCGGCATCTCGCGATGCGCTGACCGCCGGCACGAACAACAAGAACAGGGAAGAGAACGATGGCGAAGGTCGCATTCCTCGGGCTCGGCGTGATGGGCTATCCCATGGCCGGGCATCTCAAGAACAAGGGCGGTCACGAGGTGACGGTCTATAACCGCACCTTCGCCAAGGCGGAGGCGTGGGCCGCGCAGCATGGCGGCAAGGCCGCGCGCACGCCAAAGGAAGCCGCCGAAGGGCAGGATTTCATCTTCGCCTGCGTCGGCAATGATGACGACCTCCGCGCCGTGATGACCGGGCCGGATGGTGCCTTCCATGGCGCGAAGGCTGGCGCGATTTTCGTCGACAACACCACGGCCAGTGCGGAAGTCGCGCGGGAACTGCATGTCGCGGCGTTGAAAAAGGGCTTCGCCTTCATTGATGCGCCCGTCTCAGGCGGTCAGGCCGGTGCCGAGAACGGCGTTCTCACCGTGATGTGCGGCGGCGATGCCGAGCCCTATGCCAAGGCCGAGCCGGTGATCATGAGCTTCGCGCGGGCCTGCCGCCTGCTTGGGCCTTCGGGCGCGGGCCAGCTTACCAAGATGATGAACCAGATCTGCATTGCCGGCCTCGTGCAGGGCCTGTCGGAGGCGATCCATTTCGGCAAGCGCGCCGGCCTCGATATCGAGGCGGTGCTGGAGGTGATCTCCAAGGGGGCCGCCGGCTCCTGGCAGATGGAGAATCGCGGCAAGACCATGAATGCCGGCAAGTTCGATTTCGGCTTCGCGGTGGACTGGATGCGCAAGGATCTCGGCATCGTGCTGGATGAAGCGCGCAAGAACGGTGCGAACCTGCCGGTGACGGCTCTGGTGGACCAGTTCTATTCCGAAGTGCAGAAGATGGGTGGCAAGCGCTGGGATACGTCGAGCCTCATCGCACGGCTGGAGCGCTGATCGCCTCTCGCTGCATACAGGCGGAATGCCAAGCGCGGAATGCATGGAAAAGGCCGGGTCTCCCCGGCCTTTTGTTTTTAGCTTGGACGCATGGCTCAGCACTGCCCCATGGCGCGCTGCTTTTCGTTGCAGCCAGGACGACCTGGTGCCGGTGCCGCAGGCCGCGCCATGGGTGGTGGAGTGGGTCGCGCCATCGGCGGCGGAGCGGTCTGCCGCACCACAGGCGGTGCCGGTGGCATGGGCCGCGCGATGGGCGGCGCCTGTCGCATCGGCTGCGGCGCGTTCATCTGAGGCGAGCGCATCATCGGCGGGGCTGGGCGCGCATCCGGGCGCGGCGGGCGCACTTGCGGGCCGATAGGGTTCATCATCGGCGGAGCCGTCACGCGGCCGCCCTGTACTTGCGGCATAGGGCGACCCTGCGGCGGCGGCGGACGGAATTGCGGCTGGGGCAAGGTGGGATCACCAACCGGGCGACGCGCGGAAGGCGGATTCGCTGCGGGATCCCGCATTCCCGGCGGACGCGGCGGAGTGACCACCGGCGGATTGGGCGGCGTGAGGCCTTGCGGACGCGCGGCGGGCGCCAGCGGTCGGCCATCCGGCCCGACCTTGCCCGGCACAGG
>JALOTF010000045.1 GCA_025458025.1 Beijerinckiaceae bacterium | reverse complement strand
CAAAGCGCCGATTTCCGCGCGCATATGCACGCGCAGCTTCGCATCGAGGTTCGAAAGCGGCTCATCCATCAGGAAGGCCTGCGGCTCGCGCACGATGGCACGCCCGAGCGCCACGCGCTGGCGCTGCCCGCCGGAGAGCTGGCGCGGGCGACGCTCCAGCAGGTGCTCGACATCCAGGATGCGCGCGGCCTCCTGCACGCGTGGCGTGCCGCGCATCTTCAGGCCGAAGCCCATATTCGCGGCGACCGTGAGATGCGGGTAGAGCGCGTAATTCTGGAAGACCATGGCGATGTCGCGATCACCCGGCGCAAGGTCTGTCACCTCGCGACTGCCGATGCGGATGGTGCCGCTTGTGGCTTCCTCAAGTCCCGCGAGGATCTTCAGCATCGTGGATTTGCCGCAACCCGAGGGGCCGACGAGCACCACGAATTCGCCATCCGCGACCTGAAGCGAGAAGTCCTTCAGCACGGTCAGCGGGCCGTAGCTCTTCCGCACGCGGTCGATGACAATCTCAGCCATGAAAATCCGTTTCCGCCATCACTTTTCCGAGCCCGCGGTGAGGCCGCCGACGAGATAACGTTCCAAAAACAGGTAGATCGCGAGGATCGGCAGGGCGACGAGAATGGCTGCGGCGGAGATATCCGCCCAATTCGAGATATACTCGCCCTTCATCGTGGTGATGCCGAGATTGGCAGTCCAGTTACCCTGCGCATTGGTGAGGAAGGTGCGCGCATAGGCGTAATCCGACCAGCTCAGCACGAAGCCATAGAGCGCGGTCGCCGCGAGGCCCGGTGCGGAAACCGGCAGGATCACCCGCACCAAAGCGCCCCATGGCGAGCAGCCATCGACCATCGCGGCCTGTTCCAGCTCGCGCGGAATCGTGTCGAAATAGCCCTTGAGCATCCAGGTCGTGAACGGGATGATCAGCGTCGCATGCGCGAGAATGATCGACCAGAGCGAGCCGATGAGCCCGGTCATCCGGAAGATGCCGAAAAGCGGGATCACCAGCAGGGTCGCAGGCAGCATCTTCGCGGTGAGGATGAAGAGCCCGAGGCTCTGCCCGCCGCGCACGCGGAAGCGCGAGAGCGAATAGCCTGCGAGCACCGAGACCACCATCGAAATCGTCACCGCGCCTAGCGCCGCAAGTGCAGAATTGCCCAGCCAGAGCAGGATGGGGCGCTCCTCCAGGATTTTGCCGAACACGCTCCAGCGCGGCTCATCCGGCCAGAATTTCGGCGGCAATTGCCGCAACTGGTCAGGCTGCGAGAGTGCGGTCACCACAAGCCAGTAGATGGGGAAAAGCAGGACCGCGCAGGTGAGGATCACGCTGGCATAGATAAACAGGCGGGCGAGGGGACTCTGGCGCATGGCTCCCTCACAGGTTCTCGGGCGCGCGGCTCATCATGAGCTTCGCGGCGATGACGCAGATGATGAGCGTGACGACACCGATCGCCGAGGCATAGCCCATGCGGAAGAAGCCGAAGGCCTGTTCATAGGTCATGATGGAGAGGGTCTGCGTGGCCTTCAGCGGCCCGCCGCCGGTGAGCACGTAGATGATCGAGAAATCGCGGAAGATCCAGAGCATCACGAGAATGGTTGTCACGCCCAGAACCGGCCGGAGATTCGGCAGCGTGATGTGAATGAGCCTTTGCCAGGCATTCGCACCATCCACGCGCGCGGCGGCGTAGTAATCATCGGGGATCGACTGCAAGCCTGCGAGGCACATGATGGAGACGAAGGGGTAGCCCTTCCACACCATGGTGGTCGCCACCACGGCGAAGGCGGCGGTGGGATCGGAGAACCAGTTGATCGTCTTGTCGATGAAGCCGAGCGACAGGAAAATCCAGTTCATCAGGCCGAAAGAGCTGTCGAAAATCCAGGCGAAGATCACCACCGCGATCACCTCGGGCACCGCCCAGGGCATCGCCACGAAGAGCCGCGCCAGGGAGCGGCCCTTGAAGCGGTTATTCACGAGCAAGGCCGTGCCGAGGCCGAGCAGGCAGCAGGCACTTGTGACGATCACGATCAGCTTCAGCGTCACCCAGCAGGCATTCCAGAAATCCGGCGACGTGAAGAGCCGCTCGTAATTCGCGGTTGTGAAGGGGCGGCGCGGCTGGTCGAGCCGCGCGATTCCCACATTCTGGAACGAGAGATCCACCGAGACGAAGAGCGGATAGATGATGATCGCCGCGATCAGCAGCACGGCGGGCGCAAGCAGGATGTAGCCGAGCCAATGCTGGCGGCTCGGCCGTGCGAGATCCAGGCTGAAGCGTCCGCCGGCCATCACTTTACTGCTTCTGGATCGCTTCGGCCTTGGCCTGCATGGTCGCAGCCACGGCCTTGGGATCGAGGTCCTGGATGATCATGCGCTGGCTTTCTTCCATGATCATCTTGGCGAACTCGTTATACTGGATCTCCAACCCCTTGGGGATGCGATCCACGCCCGCCTTCGAGGCCGCCTGCGCGGTCTGCACGAGCAGGTCGAAATGCGGGGTTGCCGCTTTCGCGCCATCGGTTTTCGCGCGCGGGGAGGGCGGCGTGGAAGCTGCAAGCGTCGCGTAATCGGTCTGGAACTTGTCCGACGTGGCGATCGCGATGAAATCCCAGACGAGCTTCTTCGTATCCGCCGGGATTTCCGAGGCCATGCCGAGGATGTTCGAGGAACCTCCAAGCGGCGGATTGAAGGGCGGGGCCGCGATCTTGATCTGGTCCTTCGCCTTGCCGCGCAGGATGATCGGGTAGAGCCATGGCCCGTCGAGCTTCATGGCGATGCGGCCATCCGCGAACATCTGGCGGGTTTCGCCGGCTGTGAGATCACGCGGGGTGAGGCTGTTCTTCACAACCTCCTTCCAGCGTGCGAGGCCCTCGATCATCTGCGGGGTGTTGATGGTCACCTTGCCGTTGTTGTCGGTCCAGCGACCACCCGCATCGAGCGTGTAATTCATCAGCTCGGAGAGATATTGCCCGCCGCCGCCCTTGGTTTCATGGCCGGTGCCGAACTGGTCGGGAATGCCGTCGCCGTTGGTGTCCTTGGTGAGCTTGCGCGCGGCCGCGACGTATTCGGCCCAGTTGGTGGGCGGCGCGATGCCCTCCTTCTTCAGCATCTCCTCGTTGTAGGCGAAGATGTTGCCGAAATAGAGCATCATGATGCAGACCGGCTTGCCCTTCCACTGGCAGGAGGATTGCCCGGCCCAGCCATCAAGATTCAGCCCCGATGATTTGATGTAGGGGGAGAGGTCCTCCAGCCAGCCCTGATCGGCGAATTTCTGGAACTCGAACGAGGCGAGATGCACGATTTCCGGCGGCTTTCCGCCCGCGAAAAGCGTGGTCATCGTGTCGGCATAGGCACCGCGCTCCACCTTGGTCCATTCCACCTTCACGCCGGGATTTTTGGTCTCGAACTCCTTGATGACCGAGGCCCACCAATCGCCCACGCCGCGCTCGTCCTTCTGCCAGGAGACGAATTTCAGCGTCTTCGTCTGTGCGAGGGCCGGCAGCGCCACCGTGGAGAGCGCAAGCGCCGCCACGCCACCGAGAACCCATGATTTCAAGCTGTTCCTCATGTCTTCCTCCCGAATTGCGGGGCTTTGCCCGTCATTGTTCCAGCATGCGTAACGCTTCCGCCGAGGGGCGGACCCCGAGGCCAGGCCCCGGCGGCAACAGGTATTCTCCCGCCTCGCAATGGATCTCGCCATCGAGATAGCGGCGGTTCTGCTCCACGATGGAATGCTGGAATTCGTGGCAGCTCACATTCGCGGCGGCGGCGCTGGCATGCAGGCTCGCCGTGAGGAAAATCCCGAAGCCGATGGTCGCGTGCGGGATGATCTCGGCATGGTGCACCTGCGCCAGAGTCGCGATGCGCATGAACTCGGTCACGCCCTTGTGGCCCATTTCCGGCTGGATGATCGCGCAGGCCCGGCGCGAGAGCCGCGCCTCGGCATCATGCGCCGTGCGCCATTCCTCGCCCGCCGCGACCGGGCAGGAAACGCCCTGCGCCACTTCCGCGAGGCCCGCGATATCCTCCGGTGCGACCGGTGCTTCGGCGAACCAAAGGCCGTGAGCTTCCATCGCGCGGATTATCATCCGCGCCTCGCCCGCCTTGTGCGCCCAGTGCATGTCACAGGAGATGCGCGCCTTGGGGCCGAGCGCCTCGCGCAAGGTCGCGATTTCCGCGACCACGCCGTCATCCGCCACGGGGGATGCGAATTTGAAGCTGTCGAAGCCCTTTTCCTGCCATTCCACGGCGAGCGCCGCGCGCTCCTTCCGCGTAGGCTTCGGCAGACCGGAGACGTAAGCGGGGATGCGTTCGAGCCTCTGGCCGCCGAGCAATTTGCAGAGCGGCAGGCCCGCGATCTGCCCCGCGATATCCCACAAAGCAATATCAATCGCGGCGAGCGCATCGAGATAATAGCCGCCCGTGTAACCGCGCACGCGCATCAGGTTGTACAGATCGTCATGGATGGCGCTGACGTCGAACGGATCGCGCCCCACCACGAAAGCCGCGAGCAGATCGGTGATGATCTCCATCGTCGCGCGCGGGGCGACGATGCCATAGGTCTCGCCCCAGCCGATCACGCCCTGTTTCGTGGTGATGCGGACGAGCACGTTGCGATCGAAATTCGGATAAACCGCCTTGTTGCCGCGCCGCACGAAATAGCCGCGCTCGTTCACCTCCTCGCCCGGCCGCAAGGTGCCGAGATAGGGCGTCTCACGCGGCACGGTGAGCATGAAGGCTTCGACGCGGGCGACCCGATCACTCATTCCGCAGCCCTCGCGAGCGGTGCAACCGTAAAGAGGTCGGCGATGCGCGCCATCAGCGCCTCGATTTCCGCGAGATCGCGGGTGTCAAAGGCCGGGATTTTCGCGCGCACGCCATCATTGTCGAGAATGCCGCGCTGCATCAGCACGCGTTTTGTCAGCCGCATGCGCGCATGGCTCTGGATCATCAGCAGGGGCAGTGTGCGCTCGTAGAGATCGCGTGCCTCGCTTTCCGCGCCATTCTCCAGCGCGCGCCACATCCTGGCATGGATATCCGCGAATTCCACCGCCGGCATTGCGCCACACGCGCCGCGGAGGAATTCGTCGATCACGAAGCGCGCGCCGCCGCCGCCCATCACGCCCGCGAGATGCGCTGGTGCGCCCGCGAGAATGGCGGAGATCGGCCCGCCCGAGGGGATCGTCTCCTCCTTCACGTAGCGGATGGCCGGCACGGCATTCGCCACCGCGAGCACAGCCGCCGGCGAGAGATCCGATCCGCGCGGGGCGGGCGCGTTCTGCAGGATGATCTCGATGCCCGGGCAAGCCTCGGCAATCGCGGCGTAGAAGGCTGTCACCGCCGCTGCATCCGTGCCGATGGCCTTCGGCGCCTGGATCATCACCTGATGAATGCCGAGGCGCTGCACTTCCTCGACCCGCGCGATCACCTCCGCGAGGCTGGGTGCGCTGGCGCCGGCGAGGATCGGCGTGGTGCCGCCCAATTCGTCGATCACAATGCCCAGCAATTCCACGCGCTCGGCAGGGGTGAGGTCATCCACCTCGCTCGCGAAGCCGGGAAAAACCACGCCATCGACATCCGCCGCTGAGGCGAAGCGCACGATGCGGCGCATCGCGGCCCGGTCAATTGCGCCGTCGCGGGTGAAGGGCGTGCAGAGCACGGGCCAGACACCCCGGATGATCGCATGCTCCATCCGAACCTCCCCCTGTTCGTTGGATTTGGTTCATATTATGAACCTATGTATCTTGATATGGACCATACGGCGCAAATCCGTTATTCGTCAAGCCGGTGAGGCAGGCGAGGGGAAGAGTGCCGTGGCGAAGCGCATCGTGGTGGATTGGGGCAGCAGCAATTTCCGGGCATACCGCTTCGGTCCCGCTGGCGAGATTGCCGAGCGCCATCAGGCGGAAGCGGGCATCCTCACCGTGAAGGATGGGGCCTTCGAGGCGACGCTGCTGCGCGAGATTGGCCCATGGATCGATGCTGACACCGAAATCCTGCTCTCCGGGATGATCACCAGCCGCAATGGCTGGGTGGAAACGCCCTATCTCGATCCGCCTGCGAGCATCGAAGGGCTGGCTGCCGCCGCGCTGGAACGACGCGCAAGTGGGGGCGCGCGTTTGCTCTTCCTGCCGGGCATCTGCAATCGTTCGCCGCAGCCCGATGTGATGCGCGGCGAGGAAATCCAGGTTTTTGGCTCGGTGCCTGCGGGCGACAATGCCCTCGTGGTGTTGCCCGGCACGCATTCGAAATGGGTGCAGGTGACGGGCGGAGCGATCACCGGCTTTTCCACCTTCCTCACGGGCGAGCTGTTCGCGCTTCTGCGCCAGCATTCGATTATCGGGCGGCTCATTCCGCCGGGGCCGGTGGCGGAAAACGCGGCCGCTTTCCGCGCGGGCGTGGCGTTGGGTTTTGCCGGTGGCGCGCGTGGGCTGTTGAATGATGTCTTCACGGCGCGCGCCGGTGCCTTGCTGGGCGAATTCGGCCCGGATGAGATTGCCGAGCGGCTCTCCGGCATTCTCATCGGGCATGAGATCCGCGCGGGGCTCGCCAGTGCCACGCAGGCCGGGCAGAGGCTGCTGCTTGTGGGCGAGGCGGCGCTCCTCGCGCGCTATCGCTTCGCGATGGAAGGCCTCGGGCTTTCCGCCGAAACGGGGCCGGATCACGCTGCTGTGGAAGGCTTCCGACGGCTCGGCGTGCTCGGGCGGTGAGGATCAGCCCGGTCACGCAGCGCGAAAAAGGGGTGGCGCATCCGGGGCAGAGGGTTGAAGATTGCGGCTGCTGATCTCTCTCGGTTCGACACAGGAAAGCCACGCCATGAATCTCTTCGCCAAGCTGACCCAGCGCGCGGAAGCCGGAAAGCCCATTCGCATCGGCATGATCGGGGCGGGCAAATTCGGCTCGATGTTCCTCGCGCAGTTGCTGAAGCTGCCGGGCATTCATCTCGTGGGCGTGGTGGATCTCAACCCCGCCGGCGCGCGCGCGAATATGAGCTTCGTGGGCTGGCTGCCGGAGCGCTTCGATGCGCCGAGCCTCGATGATGCCGCGCGCTCCGGAAAGACCTTCGTCGGTGACAATGCCGCAGCGCTTGTTTCGCATCCCGCGATCGAGATCATCGTGGAATGCACGGGCAATCCGGTCGCCTCGGTCGAGCACTGCCTCATGGCTTTCCGCGAGGGCAAGAACGTCATCAACGTGACGGTGGAGGCCGATGCCTTCTGTGGCCCCGCCCTTGCGAAAAAGGCGGCGGAAGCGGGCGTCATCTATTCCATGGCCTATGGCGACCAGCCGGCACTGACCTGCGATCTCGTGGATTGGGCAAGAACCTGCGGCTTCACGGTCGTTGCGGCGGGTCGCGGGCACAAATGGCTGCCGGGTTATCGCCAATCCACACCCGATACCGTGTGGGACCATTGGGGCCTGACCCGCGAGCAGGCCGAGCGGGGACGGCTGAACCCCAAGATGTTCAACGCCTTCCTTGATGGCTCGAAGCCGGCCATTGAATGCGCGGCGATCGCCAATGCCACCGGGCTGGATGTGCCGACCGCGGGCCTCGCCTATCCGCCGGGATCGGCGGATGACATCCCTGCGCTGATGCGCCCGCGAGACATCGGCGGCGCGCTGGAGCGGGAGGGCATGGTGGAGGTTCTCTCGTCCCTGAAGCTCGATGGCACGCCCATCCCCTATGATGTGCGCATGGGCGTGTGGGTGTGTTTCCGGGGCGATACGGATTACGTGCGCAACTGCTTCGAGGAATACAAGGTCATCACCGATGAGACCGGCCGCTATTCCGCGCTCTACAAGCGCTGGCACCTTATCGGGCTGGAACTGCCGGTCTCGGTGGCGGCGGTGGGCTTGCGCGGTGAGCCGACGGGCGTCGCCACAAGCTTCCGGGGTGATGTGCCGGCCATCGCCAAGCGCGACCTTCAGGCCGGCGAGATGCTCGACGGGGAGGGCGGTTACACCGTCTCCGGTGGCCTTCGCCCGGCCGCGATTTCCGTGGCGAACCGCTATCTGCCGCTGGGGCTTGCCCATAAGGTGAAGCTCATCCGCCCCGTGAAGGATGGCCAGCCCGTGACCTATGACGATGTGGAGATGGACACGACCAGCGCGGCCTATCGCCTGCGCAAGGAGATGGAAGCGGCCTTCATCGCCGTGTGAGGCAGCTCACATGGTGTGCTGCCCCGCGATGACCTCCAGCCCGCGGATGGCGAAGCGGCGCGCGAGCGGGCCGATCTTCGCCGCATCCGCGCCCGAGGCGGTGCCCTGCTTCGCGCGATCCGCGATGCCCACGAAGATCACTGCGAACCGGAACAGGGCGAAAGCCTTGTGGAAGGCCGTGGGTGCCGCAACCGAGGGGTTGGCCTTGGCGTAGCGCGCCAGGAATTCCGCCTCCGTGGGCAGGCCTTGCGCGGCGAGATCCAGCCCGAGAATGCCGCCATATTCATCCGGCGTGGTGTGCCAGGCCATGGCGCAGAAGCCGACATCCGCCAGCGGATGCCCTAGGGTGGAGAGTTCCCAATCGAGGATCGCAACGACGCGCGGCTCCGTCGGGTGGAAGATCACGTTGCCCATGCGGAAATCGCCATGGGCCAGGCTCACCGCGCCGTCATCCGCCGGCAGGTTTTCGGCGAGCCATGCGCCAAGCCGGTCGAGCTCGGGGATGGGATCGCTCGTGCTCTCCTGCCATTGCTTCGACCAGCGCGCGAGTTGCCGCTCGAAGTAACTGCCGGGCCGGCCGTAATCCGCGAGGCCCACCGCTTCCGGTCGCACGCGATGGAGCTGTCCGAGGGCATCGGCGAGGCCCATCCACAGCGCGTGGCGTTCGCTCGGCGGCGCATCGGGCAGGGCGCCATCCGGGAACACGCGCCCCCCCACGCGATCCATCAGGTAGAACGGCGTGCCGATTATCTCCGGTGTTTCATGGAAAAGAACCGGGCGGGGCACCGGCACGCCCGCTGGATGAAGCGCGGCGAGCACGCGATGCTCGCGGTCGATGGCATGCGCACCCTTCAGCAGCGGCCCGTTCGGCTGCTTGCGCAAAACCATCCGCTGCCCACCATGCGTGACGAAATAGGTGGGGTTCGATTGCCCGCCCGCGATGCGTTCAAGCCGGTAATCCTCCGCCGGGCCTAATCGGGCGGCGAGGAAGGCACGGAAGGGTGTCTCATCGAAATCCGGGGGCAGGGCCATGCGCGCGCCCTCAAGCCACCGGCCAGTGCCAGAAATCGCGGCCCTCGGCTTCGAGGTTGCGGTTCAGCACCATCTTGTGCACGTCATCCGCGCCATCCACCAATCGCGCCTGCCGCGCATAGCGGTAGATCCATTCGAGCGGCGTATCCTTCGAATAGCCGCGCGCACCGTTGATCTGGATGGCCGTATCCGCCGCCTTGTGTAGCACATTGGCGACATGCACCTTGGCCATGGAGACTTCCTTGCGGGCGAAGCCGCCGCGATCCAGCTCCCACGCGGCCTTCATCACGAGCAGGCGACCGATCTCTATCTGTATCGCGAGGTCACCGAGCATCATCTGGATGCTCTCGCGCTTGGAGAGGCGTTCGCCGAAGGCGTAGCGCTCCTCGGCATAGGCGCGCGCGATTTCCACGCAGCGCTTCGAGAGGCCGAGCCAGCGCATGCAATGCGTGAGGCGCGCGGGGCCAAGGCGGATCTGCGTGAGCTTCAGCCCGTCGCCCTCGTTCATGAGGCGGGCGGAAACCGGGATTTCCAGCCCCTCGAACACGAGTTCGCAATGCCCGCCATGTTCCTCCGGCCCCATGATGGGGATGCGCCGCTCGATGCGCCATCCCGGGGTATCGCGGTCGAATAGGAAGGCGGAGAGGCCCTTGCGCGCATCATCCGAAGTGCGCGCCATGAGGATAAAATGCTGTGCATCCTCCGCGCCGGTGATGAACCATTTGCGTCCCTCGATGATGTAACGGTCGCCCTTGAGCGTGGCCTTGGTGAGCATCATCGACGGGTCGGAGCCGGAGCCAGGATGCGGTTCGGTCATCGCGAAGGCGGAGCGCACCTTTCCGGCCACGATGGGTGCCAGCCAGCGCTCTTTCTGCGCGGGGGTCGCCACTTTCTCCAGCACCATCATGTTGCCGTCATCGGGGGCTGCCGAATTGAAGACCACGGGGCCGAAAATCGAGCGGTTCATGGCCTCGTAACACACGGCCATGCCGACCTTGCCGAGGCCTTGCCCGCCTGTTTCCGGCGCCAGTTGCAGGCACCACAGGCCTTCGTCGCGGGCACGGGCGCGCAGGTGCTCCAGCACCTCGGGGCGGATATTGTCATGCGCGTCATAGGCCGCACGGTCGGCTTCCAGCGGCAGGATGTGATCCTCGACGAAACGCTCGATTCGCTGGCGGAAATCCTCGATGCGGGTTGAAATCGTGAAATCCATAGGGTTGTCCTAGAGCGAAGAAACGAGGTGGCCGCCATCGACCACGAGTTCTGTACCGGTCATGAAAGCGCTGGCATCGGAAGCAAGCAGCAGCAACGGGCCATCGAGATCACCCAGCCGGCCAAGACGCCGGTAGGGAATGCGCGCGATGAGCGCCTGCCCGGCGGGCGAAGCAAAGAAATCGCGGTTGAGATCTGTTTCGATATAGCCGGGGCAGAGCGCGTTGACGCGGATTTTGTGTCTTGCCCATTCGAGCGCGAGGCTGCGGGTGAGTTGCACCACGCCAGCCTTTGCGGTGGCATAGGCCGCGACATTGCCCGCGACGCGCAGGCCGAGAATGGACGCGATATTGATGATCGTGCCGCCGCGCCCCTCCGCCACCATGCGCGCGGCCGTGGCCTGCGCCACGCGGAACACGCCCGTGAGATTGGTGTCGATCACGCGGGTCCAATCCTCGGCAGAGGTCGAAATCGCCTTGCCGTCATGGGTCACGCCCGCATTGTTGATGACGATATCGAAGGCGTGGCCCCCACAGGTTTCGGCGATGGAGGCTGTATCGGTGACATCGAGACGCGCGGTCTCCACCGTGCCGCCGGCTTGCCGGATGCCGCTCGCAGCTTCCTCCAGCAGGGCTTCGCGCCGCGCCCCGAGCGTCACGCTCGCTCCGGCCCGCGCGAGAACCTCGGCGAAGTGTCGGCCAAGGCCGGAGGATGCGCCCGTGACGAGCGCGGACTTGCCCGCGAGGTTGAGGATGTCGCTCATGCTTTCAACCCAATTTCCCCGGACTTCCCGGTTTCACCGCTTGTCCGGTGCGCTGCCGCTTTCACCGCGTTCATACCATCGATCAACTCAGGCGGATTGGCGAGTGCCCGCCCGCCTTACTGAAGCGATGCCGGTGTAAACGCGATCGAGAATTCTGCTCCGCCGCCCGCGCGGTCGCGGATCGCGAGGGTCGCACCATGGGCCTCGGCGATGCGCTGGACAATGGCGAGCCCGAGCCCCGTTCCGCCAAGATCCGAGGCGCTGGCCCGCCAGAAACGCTTGATCACAAGGGGTTTCTGCTCATCGGGAATGCCCGGTCCGCGATCGAGCACCGTGAGCTGGCCGGGTGCCGATACCCGCACCAGCACTTCCTCACCGGGCGGCGAGAAGCGCAACGCGTTCTCGATCAGGTTGCGCAGGGCATGAGCGATGGCATCGGCATCCCCGCTCACGCTGGTTGTCGTGTCGCTTTCCAAAGCAAGGCCGCGCCCCTCGCGAATCGCGAGCGGCGCCATTGCGCTCACCACGCTTTCGGCCACGGCCGGGAGGTCGCATTGCCGGGTGGGGTCCACCACCAGCGTATCAGCCTGCGCGGCGGAGAGAAGCTGGTTCACGAGCCGGCGCAAGGCGGCGATATCGGTGCGCACCGCATCGAGCTCGCCCCCCTTGGGCAGCTTTTCGATGCGCGCGGAGAGAACGGCGAGCGGCGTGCGCAAGGCATGGGCGGCTTCCGCCGTGAAGGCGCGCTCCGCCTCCAGCGCTTCGCCCAGACGGCGCAGGGCGACGTTGATGGATTCGACGAGTGCCAGCACCTCCGAGGGCAGCCCGCGCGTAGGCAGGGCGGCGATGCCATGGCTCGGCCCGGCCTTGCGCGCCGCCTCCGCCGCATGAACCAGCGAGCGCAGGGACTGGCGCACGGTAACCGCGTTTACGATCATCAGGCAGATCGCGAAGGGCAGCAGCGACACAATGACGTGCACGAACAGCTCGTCGAAATAGACGAAAAGCAGCAGGTTCGAAGGGTCTCCCGCCGCTGCAAAGGCAATGCGCACCGGCTCGCCGCCGGCAACCGCGCGCCGCGAGCCCACGAGCACCGAGCGGCCGTTGACCGGCACATCGCTCCACCACGCATCGGGACCATTGGGAACGCTCCAGCGTTCCGCCGGTACAAGGGCAGTGTTGGCCTCGCCCAGCACGCGCCCCGTGGCATCCTCGATGCGGAAGGCATAGGCATCGGGGTAGCGCGTGAAGGTTCGCAGCAGCCGATCTGATGGCATGAAAGCGAGCCGACCATCGGGCCCCGGTTTCAGCGCTTCGGCGAGGCGGTCGATCTGGTGGCTCACCTTCTCGCGGCGCAACCCCTCGGGATCGGAACTGTAATAGGCCGTGACGAACACGATGTTCACCAGCGTGAGCAGGCCGCCCACCAGCAGCAGCCGGCGGATGAGCGTGGTGACGAGCGAGCGGCTCATGTTTCACCCGCCTCGCTGATCAGGTAGCCAATGCCCCGGATGGTGTGGATCTCGACATTCGCGCCTGCTTCCGCGAGTTGCCGCCTGAGACGCGAGACGGAAGCCTCCAGCGCATTGGGACCCGGTGCCTCATCCAGTGTGTAGATCGCATCCTCGATGACCCGGCGCGGCACGGATTGCCCGAGCTTGCGGAGCAGAACCTCCAGCACGTCGATCTCGCGACGCGCGAGGTTCACGGGCCGCCCGTTGGCGGTCACACTGCGCGAGGCGGTATCAAAAACGAGGTTCCCGAGTTGCAGCCGCCGCCCCAGCAAACCGCCGGGCCGGCGCAGCAGCGCGCGGCAGCGCGCGGCGATTTCCGCCGGGGCCGCGGGCTTCACGATGTAATCATCCGCCCCGCGATCGAGCCCGTCGATGCGGTCATTCAGGCCCGCGCGGGCGGTGACGACCAGCACGGGAATGGCGTTGCTCTCATTCCGCAGACCATGCAGCAGATCGAGTCCGTCGCCATCGGGCAGGCCGAGATCCAGCACGATCACATCCGGCGGAGCGACCGCGAGAATGGCGCGTGCCGCTTCGAGGCTTTCCGCGTGGTCCACGGTGAAACCTTCCGTTTCAAGAGCCTCGCGGGTGAGTTGCGCCAGGGGCGGCACATCCTCGATCAATAGCAGCTTCATCCATCAGGTTCCCGTCAGGCTCGGACCCTATAGCTCGGCACCCATCCGCGCGAGGTCAAGTCGATGCCAAAGCTTCTTGCCACCATCCAGAACCAGATCCCGCTCACGCGCTACGCTTATCGGGGCGAGGCGACAGACTGCAACCTCTGCGGCTCGCAGCACAAATTGACGGTCAGCCAGACGGACCGGCGCCTGAAGACGCTGAAAACCGTGGCTTGCGAGCAATGCGGGCTGATCCGCACCGATCCGATGCCGACGGATGCCGAGCTTGATGCCTATTATGCGGGTGAATATCGCCTCGATTACCAGTTTGCCTTCTCGAAGAAGCCGCCGCGCTTCCACCTCAAGCGCAGCCAGCGCGATGCCGAGGCCCGCTTTGCCATGCTGGAGCCGGCGTTTTCCGGCACGAAGCGCGTGCTCGATTTCGGCTCGGGTTCTGGCGAATTTCTCGCGCTCGCGGCCAAGGCCGGCCATAAGGTGCAGGGCATCGAGCCCGGCGAGAGCTTCGCCGCCTTCTCGCGCGTCGAATATGGCGTGAGCGTGCAGAATACAGTGTGGCAGCAGGTGGAATTTCAGCCCGGCAGCTTCGATGTCATCACCGCGAACCATGTGCTGGAGCATCTCCGCGAGCCCGTGAGCGCCATGAAGCGCATGGCGGAATGGCTGGCGGAGGATGGGGTGCTGTTCGTGTCCGTGCCGAATGCGCTGGGCAAGCGCCGCCACAGCTTCCAGCATTTCCATTTTGCGCATGTCTACAATTTCACGCCGCAGGCGCTCATCTGGGCCGGCCTGGTTGCGGGGCTGGAGCCCGACCCGCGTTTCATGAATGGTGGCACCACCATCACCTTCCGCAAGCGCAAAGAGGGTGCCGCCATCCCGCATTGGGGCGAAGGGCAGGGCCGCTGGGTCGCCGCGCATTTCGAGCCCTCCTCGCCCTTGCGCTTCCTGCTTTCGGGGCGGTGGATCGTCGATGCCTTCCGCCGCTTCCGGAAGGTCGCGGGCGACAGCCTCGCCCGGGCCTGAGAGACAGCCGCGCGGCGCCCGGATCGCCCGCCGGGCCCTGTGGCCTTGTCTGTTGGAGCGGGCGATCTAATTCCTCTGCAACGAAAAAAAACGGGCGGGGGGAACAAGCCTTGAGCATCTCGAATGCTGGGCCGGTCGCGCAAGCGGGACCGGCGAATGATGCGCAGCCGATCCGGCTGATCGGCGATATCGCGGCCTGTGCCGCGCGGACCTTTGGCGCGAAGACGGCCTATTCGATCGTCATGCCCAATGGCATGTATGGCAAGCTGAGCTTCGCGGCGATCGATGTCCTTTCGGACGATTTCGCGGTTTACCTGCGCGAGGAACTCGCTCTGAAAACGGGCGACCGGGTGGCGCTTCAGGTGCCGAACGGTCTCGCCTTTCCCATCGCGGCTTTCGGCATTGCCAAGGCTGGCCTCGTGCTGGTCAACACCAATCCGCTCTACACCGGTGCGGAAATGGGCCGCCAATTCGCCGATGCCGGCATTCGCGCGCTGGTGATCGTCGATATGTTCGCCGACAAGCTCGACGAGGCCTGCGCGATTCACCCCATCGAGCATGTGATCATCGCTGCCGTATCCGAGAAGATGCCCCGGATGGTCGGTGGCGTCGTGCGGCTGGTGCAGCGCTACTGGGATCGGTCCCTGCCGCCCATCACGCGGCCACATCACCTCTTCGCGGATACCCTCGCGCGCGGCGCATCCATCCGCGCCAACCGTGGCATCCGCGCCGGCGATTACACCCGCAACGTCTCGCCGGATGCTCTCGCCGTGCTGCAATATACGGGTGGGACGACGGGTGTCGCCAAGGGCGCGATGCTGAGCCACGCCAATCTCGTGACGAATGTCGCGCAGGCCGAAAGCTGCTTCGGGGGTGAAATCCGCCCCGGCGAGGAGGTCGTGCTCACGGCGCTGCCGCTCTACCACATCTTCGCCTTCACCGCGAACATGCTGCTGTTCCACAAATGGGGCGCGCAGAACATTCTCATCCCCAATCCGCGCCCCATCTCGAACCTGAAGCGCGCCTTCGAGAACCATGCGATCACCTGGATGACCGGCGTGAACACGCTGTTCAACGCGCTGACGAACGAGTTCTGGTTCGCGGAGGATCCGCCTCGCTCGCTGCGCGGGGCCGTCGCGGGCGGCATGGCGCTCCAGGCTTCCGTGGCCGAGCGCTTTAAAGCCGTGACCGGAATCGATGTGCTGGAAGGCTTCGGCCTGACGGAAGCCTCGCCGATCGTCACCTTCAATTCGCGGCAGAAATTCCGCCTCGGCACCATCGGCCAGCCCATGCCGGGAACCGAGATCCGCCTGCTCGATGCTGAGGGCCGCGAGGTTCCGCAGGGCGAGCCGGGCGAACTCGCGGTGCGCGGGCCGCAGGTGATGGCCGGATACTGGAACAAGCCGGAGGAAACAGCGGCCACCCTGCGCCATGGCTGGCTGATGACCGGTGACATCGCGACGGTCGATTCCGATGGCTTCTATCGCATCGTTGATCGCAAGAAGGACATGGTGCTGGTCTCCGGCTTCAACGTCTATCCCAACGAGGTGGAGGATGTGCTGGCGGCCCATCCCGGCGTGCTGGAGGCGGCGGTGATCGGCATTCCGGATGGCGCGGCGGGTGAGGCGGTCTGTGCCTTCATCGTGCGGCGCGACAACGAGGCGCCGGGCGTCGAGCAATTGCGCGAGCACTGCAAGGCGCATCTCACTGCCTACAAGGTGCCCAAGCGCATCGAATATCGGGAATCGCTGCCCAAATCGAATGTCGGCAAGATCCTGCGTCGCGAATTGCGCGCCGAACTGGAAAAGGCGGGGGGCTGATATGGTCGGGGCATTCGAACAGGCGGTTCTCGCCGCGATGATCTTCGTCATCATGCTGGGCATGGGGGCCTCGCTCACCCCCCGCGATTTTGTTCTCGCGCTGAAGCGGCCCTATGGCATGCTGATCGGGCTGATTTCGCAATACGGGTTCATGCCGCTGATCGGTCTCACGCTGGCGTTGACACTGCCCGTATCCGACCCGATCAAGATTGGCTTCCTCATCATGGGCTGCATGCCCGGCGGCACGACCTCGAACATTTTTACCTATTTCAGCCGCGGCAACCTCGCACTATCCGTGCTGATGACCGTGAATTCCACCATCGTGGGCATTGTCGCCATTCCGTTGCTGATCGTCACCTATGTCGCGATCCTCACCGCATCGGGCTCGATCTCGCTGGTGGTGCCGGCGCAGAACATCATCATCACGCTGATCCTGCTGCTGGTGCCGGTGGCGATTGGCATGGCCATCCGCCGCTGGAATGCCAATGTCGGCGCGCTGGTCGAACTGATCGGTAGCGCCCTGGGGCTCGTCTTCATCATCCTGCTGCTGGTTACCTGGGTGCCGCGCAATTGGCAGTTCCTGCTTAATACGCCGGGCTGGGTGTTCTTCGGTGCTATTGGCCTTGGGCTCTTCGGCTTCCTGTTTGGCTACCTGTTCTCGACCATGCTGAAACTTCATCCGCGCAATGCACGCACTATTGCGCTGGAAACGGGCATCCAGAACGGGCCGCTAGCCATTGCGATTGTCGCTTTTACCTTCACCGGGCCTCTGCAGAACATTCAGCAGGCAGTGATGGCGGTTCCGGCGCTCTACTCGCTGTTCATCGTGATCACATCAGCGATGCTGACGATCTGGTTCCGGCGCGCGAATTCGTCGGCAGAACAGAAGATCCCCGACGCGCTGCTCTGATCGGACGGGGCGCCCTGTTGGCGCCCTAATCTCGCGTCTCGTGATGATTGGCGGGCCGGAAGGGCCCTGTAACACCTCGAAATCAGGGCCGGGAATCGCCCTTGCGCCCGCCTTTGCCTTGATACGCGCCTTTGCCTTTGTGCGAGTCCTTGCCCGCATCTTTGCCTTTTCCCTTGTGCTTCGGGTGCGGCTTGTGGGCGTGCTCGGGCTTTGAGGTTGTGCGCTCCTCGCGAAATTCCGGCTTTTTTGCCTCTTTTCGCGGATTTTTCGAGCCGAAATCGCGCTTGGGTTTCGCCGCCGGTTCATCGATCGGGCGAACGCGGATCTCATCCGCTGCGGGGTTGGCAGTCCGCTTCTGGAAACGGTCGGCCGCTTCGATGGCGACCTCGACATGGCAGGTCCGGTCATGGATGCGGATGCCGCCGATATGGCGCCGCTCTAATCCGCCACTGCGCGTGAGCATGCGCAGGATGCCCTTCGGCTCGGCCCGATCCTGCCGCCCGACATTGAGTTCGAACCACCGGAACTGCGCCGGGCCACCAGCATGGCGCTCCGGCCGGTCCTTGCCCGCCGAGCGCATCTCTTCCAGCGGTAGCGGATCGATTTCCTCTGGCTCCGGCAGACGCGAGCGGAACACGCGCGCCAGCGCCGCGGCGATTTCCTCCACCGGTCGGTTCGCGAGCAGGGCCGCGGCCATCTCGCGATCCTCGTCGGAGATATCGGCGAAGGGCGTCTCATCTGAGAGCACGCGCGTGCGATCGAGCGCGCGGATGTCATCGGTGCTCGGCAGCGCGACCCAGACCGGCGTGATGCCCCCCTCGGCATAGAGGCGGTTGGCCTTGCCCCGCCGCGAGGGCGGCACGAGCATGACGCTGATGCCCTTGCGACCCGCGCGCCCCGTGCGGCCCGAGCGGTGCTGAAGCACTTCGGAATCATGCGGCAGATCCGCGTGGATCACGAGGCCGAGATGCGGAAGATCGATGCCGCGCGCCGCGACATCGGTCGCAATGCACACCCGCGCGCGACCATCGCGCAGGGCTTGCAGGGCCTGGTTGCGCTCGTGCTGGCCGAGTTCGCCCGAGAGGATGACGGCGGAAAAGCCTCGCTCAATCAGCGTGGCATGCATGCGGCGCACCGCATCGCGCGTGTTGCAGAACACGAGGGAGGCAGGCGATTCGGTCTGCCGCAGCAGGTTCACCACGCCCTTCTCGATGGCGTTGGGCCGCACAAGCGCGGCGCGGTGTTCGATATCGGAATGGCCCGACACATCGCTCGCGACCTCGATCCGCGCGGCATTGCGCTGGAAACGCGTGGCGAGCGCGACGATGCCCTTGGGCAAAGTGGCGGAAAACAGCAGCGTGCGCCGCGTGGAGGGCGTTGCCGCGAGCAGGGTTTCGAGATCCTCGCGGAAGCCGAGATCGAGCATTTCGTCGGCTTCATCGAGCACCGCCACCGCGAGCTGATCGAGCTGAAGCGCCCCGCGCGTGAGGTGATCGACCAGCCGTCCCGGCGTTCCCACCACGATATGCACGCCGCGCTCGAGGTGCCGGCGCTCGGCGCGGGGGTCCATGCCGCCCACGCAAGCCGTGATGATCGCGCCCGCATCCTCATAGAGCCAGCGCAATTCGCGCTGCACCTGAAGGGCGAGTTCACGCGTCGGCGCAATGATCAGCGCCAGCGGCTTGCCGGCGGGAGGCAGCACGAGTTGGTCGCCGCTCTCGCCGGGCAGGGCATCTGCCAGCAGGGCCGAGGCCATGCCGAGCCCATAGGCCACGGTTTTTCCCGAGCCGGTTTTCGACGATACGAGCATGTCGCGATCCGCGAGTTTCGGATCGGCGACAGCGGCCTGAACGGCGGTCAGCGTGTCATAGCCCTTCCGGCGCAGGGCTTCGGCGAGCAGGGGGTGCAGCATGGGCTGCGGGGAGGAGATTTCAGACAATCGTCAACATTCCAGGCTGGTGGAACGGCAGGTCGCAGGATGGGTGCTGGCGCCGGGATGCGCGGCTATAACAGGTTTGCCGGAAATTGCGCCGGTGAATCTGGCCTCGCCCTCGTGAAATCGTCGGGTGGGCTTGCACTGCGGAGGGGGGCGCGCCGGTCACGCGGCATGGACAAGGCGATCATCACCTGCGATTTCCTGCGGGGAGGCTGCCGCTTCATGCCACGAAAGGGAACGCCATGATCATCGACCGCATCGACCATTTCGTGCTGACCGTCGCGGATATCGAAGCGACGCGGCACTTCTATTGCGACGGCCTCGGCATGGAATTCGTGACCTTCGGCGAAGGGCGGCATGCCCTTGCTTTCGGGCGACAGAAGATCAACCTGCACATCCGCGGCCGCGAATTCGAGCCGAAGGCGGCCATAGCCACGCCCGGCTCGGGCGATTTCTGCCTGATTTCGCAACAGCCGCTGGAAGCATGGATGGCGCATTTCGCGAGGCTCGGCATACCGCTCCTGCTGGAGCCGAGCCCGCGCACGGGGGCCACGGGGCCTCTCCGTTCGATCTATCTGCGCGATCCCGACGGGAACCTCGTCGAGATCTCGAATGAAGCGCAGGAATAAGCCTGGCCCGGCGCGGGGTGGGGCCCCACGCCGGATTGTTCGGTTACGCCGCGTTGGATCGCGCGGTAACCAGCGCGCCGACGGCATCGGCTGTGGCGGCGGAGAGCGTCCAGCCGAGATGGCCGTGGCCGGTATTGTAGAACACGCGCGGGTTCCGGCCGCGCATCACGCGGGGCATCATGTCCGGCATCATCGGGCGAAGGCCCGCCCACGGCACGCTCTGGCGCGTGCTCATGCCGGGGAAATGCACCCGGCACCACGCGATGAGCGGGGCGATTCGCGCGGCGCGGATGTCGCGATTGTAGCCGTTGAACTCCGCCGTGCCCGCCACGCGGAAGCGCGTCTGCCCGAGGCGGCTCGTGACGATCTTCGCCTTGTCATCCAGCAGGCTCACCCAGGGCGCGGCCTCCTGATCGGCCTTCTCGTTGAGGTGCACGGTGATCGAATAGCCCTTCACGGGATAGACATTCACCCGGTCGCCGAAGCCGCTGGCAATGGATCGCGACATCACGCCGCCGCACACGATCACCTTGTCGAAGCTCTCGACCTGCTGCGGATGGAGGCTGTCATCGAGGGTCGGCTCGGTGGAGCGCGTGACGAGCGTCACGTCGTTCTCGCCCGCGGCTGTCGAGAGGATCTCGGTCGAAAAGCGCAGGGAAACGCCGTGGCGCTCGCAGGCCTTGGCGAGGCCGATCGTGAATTTGTGGATGTCACCGGTGAAATCCGAGGGCGTGTAGAAGCCGCCATAATAATTGCCGCGCAAGGCTGGCTCGATGGACTGGATCTCCGAGGGCGTCACGGCGCGGCGCTCCAGCCCGCCCTTCGCGAGCAGGTCGCTCACGCGCTGTGCCGCCTCGAAATCCTTCTTCGTCTCGTAGAAATGCAGGATGCCGCGCGTCTCGCAGTCAAAGTCGATGCCCTCGGCCTCGGCCATCGCCTTGAGATAGGCCCGCGCCTCGATGGCGAGGCGGGCGGTAGTGACGGTGTTCTCTTCGTATTTCGGGATGGAGGCGATGAACTCGCCCATCCACGACACCTTGTGCCACGAGGGCTTGGGGTTCACGAGCAGCGGCGCGCCGGGCTCCATCATCCACTTGATGCCCTTGAGCACCGTGGCCCAGCTGTTCCAGACCTCGGCATTCGAGGCCGAGAGCTGGCCGCCATTGGCGAAGGAAGTTTCCATCGCCGCATAGGGCTGGCGATCGAACACGGTGACGCGGCAGCCGCGCTTCATCAGGTTGTAGGCGGTCGTTATACCAGTGATCCCCGCGCCGATGACGGCGACGGTTTCAGAACGGGAAGCAGACATGGGATAGGCTCCTTTTGCCCGCGCGTGCAGCGCGAGGCGGAGCCCCCTCTGTCATTGGCCTGAGAGCATCGCCGACCCTGTTCATCAGGAGCGGCTTACACCATCGGCGGGAGCAGCTGCTCCACTTTTCAGAGTTCAAAATAGGTCAGCGGTTCTGGGGCCTGAGAGTTTCCGGGGCGGTTGCTCCTTCGGCGTCAACCGGCGGACCGGCTGAACTCTTCCGCTAAGATTAGGCTAGCACAGGAAGGTCATCCGTCAAGATGGTTTCACTTTGCAACATTCCCTGCGAGCTTCCCGTGCCTCTTGTCGGCGACAGCCCCTACGCCTGTCTGACGGAAGGCTATGGCTCACGGGCAAAGACAGGCGTGCGAAAAACAATGCCGATCTTTCAATCGGTGCGGAGAGAGCCGGGCATCTTTGCAGGAAGATGTGGTGCCCCTGGCCGGAATCGAACCAGCACTCCTTGCGGAAACCGATTTTGAGTCGGTCGCGTCTACCAATTCCGCCACAGGGGCAACGCTGATTGCGCGGGTATCATGGGCGAAGTGTCAGGGTCAACCGCTTCGCGCGGGGCAGGATAGCGCGATCGTCAAGGATGCGATTGTGCGGATCATGGGGCCTGACATCGGTCGGATGGACTTGGAGGGCTTGAGCCGCTAAGCCCGGCCCATGTTCAAGCGCCTTTATGACTGGACCCTCTCGCTCGCGGCCTCCCGGCGCGCGCCGCAGGCGCTTGCGGTGGTCTCGTTCACGGAGAGTTCGTTCTTTCCCGTGCCGCCCGATGTGATGCTCGTGCCCATGGTGATGGCGAAGCCGGAGAAGGCGTGGAATTACGCGCTGATCTGCACCATCGCCTCTGTGCTCGGCGCGCTGTTGGGCTATGCCATCGGCGCGTTGCTCTATGATACGCTCGGCGCGTGGCTCATCCGTCTCTATGGCTACGGCGACAAGATGGAGAACTTTCGCCAGCTCTATCAGGAGCATGGGCACTGGATCATCCTCATCAAGGGGCTCACGCCCATCCCCTTCAAGATCGTGACCATCGCCAGCGGGCTTGCGGGCTACGATCTGCTGATGTTCGTGCTGCTCTGCCTTGTGACGCGTGCCGGGCGCTTCTACATCGTGGCGGGGGTGCTGAACCGTTTCGGCGCGCCCATCCGGACGCTTCTGGAGAAGAACCTCACGCTTGTCGGTGTGGTGACACTCGTGGCGATCATCGGCGGCTTCGTGGCCGTGAAATACCTGTTCTGAGGTGAAGCATGCTGCGCATCGGCTATGATCGTCGTGAGGGCGCGCTGTCTGTGGCTCTGGCGCTCGCGTTTTTCGCGATTTGCGCCGCGTGGTTCTTTGAGCTCGCGCTGGGTTATATCCCCTGCAAGCTCTGCCTGTGGCAGCGCTGGCCCTATTATCTCGGCATTCCGCTCATCGTGCTGGGCCTCGTCTCCCATGCGCGGGAGGATTGGGCTGGCCTGCGCCGCCCGCTGGGCGCGCTGGTGGCGTTGACCTTCGCCGCGTCCTTCGCGCTGGGCGTCTATCATGCGGGCGTGGAATGGAAATTCTGGGCCGGCCCGGCGGATTGCGGCGGGCGGATCTTCTTGGGCCCTGCGAGCGCGATGGATTTCGCGAAGAGCCTTGAGACGGCACGCGCCGTTTCCTGCACCAGCGCGCCGTGGCGCTTCATCGGCCTGAGCTTCGCCGGCTGGAACGCGCTGATCTCGCTTGCGCTGGCCCTGCTGGGCATGCGTGCCGCCTCCAGCCGGAAGTGACTTACGGCTCCAGCTCGGTATCCCAGTAGAGATAGTCGATCCAGCTCTCGTGCAGGTAGTTCGGCGGGAAGAGCCTGCCGTTGGAGTGCAGATCCTGCACATCTGGCGCGAAAGGCCGCTGGAAGGGCAGCATCTCCACCTGATGGGGCAGCTTGTCGCCCTTGCGCAGGTTGCAGGGCGAGCAGGCCGTGACGACATTCTCCCAGGTCGTGAGGCCGCCCTTCGAGCGCGGGATGACGTGATCGAAGGTCAAATCCTCCTTCGCCCCGCAATACTGGCAGGTGAATCTGTCGCGCAGGAACACGTTGAACCGCGTGAAGGCTGGCGTGCGGCTGGGCTTCACGTAGCTTTTCAGCGACACCACCGAGGGCAGGCGCATGGAGAAGGAAGGGCTCTGCACCTCCCGCTCATATTCCGAGACGATGTTCACCCGGTCGAGGAACACCGCGCGCACCGCATCCTGCCAGCACCAGAGCGAGAGCGGATAATAGGAAAGCGGCCGGTAATCGGCGTTCAACACGAGGGCGGGGCACGTTTCGAGCGGCGGAAGCGCCGAAAGCGTGCGGATTGAACTCACAGGAAGCTGGGCATTCACGCGACGAACCTCCGTGCCATTTTCAGGCTCGCCGAGGTGTCCCGGTTCAACGCGTTCGCACTGCCACGCGAATCGAGCCCTGCGGCTCGCTATCCCTAGTGTAGGAGCGATGTGTCAGCGTTGTGAAGGGGTGGCGGGAGATGCGCCCTGCGGCATCGTGGCGGGGGAGGGAGGCGCGGGCGTGTCGATCCGCCCCGGCTGAGCCAATCGCTCGAACTGCCCGGAATGGTGCGCACGCGGGTTCTGCGCCAAAGCCGGAGCGGCAGCCAGAGCGGGCAGGGCGGCGAGGATGCTGCGGCGTGTGGGCATGGCGGCTTTGTAGTTTAAGATTTTTCTCGGCTACCGAACAGATACCCTAAAGCTAATCCAATTGGACCAAGTAAGGTTGTAACGATTTTGAAGAAATTTTCAAATTGAGTTGATAAGTCAAATTTAAATGCAGAGGCTGCGATGAACAGAAAACAAAGAATAATTACAAGAACGGCTGTATTTCCAGGCTTTTCAGGTCCAGATCCAATACATGCGCCAAGCCAACCGCGATTAAGCTCCTGCATGTTCTTTGAGTGGGAATTCTGCAATTCTTGTAGGGCTAACGGGTCGGGCGGGCGAACTGTAGGTTCTGCCCGCCGCGCTTCTTCAATGGAGACTAATTCAGTGCTTTCGAGCTTGCCGGACAAAGTAGTCTCTTATCATTTCATCAGGGATTTCATTCAGACCCAAAGCTTTGGCCTGTTCCCATGGTGAGCCAACGTAATGGGTCATTGTAGAGAGTGTTACAGCTGGATTTCCGACATATTTTTCCCAAGCGATGTCTATCGCATCATGTAATTGCTTGTGGTCTGGTGAAACAACAAATGCTTTATCGGACGTTTCGTCCTTAAGATATTCTGTGATATTTCCGCTGCCAAACTTCTTTAGATCATGATAAATTTGCCCGACTACTGGGCCATACGGCCAAACCTCAAATTTGGCCTTCCTTGAAGGCGCGCTGCAGCAACGTATTGAGGACGTATCTTGTAGGGAATGGTGTGACGTTCATTCAATCCTCCCGGCAGGCTCTTGCACTACGGCATGCACACAATTGACGGGATCACCCTTTCGCAGCAAAAAATCGGCAGAACCGATTTGATTCACTGTTGTTAACGTCAAATAGTAACTTCCTGACTAAATCTCAATGCCAGCCCTCACCGCGTCGGGACGGGCTTCTCGCCGCGATAATCATAGAAACCGCGCTTCGTCTTGCGGCCCAGCCAGCCGGCCTCGACATATTTCACCAGAAGCGGGCAGGGGCGGTATTTCGAATCCGCGAGGCCATCGTGCAGCACCTGCATGATGGAGAGGCAGGTATCGAGCCCGATGAAATCCGCGAGCTGCAGCGGGCCCATGGGGTGGTTCGCGCCGAGGCGCATCGCGGTGTCGATGGCCTCCACGCTGCCCACGCCCTCATAGAGCGTGTAGATCGCCTCGTTGATCATCGGCAGCAGGATGCGGTTGACGATGAAGGCCGGGAAATCCTCGCTCACCGTTACGGTCTTGCCGAGGCTCGAGACGAATTCCTTCGCGCGGTTATAGGTCTTGTCATCGGTGGCGATGCCGCGGATCAGCTCCACGAGCTGCATCACCGGCACGGGGTTCATGAAATGGATGCCGATGAACTGCTCCGGCCGATCGGTGGAGGCCGCGAGCCGCGTGATGGAAATGGAGGACGTGTTCGAGGCGACGATGGCATCGGATTTCAGGTGCCGCGTCACGCCCGAGAAGATCTTGCGCTTCACCTCCTCGTTTTCGGTCGCGGCCTCGATCACGAGATCGCAATCGGCGAGGTCGACGGCTTCGTTGGCGGCGGCAATTCGCGCAAGCGCGCCCTGGCGGGCCTCCTCGGTGATCGTGGCCTTCGAGACTTGCCGCGCCATGTTGCCGTTGATGGTCGCGAGGCCGGACTGGATGCGCTCTTCCGAAACGTCATGCAGCATCACGTTGTAACCGGAGAGAGCCGCGACATGCGCTATCCCGCTGCCCATCTGCCCCGCGCCGATGATGCCGATCTTGCTGATGCCGCCTGCCATGATGGTCTCGTGTTCCGCTTCTCGAATAATTTCGTGAGCGCAGGAGTGTAAACTTCCCGCGCACTTCCTCAAGGGGTGGACGCGGAGATCGGTGACAGAGTTTCCTTTTCCTCAAGAAAAAACGCATGCGCAGCGGGTGCCTCGCATGCGTCGATTGTTGTTCGCCGCCGAAATTGCAGGCGATTTTCCTCAGCCCAGTTCCTTCGTCAGTTCCGGCACGGCGGTGAAGAGATCCGCCACGAGGCCGTAATCCGCGACCTGGAAGATCGGCGCCTCGGCATCCTTGTTGATCGCGACGATCACCTTGGAATCCTTCATGCCCGCGAGATGCTGGATCGCGCCCGAGATGCCGCAAGCGATGTAGAGCGCCGGCGCCACCACCTTGCCGGTCTGGCCCACCTGCCAATCGTTCGGGGCATAGCCCGCATCCACCGCCGCGCGGGACGCGCCCACCGCCGCGCCGAGCTTGTCGGCGAGCGGTTCGATATAGGTCTTGAAGTTTTCGGCTGAGGCGAGCGCGCGGCCACCGGAGACCACGATCTTCGCGGAGGCAAGCTCCGGGCGATCGGATTTCGAGACTTCCTCCGAAACGAATGTGGAGCCCGGGGTTGCGCCCGCGCCCGCCACCGACTCGATAGCCGCCGAGCCACCCGTGCCCGCCGCCTGGAAGCTGGCGGTCATGATCGAGATGACCTTCTTCGCGTCCTTCGATTTCACGGTCTGGATGGCGTTGCCGGCATAGATCGGGCGCTCGAACGTGTCCGCACCGAGCACCTTGGTTACGCCCGAGATCACCTGCACATCGAGCAGGGCCGCCACGCGCGGGGCGGTGTTCTTGCCGTTGGCGGTGGCGGGGAAGACGATGGCGTCATAGCCGCCCGCGAGGCTCACGATCAG
>JALOTF010000112.1 GCA_025458025.1 Beijerinckiaceae bacterium | reverse complement strand
GACGGTTCAGCTTTGGCCCGCCGAAACAGAGATTGCCCACGATCTCGCCGATTTCGATGGTGATGCCCAATGTGCCATCCGGCCCGTAGCAATGCACGGTGTGCCCGGCAGAGGTCCAGAGGTTGCCCTCCGCATCGAAACGGAAGCCGTCATAGAAGCCATTGTCCAGCGTCGCGAATGTCTCGCCGGGCTGGATCGGCCTGCCCTCGGCATCGAGGCGATAGCGCGTGAGGGTGACGGGCCAGTCGGGCACATGCGAACGGCCCGTATCCGCGACCACGAGAAACCGCCCATCAGGCGAAAGCCCGAGGCCATTGGGCTTGACGCGATCGGTGATCACCGCTTCTACGGCACCGGATTCCGGATCAAGTCGATAGACATTGGAAGCGTCGATCTCGCTTTCGGCTTTCTCGCCCTCGTAATCGCTATCGATCCCGTAAGTCGGGTCCGAAAACCAGATGGCGCCATCGGGCGCGACGATCACATCATTCGGTGAGTTGAAGCGCTTGCCCTGCCAATGGCCCGCGAGCACGCGGCGGGAACCATCATGTTCGATGCGGCTGACGACACGCGCGAGATGCTCGCAGCAAATCAGCCGCCCCTGCTGGTCGCGCGTATGGCCGTTGTGGAAGCCGCAACCCGGCCAGAAGACCGAGACTTGCCCGCTCATCTCGTCAAAGCGCAGCAGACGATCATTCGGGATATCCGAGAAAACGAGATAGCGCCCGGCGGGGAAATAGGCCGGGCCTTCGAGCCAGCGGCCGCCGGTCCAGAGCTTTTCGAGATTGGCGTGGCCGATGATGAGGCGCGACAAACGTGGATCATGAATGCGAATGGCGCTCATCATCCTGCCTCACACCCAGCCGCCATCGACGATCATGGTCTGCGCGGTCATCGCCGCGCTGAGATCGGAGGCAAGGAACAGCGCCGGGCCGGTCATATCCTCGGGCACCAGGCGGCGCTTGATGCATTGCTGGCGCAGGAGTTCCGCCTCGCTCTCGGGCGTGAGCCACATCTCCACCTGCCGCTCGGTCATGATCCAGCCGGGAATGAGACAATTGACGCGGATTCTGTGCTCACCCAGTTCACGGGCCAGCGCGCGGGTAAGGCCCACCACGGCACTTTTCGCGGTTTTGTAGGCGGCGAAGGAATCCTTCGATTGCATGTAGCTGGTCGAGCCCATGCAGATGATGGCACCACCGCCGAGGCTGACCATATCCTTGTAGACCGCCTGCGCCGCGAAGAACTGGTGGTCGATATTCGTCGCGAAACGCTCGCGCCAATAGGCGGGCGTGACCTCGTCGATGGTGTGGCGATCATCGCGGGCAGCATTGTTGACGAGCACACCGAAGGGCCCGGTTTTCGCGCGCAGCCGGTCGATAGCGCCCGGCAGGGCTTCGAGATCGCGCAGGTCAACGCTTTCGAAGGCGCCGCGGGGACCGAGTTCGGCGGCGAGTTTTTCTCCGCAGGCGCGATCAAGATCAAGGAAGCCGACCCGCGCGCCCTCGCGATGGAACGCACGCACCAAAGCCTCGCCGATGCCGCTCGCACCGCCGGTGATAAGCACGGCCTTGCCTTGGAGATCGGGAAATCGGGTCATTTCATCCTCACGGGCTCGCGCCGGGGCCGGGAATGGCGCCGGGCGGACATTTGCCGCCAATGATCATGCCGAGCACTTCGTCGCGCGTCACATCGCCGATGCGCGCCGTGCCCACCACCTTGCCGTTCTTCATCACGGCAATGCGGTCTGCCAATTCAAACACATCATGCAGATCATGGCTGATAAGGAAAATGCCGATGCCTTCGGCCTTCAACTGCTTCACGAGTTCGCCGACCTGCGCGGTCTCGGCCGGGCCGAGGGCAGCGGTCGGTTCATCCATGATGAGCACGCGGGCGTTGAAATGGATGGCGCGGGCGATCGCCACGGATTGCCGTTGGCCACCCGAAAGCGCGCTGACAGGCTCGTTGAAGCGGCGAAAATGCGGGTTGAGACGCGCCATCACCTTGCGCGTTTCACTTTCCATCGCGGCATCGTCGAGCGTGCCCCAGCGCGTGAGCTTCTCGCGACCGAGGAAGATGTTCGCGGCGGCATCGACGTTATCGGCCAGCGCGAGCGTCTGGTAGATCGTCTCGATGCCGTGCGCCTTGGCATCGCGCGGTGAGGCAATCTCGGCCTTCTGGCCATCGACATGGATCTCGCCCGAATCCGCGCGATAGGCGCCGGAGAGGATCTTGATCAGCGTCGATTTGCCCGCGCCATTATGGCCGAGCAGGCCCACGACCTCGCCGGGATAGAGATCGACGCTTGCCTCCTCCACGGCCTTGATGCCGCCGAAGGCGATGGAGATGGAGCGCATCTCGATGAGCGGTGTTCGGGTTTCAGCCATGCTCCCCTCCCCTCAGCGGATGCGCTTGCGATAGAGGCCATCGAGCCAGATCGCCATGACCAGCACGATGCCCACCACGATGTTCTGCAAGGGCGTATCCACCCCCAGCAGCACCATGCCGGATTGCAGCGATTGCATGATGAGCGCGCCGAGCATTGCGCCGACAATCGTGCCGACACCGCCCGCGAGGCTCGTGCCGCCAATGACAGCGGCTGCGATGACGTAGAGTTCATCGAGCGTGCCGGCGGAGTTCGTCGCGGCATTGAGGCGCGCGGTGGTGATGCAGGCTGCGAGGCCCGTGAGCAGGCCCATGAGGCCGAAGACCTGCATGGTCACGGCCTTGGTCTTGATGCCGGAGAGGGCAGCAGCCTCAGGGTTCCCGCCGATGGAGAAGACATAGCGCCCAAAGCGCATGCGCTTGGCGACGAAGGTCATCACGACACCCACCAGCACCGCGATGAGCACCGGCACGGCGAAGCCATGCGGGATGAAAACGCCGCCCTGCGGCCAGACCTGCCCCTGCGCCTCGATGATACGCCGCGCGATGCCCGGCGGCAGCGGATAGGCATTCACGATCAGCGTCACCGCGATCACACTCGCCGCCGCGAGCCCGATCACCAGTGCTTCCGCCCAAAGCGGACGAAGACTGAAGCCAAACTCGGCCCGGCGCCGGCGGCGCATCAGCATGGAGATCACGATGGCGAGAATGGCGATGATGGCAATCACCCAGCTCGCGTTGGCACCAATCGCACCCTCAATGCCGCCGCCAATCGCGCGGAAACGGCCATCCATCGGCGCAACGGTCTGCCCGGTCGTGACCCACCATGCGGCACCGCGCCAGACCAGCAAACCGCCGAGCGTGACGATGAACGAGGGGATCGCGAGATAGGCAATCAGCGCGCCATGGAAGAGGCCGATCAGCCCGCCGCAGAGCATCGCGAAAACCAGCGTCGCCGGCATGGTCAGCGGATTTTCGAGGCCCCAGAGTTCCGGCAGCCAGCGCGCCTGGAAGACGCCGATCGCCATGCCGACAAAGCCCAGCACCGAGCCCACAGAGAGGTCGATGTTCCGCGTGACGATGACCAGCACCATGCCGCAGGCCATTACAGCGATGGCCGAGGTCTGGACCGAGAGGTTCCACAGGTTGCGCGGCGTGAGGAATGCGCCTTGTGAGAGGATGTGAAATCCGAACCAGATGATGGCCAGAGCCGAGAGCATCCCGATCAGTCGGGCATCGATCTCAAGCTTACGCAATAGCTCCATGGCAATCTCCCGAAGGCATGGCCAATGCTGAAATGAAACGGCGCTACGGCCATCGGGCCGGGATCCGGGAACCAGCTGCGCGAGCCTGCGCAGCTGGCCTTCCGAGAGGAACGGTCAATCCGTTCAGTTGCAGGCGGCGACCTTGCGGGCAGGAACGCCCTGGCACACGGCCGCTTTCGGAGCCCAGCCGGCCTCGATCACGACGTTAAGGTTGTCCTTCGTGACAGCCACGGGCTTGAGGAAGATGGCGCTCATCTGCGGCTTCGAGGGCGCCTGGCTCCACTTCACCGCACCTGTCACTTCCTCGAGCTTCTTGCCGCCCGCGAGCTGGATAGCGATTTCCGCCGCAGCCTTGCCGAGTTCGCGCGCATCCTTCCACACGGTCATGGTTTGCGTGCCGAGCGCCACGCGATTGAGCGCCGCACGATCCGCATCCTGCCCCGAAACCGGCACTGAGCCCGCAAGGCCCTGCGCAGCCAAGGCGGCGATGGAACCACCAGCCGTGCCGTCATTCGCCGCGATCACCGCATCGACCTTGTTGTTGTTGCGGGTGAGGAACTGCTCCATGTTCCGCTGGGCATTGGCCGGCAGCCAGCCATCGGTGAAGGCCTCGCCCACATTCTTGATCTTGCCTGCGTCGATAGCCGGCTTCAGCACTTCCATCGAGCCCTGGAACAGGAAGCCCGCATTAGGATCAGCCCCCGAGCCCTTGATGAAGACATAGTTGCCTTCCGGCTTCGCCTTCTGGATCTCGCGAGCCATCATGCGGCCGACCTCGATGTTGTCGAAGGTGAGATAGAAGGCCCTGGGATTCTCGATCAGGCGATCATAGCCCACAACGGCCACGCCCTCGTTCACCGCCTTGTCGATGGCCGGGCGGATGGCGCTTGCATCCTGCGCGAGCACGATCAGCGCCTTGGCGCCGCGCGCGATGAGGCTTTCCACATCGGTCAGCTGCTTGGCGGGCGAGGATTGCGCATCCGCCGAGAGGTAGGTGCCGCCGGCTTTCTCGATGGCGGCCTTGATGGCGGCTTCATCGGTCTTCCAGCGCTCTTCCTGGAAATTCGACCAGCTCACGCCGATCACCGGCCCGCGGGCCTGCGCGAAGGCGGCGGGCGAAAAGGCGACAAAGGCAGCCAGAGCGGCTGCGCCAAGGAACTTGTTCATATCATCCTCCCGATCCGCTTCCGGGCGGGGAAAGGGCGCGAGGCCTCTTCCATACTCTTCCCGAAGGCTTGCCGCGAGAACATCGCGAAGACCGGCAAGAGTCAACAGGAATAATTTTTTTATCGAATAAATTACCGCAGATGCCCTTCTTCGCAGGTGCAAAAACAATCGATTTTTTTTGATAAACTCGGATGAAAAGCCAAAATTGACAAAAATGGACGCTTGCGCACCTCGATCGGCCATCCTAATATTTCGTTTTATGAACATATCTCCTCATTCCCGCGACAATCGGCCCGGCAAGCGCGACGATGCGCGCGCCCGGCTTCTCGAAGCGTTACGGCGCAATGGCTCGCAGAGTCGCGCGACCATCGGGCGGCTTCTCGGCATGAGCCCATCCTCGATTTCCGGACTCACGAGCAAGCTGATCGAGGAAGGCCTGCTGGAGGATATCGGGACGGACAGCACGGACCCGCAGACCGGCCCGGGCCGGCCCGGCGCGCTGATCGGCTTCAACCCGGCGCGCGGGCTGATCATTGGGCTTTGGGTGGGGCTTGATCGGATCGCCTTGCATCTCGCGGATTTTGCCGGCGGCACGCTGGCTCTGGCCGAGGAGGCCATCGGCATCTCGCGGCTGTCCCCCGAGGCGCTTGTGGCGACACTGGCGGAGCGGATCGATGCCTTCCGGCAGGCGCATGCGCCGGCGGGGCCGGTTCTCGCCATTGCCGTTGCCTTCCAGGGCTTTGTCGATCGCGAACAGGGCATCGTGACCTGGAGCCCCGTGACCCCGCATGCCGACCTGCCGCTGGCCCATGCGCTGCAGGAGGCAACAGGCCTAATGGTGGTGATCGACAACGATGCCAGCGCCATGGCGCATGCCATCCTGATCGCCGAAAAGGAGTTGCGCTCCGGCGTCACCGCCTGCGTGATGATCGGCGATGGCGTGGGCCTCGGCGTCTATATCGATGGCGAACCCTTGCGCGGGCGGCGCGGCGGGGGCATCGAATTTGGGCACATTCCGCTGGACCCTGATGGGCCGCAATGCCGTTGCGGATCACGCGGCTGCGTCGAGAGCTATCTCGCGGATTACGCGTTGCTGCGCGATGCCATGGCCATCACGGCTTTTGCGGAGCCCATCCGCCATCTTTATCCCGGCGAGCGGGAGATGCAGGCGCTGACCGCGCGCGCGGATGGTGGCGAGCGGGCGATTGCCGGTCTTCTGGAGAATGGGGGGCGCGTGCTTTCGCAAGGGGTGGCGACGCTGATCCATCTCTTCCAGCCACGAGGGATCGTCTTCTGCGGACCCGGCATGCGCGCCTGGGCGCATCTGGAACGTGGCCTGTCCGAAGGTCTCAAGCGTTATGCAATTCCCGGCCTCGCGCGGAACGTTACCATCAGCGCCCGACCGTTCCGCGCGGAGATGATGACGCGCGGCATCGTTTTGAGCGTGCTTGCCGAGATCGACCGCACCTTGTGATCGACTGCGTTTGCGGCTGGCGCGCGCGGCGTCAGCCCACCCGCTCACCATAGACATCGACCTGTGTGGCCAGCTGCTGGCGCAGCATCGCGCGGAACTGGTCGTTGTGCATGGCCTTCGCGAAGTAGAAGCCCTGCACTTCCATGCAGCCTTCCGAGCGGAGATAGGCGAGCTGGTCTCGCGTCTCCACGCCTTCGGCAGTGGTGGTCATGCCGAGGCTGCGCCCGAGCGTGAGGATCGCCCGGATGATCGCCGCCGCATCCGGCCGCTTCGACAGATCGGAGATGAACGATTTGTCGATCTTGATCTTGTCGAAAGGGAAGGAACGCAGGTTGCCCAGCGACGAATAGCCCGTACCGAAATCATCCATCGAGATGCGCAAGCCGAGCTGCTTCAGGTCCAGCAGCATGCGGGTATTGGCTTCAGTATTATGCAGCAGCATACCCTCGGTGATCTCGAGTTCGAGGCGGCGCGGTTCGAGCTTCGTGGTCCTCAGCGTATCGCGCACGAACTCTACAAAATCCGGGTTGCGCAGCTGCGCCGGGGACAGATTGACCGCAATGCGGATATCATTTTCCCACTTCGCGGCATCCGCACAGGCCCTTGCCAGCACCCAGCGGCCAATATCCCCGATGAGACCGGAATCCTCCGCGAGAGGCACAAATTCCGCCGGGGAGACATAGCCCTGCCCTGCCATGTTCCAGCGCAGCAAGGCTTCCGCGCCCATGATCTGCGAGGTATTGGCATCAACCAGCGGCTGGTAGTGCAGTTCGAGCTCGTTGCGCGAGATCGCAAGGCGCAAGGCGAGTTCCATCATGCGGCGCGCCTGCGCCTTCAGGTCCATTTCCTGCTCGAAGAAGCGGAAGGTGCCGCGGCCATCGGCCTTGGCGCGGTAGAGCGCGAGGT
>JALOTF010000111.1 GCA_025458025.1 Beijerinckiaceae bacterium | reverse complement strand
CTGCCGAACGACCTGTTCGAGAAGGTGCGTGCCCGCGAACTCTCGACCGTGAAATTGCCGGCCGATGGCAACGTCATCGGCAACTGGCAAGCGGGGAAACGTATCGCCAATGACGGGCGCGGCGGCACCTTCACCGACCAGCCGATGACCAACGGTGCCAACTGCTATGCCTGCCACCAGATGGACCTCGCCGAACTGAGCTACGGCACGCTCGGCCCCTCCTTGCATCTCTATGGCAAGAATCGCGGCTTCAGGCCGGAGGAAGCCAAGGCCACCTACGCGAAGATCTACAACTCGATGTCGGTGATGCCCTGCTCGATGATGCCGCGCTTCGGCTATCACGGCTTTCTAACCGAGCAGCAGATGAAAGATGTGACTGCCCTGCTTTTCGACCCGGAATCACCGGTGAACAAGTAGCCAACTGCTTCTGATTTCGGCATAAGTGGGCACCGGCATGGGGCCGGGCCCACCGCTTGAGTCTCAGATACAATGGCCAAGGTCGCTTCCACTCCGCCGTTCGAACCGCATCCGGCGCGTGATTCTGTTCTGCTTGAGGCGCATTCACGGCCCTTCTTCCCCTTTGCTTCGCCGGCACGGTTGATTGGTCTTGCCTTCCTGCGTGGCAGCGAGCCGCCGGAAGTGTTGCGCGAGCGGCTCGATAACTTCGCCCGTTCGCATGGCCGTTCGCCTGCGCCGGAAGGCGCGAAGCACCACCGGCATGAGCTGCCTCAGGGCCTGTTCCGCTGGGAGGAGCACACCGAATTCACGACCTTCGTGTTTCTGCTCTCGGGTGAGCACGCGAAGTTTGAGTCCCCCGCGGCGGATATCATGCGCACCCTGCCGCTGCCGGAGCAGCCCGGTCCGCATCTTGTTTCCATCGACATCGCCTTCGTGGAAGACCCTGAGGGCGATGCCGCGATCGGGCGTCTGCGCCAGTCCATCCTCTCGCATTCCATCGTCGAGGATGGCATGGCCGAGATCGCCTCGGATTTCGCGCCCGATGAGGGTGGGTTTGTGCGCTTCGTTGTCATCAATCGCGGCATGACTGATCGCCGCCTCGGGGCGCTCGCGCGCGACATCACCGAGGTCGAGTTCTACCGCACGATGGCTTTGCTGGGCCTGCCCGAGGCGCAGCGCATCGGCCCGGTCATCCGCGAGGTGGAGCAAGGGCTCGCCAAGCTCACGGCCGAACTCGTGCACCGCCAGCGGCTCGATGAAGGCGATGCCATTCTCGCGCGCCTCACCATGATGACTGCGAAGGTCGAGAGCGAGATCGCCCGCACAACGTTCCGCTTCGGCGCGACGCGCGCCTATGCCGCGATCCTCAACGAGCGGCTCGAAGGCATGGGCGACCCGGCCGGTGCCACCGCCCCGGCGATTTCCAGCTTTCTTCAGCGGCGAAATGCGCCGGCTTTCCGCACCTGCGAGCGCATGGAAGCCAATATCGCGAGCCTCGCCGCGCGTCTCACCCGCGCCTCCGGCCTGCTGCGCACGCGCATCGATGTGGAGCTCGCCAAGCAGAACAATGCGCTGCTCGGCGCCATGAACGAGCGCACGCAATTGCAATTGCGCCTGCAGCAGACCGTGGAAGGCCTCTCGGTCGCGGCCATCAGCTATTACGTGGTCGGCCTTGTGAGCTATCTCTTCAAGGGCCTGAAGGATCGTGGACTTCTGCCCATCTCCACGGATGTGGCGACCGCGCTCTCCGTGCCGCTGGTCATTCTCGCGATGGCCTTCGTGTTGCGGCGCATCCGGCAGATCCATCTGCGCAACAATCCGCCGGATGGATCGCACCGCTTGTGACGGCGAACGCATTCGCATATTTCTATGCGAATGTGGATGTCCCGTTCCCTCGCTTCCCTGCGCGGCGTTATGCTGGCCTTGTTGGTGCTGTGCGGGCTCACGCCGGTGACAGCAGCGGCCGAACTCGTGATGTTCGAACGCGCCGGCTGCCCCTGGTGCCGAAATTGGGATCGCGAGATCGCCGCGATCTATCCGAAGACGCGGGAGGGCGTGAAGGCTCCCTTGCGCCGCGTGAGCCTCGACAAGCCACTCGCATCCGAATGGAAACTTGATCCGCCGGTCTTCTACTCTCCTACCTTTGTTGTGATCGACAAGGGGCGTGAAATCGGGCGCATCACAGGCTACAGCAACGCCGAAAGCTTCTGGGGCCTGCTCGGCGCCATTCTGGCCCGCACGGGCCAGACGCCAACCCCGTAGCGTGAGTGTAGGACAATTCCGATGAGCCAACCGGTCGCCCTTCTGAAAGATCCGCCCACCGCCCCGGATGCCGGCGCCACCGATCTCGACCTGCTGATGAGCAAGGCCCGCAAGGCCAGTGAATTGCTCAAGGCGCTGAGCCACGAGAACCGCCTGCTGCTGCTCTGCCTGCTTTCGGAGCGCGAACGCTCGGTCTCCGAACTCGAGCAGCTGCTTTCGCTCCGCCAGCCCACCGTGTCGCAGCAACTCGCGCGTTTGCGGCTCGACGGGCTGGTTTCGACCCGCCGCGAGGGCAAGTCGATCCTCTACAGCCTCGCGAACGACGACGTGCGGCGGGTGATCGGTGTACTCTATTCGATTTATTGCGCCCCCTCTGGTAGCGCCGCCAACGATTGACCATATCCCGACCGACGCGCTACCACCCGACCTGCCGGGATGGAAACCGGCCGGGAGTTGGCATGTTGAAAGGCCTGGGACAGGAACCGGACGCGGCGGAAGATACTGCCGCCCGTCAGAAGCGCGCCCGGCTGTTCAAGCTGCTTGGCACGCTTGCGAGCGCCACGCTGTTCGTCCTGTCCATCGCCGTGCTATATTTCGTGATCGGCGAACTCGATCGCGCGCAAGTGAAGGCTGCATTTGCCCGCGCCAGCGGCGAGCAGATCACGCTGGCGATTTTCTTCACGGGCATCTCCTACCTCATGCTCACCGGCTATGATTGGGTGGCGCTGAAGGAAGTGACGGTCCAGAAGGTTTCCTACCGCATCGCGGCGCTCGCATCCTTCACAAGCTATGCCGTGAGCTTCACGCTCGGTTTCCCGCTGCTGACGGCGGCAACTGTGCGCTACTGGATCTATTCCTCCGTCGGCCTCGGCGCGAGCGCGATTGCGAGCCTGACACTGATTGCCGGCATCACCTTCTGGCTCGGCATGGGCGTGGTGTTCGGCCTCGTGATGATGTTCCAGCCGGGCTCGGCTGGCACCTTCACGCGCCTGCCCGTGTCGATGAACCTGCTGATCGGCGTGGCGGTGTTTGCGGCCATCCTGTTCTATCTGTTCCTCGTGCGGAACAATCGCCGCCGTTTCGTGGTGCGCGGCTGGCGCCTCCGGCTGCCGAGCTTTCCGGTGACGCTGAAGCAGATGATGCTCGGCGCCATCGATGTCTGCGCGGGCGCGGCGGTGCTCTGGGTGCTGTTGCCGCCCGATGCGCATGTGCCCTTCGCCACCATGCTCGCGGCTTACGTGTTCGCCTGCGTGCTCGGCATTGCGAGCCACGCGCCGGGCGGCATTGGCGTCTTCGAGGCGACGATGCTGCTGGCGTTGCCCGGCGTGCCGCGTGGCGAATTGCTGGGCGCTTTGCTGGTCTATCGCCTCGTCTATTACCTGCTGCCCTTCATCCTCGCGCTGATCCTGCTCGGGACCCGCGAGATCATGCTGCGCGCGGGTGTGCTGCAACGCCAGCTCGCGAACCAGCCCGCACCCGAGCGGGAGGAATAGCCCATGCCCGGCGGGCAGGAGAAGGATTGGCCCGCGCGGATCATCTTCGTGCTGGCTCTGGCGATCCTGCTGATCGCGATTGTCCTCGGCGCGCATCCGCTGCTGCTCCTGCTGCTGGGCGGGCAGGTTGCCGTGGTCGGCTGGCTGCGCTTTCATAACGCGGGTGGGCAGCGCGACACGCTGATCGTCTCGAACGATGCCGATGCCTCGCCGGATCTGCGCGCGGCGCTCGATGCGCTGCCCTCGCCGACCATCCTCGTCGATCGCCGTGCGATCATCCAGCATGCGAACCGCGCGGCCTTCGATGCCTTTCCCGGCTTGCGGAAAGGCTTTCCGCTGACCAACACGCTGCGTGATCCCGGCTTGAAACAGGCGCTGGATCCTGTTTTGCGCGGTGCTGCGGCTGAACGCGCGGAACTCATCGAGCATGTTCCTGTGGAGCGGAGCTTCGAGGTGTCCATCCGTCGTCTCACGGGTAATGAGCGCGTGAGCGCTGCCGTGCTGCATTTTCAGGACACGACCCAAAGCCGTCGCGTGGAACAGATGCGCGCGGATTTCGTGGCCAATGCCAGCCATGAATTGCGCACGCCGCTCGCCTCCGTGCTCGGCTTTGTGGAAACCTTGCAGGGCCCGGCGAAGAACGATGCCGTCGCGCGCGAGCGCTTTCTGGGCATCATCGCCGAGCAGGCCCGCCGCATGACGCGACTCATCAATGATCTGCTCTCCCTCTCGCGCATCGAGATGCGCGCGCATATTCCGCCTTCGGAAGCGGTGGACCTCGCTTCACTCGTGCCGCGCCTCTTCGATCTTCTCGGAGGGCTCGCAGCGGAGCGGCAGGTGAAGCTCGTGAGTGACCTGCCGGAGGGGCGCGAATTTGTGGTGCCCGGCGACCGCGATGAACTTTTGCGGCTTGCCGAGAATCTCATCGAGAACGCCATCAAATATGGCGGCTCCGGTGGAAAGGTGCAGGTCAGCCTTGCCCGGCGCGGTCCGGATGTGGCGCTCGAAGTACGCGATTCCGGCCCCGGCATACCGCCCGAACATCTCCCCCGCCTGACCGAGCGCTTCTACCGGATCAGCACCACCGAGAGCCGCGAGCAGGGCGGAACCGGCCTCGGCCTCGCGATCTGCAAGCACATCGTCACCCGCCATCGCGGCCGGATGGAGCTGGCCTGCCCAGAGGGCGGGGGATTGGCCGTCACAGTTCTGCTGCCGGCCTACAAAGCCATTTAAGATCAAGCACTAAGGCTGTCATCGTTCTGTCGCGGCGCATCGCTAGAAGAGCTCCAACTCGCCGGGTTGGTCATGAGGCTACCGGCGGTGCCCGATGTCCTGATGATGGAGATTTCCAGATGACATCCTTCCGTTCTGCGGCGCTTCTTGCCGTTGCGCTCCTGTCCTCGACGGGCCTTGCCGCCGCGCGTGACCAGATCCGCATTGTCGGTTCCTCCACGGTCTATCCCTTCACCACCATTGTCGCCGAGCAGCTTGGCAAGACGGCGGGCGTGAAGACTCCGGTGGTGGAATCCACCGGCACCGGCGGCGGCATGAAGCTGTTCTGCGATGGCGTGGGCGTGCAGTTCCCGGATGGCACCAACGCCTCGCGCCGCATGAAGGCGGGCGAGTTCGAGCTGTGCCAGAAGAACGGCGTGAAGGACATTATTGAGCTGATGGTCGGCTATGACGGTCTGACGCTGGCCTTCTCTAAGAAGAACCCGCCGCTCACGCTCACCCGCGCGCAGGTGTTTCTGGCCCTCGCCAAGAACGTGCCGGGCCCGGATGGCAAGCTGATCCCCAACCCCTACAAGACCTGGAACCAGATCGATCCGGCCCTGCCGAACCGCCCGATCGAGGTGCTTGGCCCGCCGCCGACCTCCGGCACCCGCGATTCGCTGCATGAACTCGTGCTCGAAGCCGGTGCCGAGCAGATCCCGGCGCTGAAGGCCCTGAAGGCCTCCGATCGCAAGGCGTTCGACGCGGCGTGGAAGTCCATCCGCGAGGATGGCGTCTATGTCGAGGCGGGCGAGAATGACAACGTGATCGTGCAGAAGCTTGAAGCCAACCCGGCCGCGGTCGGTGTCTTCGGTTATTCCTTCCTTGAGGAAAACGTGGCGCGCGTGCAGGGCGTGAAGCTCGATGGCGTGGAGCCCAACGAGGACTCGATTTCCACGCTGCGTTATCCTGCCTCGCGCGAGATGTTCGTTTATGTGAAGAAGGCGCATGTGGGCGTGGTGCCCGGCCTTGACAAGTTTGCGCAGGAATATGTCTCCAATCGCGCGGCGGCCGAAGGTGGCTACCTCGAGAAGAAGGGTCTCGTGCCGGTTCCGAAGGCGAGGCTCGCCGAGGCGCAGGCCAATGTGTCCGCCCTCAAGGTGATGACGGGCGAAGGCCTGCCCAAATAAGCCGGGCGCCAGGCGCTCCGATCCGGCCGGCCCTCGCTTTCGAGTGGCCGGCCTTGATGTGACAGGTGGGAAGGCGAACGTGAGCCTGATTTATTTCTCGCTGCTGCTTCTGATGGCAGGCCTCGCCTTCATGCTGGCGCGCGGCCGGGCGCTGGAGGGTGCGCGCGCCGCAGCCTTTCATTCGCGGCCGACCTATCATGGCCTCCTCGCCGGGGCGACCGTAGCACTGCCGATGTTTGCGGTTTTCGTGATCGGCACTTGGCTTTCCGGCTTTGCGGCGGAGAAACAGGCGCTTGCCGCGCTGGATCCCGCGCTGGTGGCGGATGCCCTGAAGCGTGGTGCTGCCCTTCGGCAGATCGTTGATCTCGCGGCCGGGCGTCCCGTCAGCGGGGATGTGGCGCATCTCGCAGCCGCGCTCGAAACTTTCCGCAGCGTGAAGCAGGTTGCGGTGGGCGCGATCTATGCGCTGGGCCTCGCGGCAGGTGTCGCCGGACTGCTCTTCGCGCTGCGTCGCATCGCTCCGGATTTCAAGGCGCGCAACCGCTTCGAGCGGCTGGTCTCGATCCTGCTTATGTTCTGCGCGGGCATTGCCGTGCTCACCACCGTGGGCATCGTATTCTCGGTGGTGTTCGAGACGTTCCGCTTCTTCCAGCGCGTGCCGCCGATGGAATTCCTCACCGGCACGCATTGGTCGCCACAGACGGCGATCCGTGCCGATCAGGGCGGCTCTTCCGGCGCGTTCGGCATCGTCCCGCTGCTGACAGGTACGCTGCTCATCTCGACGATTGCGATGCTTGTCGCGGGGCCCATCGGCCTTTTCGCGGCGATCTATATGGCCGAATATGCCTCGCCCCGTTTCCGCGCCATCGCGAAGCCGATGCTGGAAATCCTCGCAGGCATCCCCACCGTGGTGCTCGGCTTCTTCGCAGCGCTGACCATCGCGCCGCTGATCCGCGTGACCGGGCAGGCGCTCGGCCTCGATGTCGCCTCGGAGAGCGCGCTTGCTGCGGGCCTCGTGATGGGGATGATGATCATCCCCTTCGTCTCCTCGCTGTCGGATGATGTGATCACCGCCGTGCCGCAATCC
>JALOTF010000110.1 GCA_025458025.1 Beijerinckiaceae bacterium | reverse complement strand
CGGCGAGGGCTCCTCGGGCGAGTTCTACTCGATCGCGATCTCGAACGGCATGCAGCAGGTCGATTCCGGCACCAAGATGATCCATCTGGGCAAGAACACGACCTCGAAGATCCTCGCCAAGGGCATCGCGGCGGGCCGCTCCGACAACACCTATCGCGGGCAGGTCACGGCGCATCGCAAGGCCACGGGCGCACGCAACTTCACGAATTGCGACAGCCTGCTGATCGGCCAGCAATGCGGCGCGCACACCATCCCCTATATCGAGAGCAAGAACGCCTCCGCCGTGTTCGAGCACGAGGCGACCACCTCGAAGATCGCGGAAGACCAGCTCTTCTACTGCATGCAGCGCGGGCTGGATGAAGAAGAGGCGGTGGCGCTCATCGTCAACGGCTTCGTCAAGGAAGTGCTCCAGCAACTGCCGATGGAATTCGCGGTGGAAGCGCAGAAGCTCATCGCCGTGAGCCTTGAGGGCTCGGTCGGCTAACCCCATTCCGCGCGGGCCTTTGGCTGCGCATCCCAGTTTTGACGGAACAAACCCATGCTTGAAATCAAGAACCTCCACGTCGAAATCGACGGCAAGAAGATCCTCAACGGCCTGAACCTCACGGTGAAGGCGGGCGAAGTCGCGGCCATCATGGGCCCGAACGGCTCGGGCAAATCGACCCTCTCCTATGTCATCTCCGGCAAGGAGGATTACACGGTCACCGAGGGTGAAATCCTGCTCGATGGCGTGAACATCCTCGAGATGGAGCCGCATGAGCGCGCCCATGCCGGGCTGTTCCTCGCCTTCCAGTATCCGCTGGAAATTCCGGGCGTAGCGACGATGACCTTCCTCAAGGCCGCGCTCAATGCGCAGGCGAAATCGCGCGGCGAGGATGAACTCTCCCCCGGCGAATTCATGAAGAAGGTCCGCGAGGCCGCCGGCAAGCTCGGCATCAACCCGGATATGCTGAAGCGGCCGCTGAATGTCGGCTTCTCCGGCGGCGAGAAGAAGCGCATGGAAATCCTCCAGATGGCTTTGCTCGGCCCGAAGATGGCGATCCTCGATGAGACCGATTCCGGCCTCGACATCGACGCCCTGCGCATCGTGGCCGAGGGCGTGAACGCGCATCGCGATCCGAACCACGCCTTCCTCGTCATCACGCATTACCAGCGCCTGCTCGATCATATCCGCCCGGATACGGTGCATGTCATGGCCAAGGGCCAGATCGTGCGCACGGGCGGGCCGGAGATCGCGCTCGAACTCGAAGAGCGCGGTTATGCCGAATATCTCGGCAACGCGGCGTGAGGGTAGAATGGCGAACCCAGTCGTGATCATGCGGACCCCGGCCGAGACGGCGCTCATCGAGCGTTTCGCGAGCGAGAAAGCCTCGCTTCCGGGCGTGGCGGAGGCGCGCGCCGCGGCTTTCGCGCGGTTCGAGGCCAAGGGCCTGCCGTCTAAGCGCATCGAGAGCTACCACTACACTGATGTGCGCAACCTGATGCGCACCATCGCGCCTGCGGCGAATGATGCGGTGGCGGGCGAGACGCTGAAGCTCGCGGGCTTCGCGCGCCTCGGCTTCACCAATGGGCGCTGGCAGGGTGGCGATGCCGCCGAGGGCGTGACTGTTCAGCCGCTGGCCGATGCCTATCGCGATGGCGTCATGCCCGGCCTTGGCATGGGCGAGGCAAGCGATATCGTCGTCGATCTCAACACCGCTTTCGCCCGCGATGGCGTGTCGATCAAGGTGGCGGCGAGGGCTGAAGCCAAGCTGCATCTGGCTTTCAGCGAGAATGTCAGCGGGCCCGCGAGCATCCTGCCACGCGTGATCGTGCATGTGGGCGAGGGCGCTGCGCTTCAGCTCATCGCCACGCATCAGGGCCCCGCTGGCATCGCCTATCAGGTGAACGAGGTGGTGGAACTGCGCCTCGGCAAGGGTTCGAACGTGGAGCATATTCGCGTGAACCTCTCTGGGGATAAGGCGATGGTGCTGTCCTCCGTGGCGGCAACTTTGGCCGAGGCGGCGGAACTGCAGACGATGCAGGTCTCGCTCGGTGGCGAGGTGTGCCGCCATCAGGTTTTCGTCACCTATCAGGGCGAGAACGCGAAGGCGGCCATTCGCGGTGCGACCATGCTCAAGGGCAGCCAGCATCATGATTCCACGCTCGTGGTGGATCACGCCGTGCCGCATGGCGAGAGCCGCGAACTGTTCCGCACCGTGGTGGATGATTCCGCTCAGGGCGTGTTCCAGGGCAAGATCATCGTGCGCCCGCATGCGCAGAAGACCGACGGGCAGATGGCCTCGAACGCGCTGCTGCTTTCGGATGATGCGGGGATGAGCAACAAGCCGGAGCTGGAGATCTTCGCGGATGACGTGGTTTGCGCCCATGGCGCGACCTGCGGCGCGCTGGACGAGAACCAGCTTTTCTACCTGCAGGCGCGCGGACTGCCCCGCAAGGTGGCCGAGGCGCTGCTGGTGGAAGCCTTCGTGGGCGAGGTGATCGAGGCGGTGAGCGATGAAGCTTTGCGCGATCAGCTCGCGGGCCTCGTGAGCGGCTGGATGCAGGCGAGGGCTGTCTCATGACGCTCGACCTCGCGCGGATACGCGCGGATTTCCCGGCGCTGTCGCTTCAGCCCTATGGCAAGCCGCTGACCTATCTCGACAATGCGGCTTCCGCCCAGAAGCCGCGGCAGGTGCTGGACCGCATGACGCGGGCCTATGAGTCCGAATATGCGAATGTGCATCGCGGGCTCCATTACCTCGCGAACGCCGCGACCGAGGCCTATGAAGCCGCTCGCGAGAAGGTGCGCGCCTTCCTCAACGCGCCTTCCGTGGATGAGATCATCTTCACGAAGAACGCGACCGAGAGCCTTAATCTCGTGGCCTCCGCCTTGGGGCGGCATCTCAGGATCGGTGAGGGGGATGAGATTATCCTCTCGATCATGGAGCACCATTCCAACATCGTGCCGTGGCATTTCTGGCGCGAGCGTCACGGTGCGGTGCTGAAATGGGCGCCGGTGGATGCGGATGGCAATTTCCTGCTCGATGAATTCGAGAAGCTGATCACGCCGCGCACCAAGGCGATTTCGATCACGCATATGTCCAACGCGCTGGGCACCATCGTGCCGATCAAGGATGTGGTGGGGATTGCGAAGAAGCACGGCATCCCCGTAGTGGTCGATGGCTCACAGGCTGCCGTGCATCTGCCGGTCGATGTGCAGGATCTCGGCTGCGATTTCTACATCTTCACCGGCCACAAGCTCTACGGGCCTTCGGGCATCGGCGTAATGTGGGGGCGCGAGGCCTTGCTCAACGCCATGCCGCCCTTCCTCGGCGGGGGCGAGATGATCCGCGAGGTCTCCGAGGACAACGTGACCTATGGCACGGCTCCGCATCGCTTCGAGGCGGGCACGCCGTCGATTGTTCCCGCAATCGGGCTCGGTGCCGCGATTGATTACGTGAATGCCATCGGCAAGGACGCTATCCGCGCGCATGAGGATGATCTCCTCGCTTATGCCACGGACCGTCTCTCGGCGATCAACTCTATCTCGATCATGGGGCGGGCGAAGCACAAGGGCGCGATTCTCTCGTTTTCGCACAAGGCGGCGCATGCGCATGACATCGCGACCGTGATCGACCGGCAGGGCGTGGCGGTGCGCGCTGGCACGCATTGCACCCAGCCGCTCTTGAAGCGCTTCGGGGTCACCGCTACATGTCGCGCAAGCTTCGCGCTCTATAACACGCGCGAGGAGGTGGATCGGCTGGCCGAGGCGCTTGTGCGCGCCGACAAGCTGTTCGCGTGAGGAGTAAGCGAGATGGACAACACCGCTGACGTTTCCCGCGAGGCCGCAACTGCGACCGAGGCTCCGGTGGGGGCCATCCCGCCGGAGGAGCTGGATCGCCTGACCGATGATATCATCGCGGCGCTCAAGACCGTGTATGATCCCGAAATTCCAGCCGATATCTATGAACTCGGCCTGATCTACCGGATCGATATCTCGGATGAGCGGTTCATCACCGTGGACATGACCCTCACCGCGCCGGGTTGCCCGGTTGCGGGCGAGATGCCGGGCTGGGTGGAGACGGCCGTGCTCGGCGTGCCCGGCGTGTCCGGCTGCAAGGTCAACATGACCTTTGATCCGCCGTGGGACCAGTCGCGCATGAGTGATGAAGCGCGCGTCGCGCTCGATATGTGGTGAATCTCGCTCGCGCGCGGCTCAGCTTCTGAGCTGCGCGCCAGCTACTTCGCCCGAACCCTTGGTGTGGCCGCGCAGGGCGTCGAAATCGCGCTTCAGCAGGCCCACGATCACGTCATCATACCACGTGCCGGCGATCAGCGCGCTCTCGCGCTCCAGCCCCTCGCGCACGAAGCCCACGCGCTCATAGGCGCGGATGGCGCGGGTGTTGAACGAGAGCACGCGCATCGAAAGCTTGTGCAGATCCAGCACGTCGAAGCAGAATTCGGCCACGGCGCGGATTGCCTCGGTGCCGAGCCCCTTGCCGAGGGCCTCTTTATCCAGAATGCCGATGATCAGCCCGGCGCGTCGATCCGCCTCGACGAAATTGTCGATGAGGATCTCGCCGATGGCCCGGCCCTGATGCTCGATCACCCAGGCCGCGGGGTGGCTCGCGATATTCTCGACCCAAGCCTTGGCCTGTTCGTCGGTGAGCGATGCGAGCTTGCGCGGGTCAGCCCCAAGATTGCGATAGATCTCCGGATCGCGGCCCAAGGCCAGGCGATCACCAATGTCGCTCGGAAGGGGGCGCCGCAGAACGAGGCGCGGGGTGCGGAGGCTGGGGAGGGGCGAGGGCAGAATCATAGAAACCGGATACCAGAGGGCCTGCCAACATCACAGCCCCACTCGCTTTTTTTAGCAAGCGGACTTACAGTGAGGATGAACAGGGCCTTGCATCCGCGCGGCCCTTCACCCACGCGACCCGGGTTTTTGAGCCCGTCGTTCCGGAGGTTCCGATGAGTGCCGTTTCCAGCGGGGTGGCCAATGCCCCGCGCCGCCGTTTTCAGGTGATGAGCCTGTCCGATGCCGCCGCCGAGCGCGTGCGCGAGACTATCGCCCAGGCCGAGAAGCCGATTCTCGGTATCCGCGTGGGTGTGAAGAATGGCGGCTGCGCCGGCATGTCCTACACCATGGAATATGCGGAGGCGAAAAACCCGCATGACGAGGTGATCGAGGACAAGGGCGTGACCATCCTGGTCGATCCCAAGGCGGTGCTCTTCCTGCTCGGCACGGAAATGGATGTGAAGACCGATGTCTTTTCCTCCACCTTCGTGTTCCGCAATCCGAACGAGACCTCTGCCTGCGGCTGCGGCGAATCGGTAGCGATCACGCCGGCCGATCCTGACGTGCTCGCGAAGGCCTGACGGCGCATGGCGCCGGAGGATCTCGAGGATTTCTTCGCGCCGTTCCTGCGCATTTCTCTCAAGCGGATGTTTGGCGGCCATGGCATCACTGCCGAGGGCCGGATGATCGCGCTCGCCTTCGACGGCGAGATTTTCCTGAAAGTGGATGATGCCACGCGCGGCTTTTTCGAAAGCCAAGGTGCCACGCCTTTCACCTACGAGAAGAAAACCGGTGAGCAGGCGGTGATGAGCTATTACCGCGTGCCCGCCGAGGCCTTCGATGATGACCAACTGAAGCGCGCTTGCCTCGAAGCGGCCTTGGAGGCTGCGCGTCGCGCCGCCCTGCCCAAACCGAAGAAGACGCCGAAATCGAAAAAGCCCGCAGGAAAGCCCCGGACGATCTGAAATCGCCAGGGGAGCGGGTGAACGCGGGGCCTCGCCGGACAGGTTCCGGCATCGCCAGCGAAAAAGGTGGTCCCGGTTTCCGGTTGATCGCCGTTCCCGGTTCGAGCGAGATGCCCCGCGCCGGATGGAAAGCCCATCCCGCCCGTCTGGCTGTCATGACGAGCCGACGGACAGGGGGAGCATCGCACCGCACAAGCGCGCGGGGATAAGTGGCCGGAAGGGCCCATGCCGGTAGCCTGGACGTTCTGCATTCCCGCCCGCACCACTGGCCAGTTTCGCAGCCAGCGTAACCTTGGCTGCGCGGGCGTCGGGAATGACAGGTCGTGCGCTTCAGCGCTTCATGAAGCCGGGCAGGAAATCCCCGAAACCCTGCGGCGTCGGGCCGTCATCCTGATCGCGATCGCGACGCGGGCGACGATCATCGCGGCGAGCGCGATCGGTGACCTGTATGGTGGGACGAGGGGCGTCCTCACGGGGGCCGCGATCATCGCGCGACGGACGATCCTCACGGGGAGCGCGGGCCTCGCGCGGGGCGCGGTCTTGCCGGGGCGCACGCTCTTCGCGCGGAGCACGCGGCTCGCGATGCGGCTTCTCGGCGACGGGCCCATCCTCGGCCTCGCCACCAGCAGCATCGATGATCTTCTGCTCCTTCGCAGTGCGCACATGCTCACGCTCGCCGCGGGATTTCCCACGCGAACGCTCCTTGTCGCGACCGCCACGGCCACTCTCGCGGCCCCGACGGGCCGGGCGCTCCTCGCCTTCCGGCGCGGGCGGCAGAGCGGCGAGGTCGCCGCTTTCATCCCAGGGGATGGAGCGGTTGATGAGCTTCTCGATCGCCGCGAGAGATTTTTCATCCCCACGCGAAATCAGTGTCAGCGCCGTACCGAGGCGACCGGCGCGACCGGTGCGGCCGATGCGGTGGACGTAATCCTCGGCATGATGCGGGATATCGTAATTGAAGACGTGGCTGACATCCGGGATGTCCAGCCCGCGCGCCGCGACATCGGACGCCACCAGCAGGGTCAGTTCGTTCTTGCGGAAGGCATCGAGCGCGGCCATGCGCGAGCGCTGGTCCATGTCGCCATGCAGCGCGCCCACTGAAAAGCCGTGCTTTTGCAGGCTCTTATAAACGGTCGCGACCTCACTCTTGCGGTTGCAGAAGATGATGCCGTTCTTGAGCGGGTTCTCCGAGCCATCCTCTTGCGCCGCGCGCACGAGGCGTCGCAGGGTCTCGCGCTTCTCGTAGTCGCGGCCATGCGTGGCCACGAGTTTCTGCGTGATGGTGGTGGCCGTGGAGGAGGCGCGGGCCACCTCGATCTTCACCGGGTTCGAGAGGAACTTCTCGGTGATGCGCTGGATTTCCGGCGGCATGGTCGCCGTGAAGAACAGGGTCTGCCGCGTGAAGGGGCAGAGGCCGGCAATCCGCTCGATATCCGGGATGAAGCCCATATCGAGCATGCGGTCGGCCTCGTCGATCACGAGGATCTCGACGCC
>JALOTF010000044.1 GCA_025458025.1 Beijerinckiaceae bacterium | reverse complement strand
ACCAACGAGGAGATGATCACCGAGATTTTCCGCGGCTATGTGCGCTCCTACAAGAGCCTGCCGCTGAACCTCTATCACCTCCAGTGGAAGTTCCGCGACGAGGTGCGCCCGCGCTTCGGCACCATGCGCTCCCGCGAATTCCTGATGAAGGATGCCTATTCCTTCGACCTCGACAAGGAGAGCGCGAAGCACGCCTATAACCGCATGTTCGTGGCCTATCTCCGCACCTTCGAGCGGATGGGCCTGAAGAGCATTCCGATGCGCGCGGATACCGGGCCGATCGGTGGCGATCTCTCCCACGAATTCATCATTCTGGCGTCCACCGGCGAGAGCCAGGTCTTCTGCCACAAGGATTATCTCGATTTCGCGGTGCCGGGCGCGGATACGGATTTCGACAGCGTTCCTGATCTCGATGGCATCGTGAAGAAGTGGACCTCGCTCTATGCGGCCACCGAGGAAATGCATGATGCATCGGCATTCGGCGCCATTCCGGCGGAGAAGCAGGTCTCGGCGCGCGGCATCGAGGTGGGCCACATCTTCTATTTTGGCACGAAATATTCCGAGCCGATGAAGGCCTATGTCGCCGGCCCCGATGGCAAGGAAGTGCCCGTCCATATGGGCTCCTATGGCATTGGCCCGACGCGCCTCGTGCCCGCGATCATCGAAGCGAGCCACGATGAGGCCGGCATCATCTGGCCGGATGCCATCGCGCCCTTCAACGCGGCGATCCTGAACCTCAAGGTCGGCGACAGCGCGACGGATCGCGTCTCCGCAGAGATCGATGCGGCGCTCTCCGCGCGCGGCTTCTCGGCGCTGATCGACGATACCGATGAGCGGCCCGGTGCGAAATTCGCGACCGCCGACCTCATCGGCCTACCCTGGCAGGTGATCGTGGGGCCGAAGAGCCTCGCCGAGGGCAAGGTGGAGCTGAAGCGCCGCGCCACGGGCGAGCGCGTTCTCGTGACGCCGGAAGAAGCCGTGGAGCGGATCGCCTCGTGAACCCCAAGGCGCTGATCTCCGGCTTTGAATGGGCTATCGCCTGGCGCTATCTTCGTGCCCGGCGGCGGGATGGATTCATCTCGGTCATTGCCGGGTTTTCCTTCCTCGGCATCCTCCTGGGGGTCGCCACGCTGATTGTCGTGATGTCCGTGATGAACGGCTTCCGGCAAGAGTTGATGGGCAAGATCCTGGGCGTGAACGGCCACGCCTTCATCCAGCCCTATGGCGACGCACTGACCGATTATAACGGCATCGCCGAGCGGGTGAAGAAGGTGAAGGGCGTCACGCTCGCTGCCCCGCTGGTGGAAGGACAGGTGCTGGTCACCTCGTCTACGGCTTCCTCCGGCGCGCTGGTGCGCGGCGTGCGCGAGGCGGATCTGCGCAACTTCAAGGCTGTCTCCACGGCCATCAAGGAAGGCAGCCTTGACGGATTTGATGGCGGGGAGAGCATTGCCATCGGCAAGCGCCTCGCGGGCTTCCTGAACGTGATTGCCGGCGACAAGGTGCGGCTGATTTCCCCGAAAGGGCCCTCGACGCCCTTCGGCTCCGCGCCACGCCAGAAGACCTACACGGTGAGTGCCGTGTTCGAGATCGGCATGAGCGAGTTCGATGCGAGCTTCATCTTCATGCCGCTCGCCGAGGCGCAGCTCTATTTCGATGTCGAGGGGCAGGCGCAGATGATCGAGATCTTCGTCCAGAACCCCGATCGCATGGATGATTATCTGCCGGCCATCCGCGAGGCCGTGGGCCAGCCGCACGCGCTGACCGACTGGCGCTTCCGCAACCGCACCTTTTTTGGTGCGCTGGAGGTGGAGCGGAACGTGATGTTCCTCATCCTCACGCTTATCGTGTTGGTGGCCGCGCTCAACATCATCTCGGGCATGACCATGCTGGTGCGCGACAAGGCGCGGGGCATCGCCATTCTACGCACCATGGGCGCGACAAAAGGCTCGATCCTCAAGATCTTCATCATCACGGGCTCGGCGATCGGCGTTGTCGGCACGCTTTGCGGGCTCGTTCTGGGCCTTACCATCGCGTGGAATGCCGAGAGCTTGCGGCAATTCTTTTCCTGGCTTGCTGGCAAGACGCTCTTCCCGCCAGAGCTTTATTTTCTCTCGCGCCTGCCGGCGGATGTGCAGCCGGGCGAGACCATCACCATCGTGGTGATGGCGCTGACGCTCTCGCTGCTCGCGACCCTCTATCCGGCGTGGAAAGCGGCGACGCTTGATCCGGTCGATGCGCTGCGCGGAGAATAAACAATGACCGTCGCCGCCCTTCAGCTCGCGAATGTCAGCCGCGCCTTCGGTTCGGGCGAGAACCAGATTCGCGTGCTCGATGGCGCGGATTTCATGCTCCAGCCGGGCGAAATGGTGGCACTCGTCGGCCCCTCCGGTGCGGGCAAATCGACCCTGCTGCACATTGCCGGCCTGCTGGAACATGCCGATCACGGCGAAGTTTTCATCGGGCAGACCGCCACGGCCGCGCTCGATGATGAAGCGCGCACGCGCCTCCGGCGGCATGAGATCGGCTTCGTCTACCAGTTCCACCACCTCATGCCGGAATTCTCGGCTATCGAGAATGTGGTGATGCCCCAGCGCATTGCTGGCCTTGGCCCGGAGGAAGCCGCCGTGCGCGCTCGCGAGGTGCTCGGCTTTCTCGGGCTTGGGCACCGGCTCGATCATCGCCCCGGCGAGCTTTCCGGCGGCGAGCAGCAGCGCGTGGCGATTGCCCGCGCCGTGGCTAACTCCCCGTCGCTGCTGCTGGCGGATGAACCCACGGGCAATCTCGATCCCGTCACGGGCGAACATGTCTTCACGACGCTCCAGAGCCTCGTGAAGCAATCGGGCCTCGCGGCTTTGATCGCTACGCACAACCTCGAACTCGCGCGCCGGATGGATCGCCGCGTGACGCTGAAGGAGGGCCGGGTCGTCGAGACCTGAGCGTTTGGCGCACATTTCCGGACAAAAATGCGGCTTGACTCTCGTGTCGGAAGATATAGAACAAAACAAGAACATTTTTGTTCCGGGAAGGGAGAAACCTCATGCTGAGATCTGTGGAAGACTGGATTGAATGCGCTTCGCTCGCCGGGTTTTTCGTTATGGTCGCGGTCGCCTATGGCGCGGTAGGAAGCCTGCCGCTGGTCTGATCTTCTGAAGAGGGGAGTGAGTGATGTCCGGTCCGGGCTTCGTGCATCTGCACGTTCATTCCTCCTATTCGCTGCTTCAGGGCGCGTTGAAGATCGAGAAGCTCGAGAAACTCGCTGTTGGCGACCAGCAGCCGGCGCTGGCACTGACCGACACCAACAACCTCTTTGGTGCGCTCGAATTCTCCGAGAAGATGACCAAGGCCGGCATCCAGCCGATTATCGGTATCGAACTGGAAGTGGATTTTGCGGATCGCCCGCCGCCTCGCCATCGCATCTCGCTCGTGCCGGAAACGCGCGGCTCCGTTGTGCTGCTCGCGGCCAGCGCCGAGGGCTACCAGAACCTCATGGCGCTTTCGAGCAAGGCCTTTCTCGAGACGCCGTCAGGGGAGGGTATTCACCTGCCGGTCTCGGCGTTTCACGGCGCGACCACGGGTGTGATCGCGCTCACCGGTGGTGGTATTGGCCCGCTTGATCGCGGTTTTCTGCTCGGGGGCATGGATCTGGCCCGCGCCCGCCTGGCTACCCTGCAGGCGCTTTTTCCGGATCGGCTTTATCTCGAACTGGAGCGCTTTGGCCTGCGCGAGGCCCGCTCGACCGAGAATGCGCTGCTGCAACTCGCAGCGGATTCGCGCCTGCCGATCGCCGCTGCGAACAACGTGCATTTCGGTTCAACCTCGGATTTCGAAGCGCATGATGCGCTGCTCTGCATCGCGGCGGGTCTGACAGTTGATGTCGATGATCGCCCGCGGCTCACGCCCGATCATCGCTTCCGCACGCGCGCCGAGATGAAGGCGCTTTTCGCCGATCTCCCTATGGCGCTCGAGGCCACGGTCGAGATCGCCGAGCGCTGCCATACCCGCCCGAAAACCCGCAAGCCCATCTTGCCGCGCTTCACGAAGGGGGCCGATGAGGATGGCGAGGCGCAGGAATTGCGCCGGCAGGCCGAGAAGGGGCTTGTCGCGCGCCTCGCCGCGCATGGCCCTGCGCCGGGGTTTTCCGTGCAGGATTATGAGGACCGCCTCGCTTTCGAGCTATCGGTCATCGACCGGATGAAATATCCCGGCTACTTCCTCATCGTGGCGGACTTCATCCAGTGGGCGAAGGCGCAGGGCATCCCCGTGGGGCCGGGGCGTGGTTCGGGTGCCGGCTCTCTTGTGGCGTATGCCCTGACAATTACTGATCTTGATCCAATCCGTTATGGTCTTTTCTTCGAGCGATTTCTGAATCCCGATCGCGTGTCGATGCCGGATTTTGACATCGATTTCTGTCAGGACCGTCGCGACGAGGTCATCCAGTATGTGGTGAACCGTTATGGCGGGGATCGTGTCGCGCAGATCATTACATTCGGCACGCTGCTTGCGCGCGGGGTGATGCGTGATGTCGGTCGCGTGCTCGGCCTGCGCTACGGCGAGGTCGATCGGCTGACGAAGCTCGTGCCGAACAATCCCGCGAACCCGATCACGCTTGAGAAGGCCATTGCGGAGGAGCCGCAACTGCGCGCGGCAGCGGAGGAAAGCGAGAGCATTGGCCGAATGCTCGATATCGCGCAGAAGCTGGAAGGACTTTACCGCCACGCCTCGACGCATGCGGCGGGCATCGTGATCGGCGACCGGCCGCTTTCGGAACTCGTGCCGCTCTATCGTGATCCGAAATCGGATATGCCGGTTACCCAGTTCAACATGAAATGGGTGGAGCCGGCTGGCCTCGTAAAGTTCGACTTCCTCGGCCTCAAGACCCTCACCGTGCTGCAAGGTGCAGTGAAGATCCTGGAGGAGCAGGGGCGGCCGCTTGACCTGCTTTCGATCCCGCTCGATGACGCCAAGAGCTATGCGATGCTCTCGCGCGGGGAAACCGTCGGCGTGTTCCAGGTGGAATCCGGCGGCATGCGGCGCGCGCTGGTTGATATGCGCCCTGACCGGATCGAGGACATCATCGCGCTGGTGGCTCTTTATCGTCCCGGCCCGATGGCGAATATCCCGGTCTATTGCGACGTGAAGCACGGCCGCGCCAAAGCCGATTATCCCCACCCGATCCTCGAGCCGATCCTCGCCGAAACCTTCGGTGTGATCGTCTATCAGGAGCAGGTGATGCAGATTGCCAAAGTGATGGCGAATTACTCGCTCGGTGAAGCGGATCTGCTGCGTCGCGCCATGGGCAAGAAGATCAAGGCGGAGATGGATGCGCAGCGCGTGCGCTTCGTCGAGGGCGCCGTGGCCAATGGTATCCGGTCGGCGGATGCGGAATCGATCTTCGACCTGCTGGCGAAATTCGCCGATTACGGATTCAATAAATCGCACGCGGCTGCCTACGCGCTGGTCTCCTACCAGACCGCCTATATGAAGGCGAATTTCGCGACCGAGTTCCTCGCATCCTCGATGAGCCTCGAAATCTCGAACACGGACAAGCTCGCCGAGTTCCGGCGCGAGGCTGCGCGGCTCGGCATCAAGGTTGAGCCGCCGGATGTGAACCGCTCCGGCGTTGCCTTCGAGGTGAAGGATGGTGCCATCCTCTATGCGCTGGCGGCGGTGAAGGGCGTTGGCGTGGAAGCGGCGCGCGCAATTCTGCGTGCCCGCGGCAACAAGCCCTTTGCCTCCATGGCTGATTTTGCCAAGCGCATCGACCCGAAGGCCTTGAACAAGCGCACGCTGGAACAACTCATCGGTGCCGGCGCCTTCGATGCCCTGGAGCCGAGCCGCGCGCGGCTTTTCGCGGGGCTCGACCTGATCCTCGCGGAGGCCAACGCGCATGAAAACGCGCAGGTCACGGGACAGGGCGCGCTGTTCGGGCTCGCCGATGCGGGGTCAAGCCTGCAATTGCCCGAGGTGCCTCCGATGAATCTGCCGGAGCGGATGAAGCGCGAGCATCTTGCGGTCGGGTTCTACCTCTCGGGGCATCCGCTGGATCAATATGCTGCCCTGTTGGATCGCGCGGGCGTGCAGGATGTCGCGCGCTTCCAGGAGGCGGTGCGCAATGGCGCGACCCATGCGCGGCTCGCCGGCACGCTGCTCGACATGGATATCCGCCGCACGCGCACCGGCTCGAAGATCGCGATCCTCTCGCTGTCGGATCGTTCCGGCCAGTTCGAGGCGATGCTGTTCTCTGAAATGCTGGCGAAGCATCGTAACCTGCTGGAGCCGGGCCAGCCGCTGTTTTTCGCCATGGCCGGGAATGTCGATGGCGAAGACGTGCGCCTTCGCGTGCTGGAGGTGGAGGATCTCGCAACAGCACTTGCGAAATCGCAGCGCGGCGTGCGCATCATCCTCTCCGAGCAGAGCACGGTCAGCGCGCGCAATGGCGTAGAACCGCTCGTCGCCTTGCGAAACACGCTGAAATCCGGCGGCGAGGGGCAGGTCGAGCTTCGTCTCCGGATGAATGACGGTGGCGAGGTGCATATGCGGCTGCCGGGCCGCTATGATGTCTCGGGTCCGGCGGTGGCCGCGCTCTCGGCAATCGGTGGCGTGCTGGAGGTCAATCCATTCTGAAAGCCCGGATGCGCGCGGGCGGCTCTTGCTTTTGCGGCCAAGATGGGTTAGCCGCCCAGCTATTCCACACGCAGGGTCTCGTTGAAACGAACCGGTGTCGCCACTGGCGGCTCGTCCTGCGGAGGCTCAACCGGAGAATAACCTATGCCTGCACCTGATTTCTCGATGCGTCAGCTCCTCGAAGCCGGCGCCCATTTCGGCCACCAGTCGCATCGCTGGAACCCGAAGATGGCGCCCTTCATCTTCGGCACGCGCAACAACATCCACATCATCGATCTCGCCCAGACCGTGCCGATGCTCTATCGCGCGCTGGAAGCGATTTCGGACACCGTGGCCCGTGGCGGCCGCGTTCTGATGGTCGGTACGAAGCGCCAGGCGCAGGAGCCGATTGCGGCTGCCGCCAAGGCCTCGGCCCAGTATTACGTGAATTCGCGCTGGCTCGGCGGCACGCTGACCAACTGGAAGACGATCTCGATCTCCATCCAGCGCCTGCGCAAGGTGGACGAGACCCTCGCCGGCGGCGCGGTTGGCCTCACCAAGAAAGAGCGCCTGATGCTCACGCGCGAGCAGGAAAAGCTCACCCGTGCGCTCGGCGGCATCAAGGATATGGGCGGCACGCCCGACCTGATCTTCGTGATCGACACCAACAAGGAAGCGCTGGCGATCCTCGAAGCCAAGCGTCTCAACATCCCGGTCGTGGCGATCGTGGATACGAATTGTGATCCGGATGGCGTGACCTTCCCGGTTCCGGCCAACGACGATGCGGGCCGCGCGATCCAGTTCTACTGCGACCTCGTGAGCCGTGCGGCGATCGATGGCATCTCGCGCAGCCAGTCCTCGCTCGGCGTGGATGTCGGCGCTTCGGTGAACCCGACGGCGGAAGATCTGCCGGCGGCGGTTTCGGGCGAGGGCTTCAAGCGTCTTTCGGCGCCGCAGGGCGCGCCGGATGACCTCTCGAAGCTCGGCGGCGTGGGCCCGCAGCTCGCGACCAAGCTCAATGAATACGGCATCTTCCACTTCTGGCAGCTCGCTGCCATGTCGGAGGCCGATGTCGCGGCGCTCGATGCCGAGCTGAAGCTCAACGGCCGCGCCGCGCGCGACGGCTGGCTCGATACGGCCCGCGCGCTCGCCGCGTAACTCAGGCGGCGTCATAGCGCCGTCATCGTTTTCCGGGAGTTGGGGCAGCCCAACTCCCGCTTCTCATTCGACAAGGACGACCGACATGGCGGACATCACCGCGAGCATGGTGAAGGAACTGCGCGAAAAGACCGACGCAGGCATGATGGATTGCAAGGCTGCCTTGAACGAGACGGGCGGCGACATGGAGGCCGCGATCGACCTTCTGCGCAAGAAGGGCCTCGCCAAGGCCGCCAAGAAGGCTGGCCGCGTGGCCGCTGAAGGCTTGGTGGGGATCGCCTCCGCCGGCCCGAAGGCCGTGGTGGTGGAACTCAATTCCGAGACCGATTTCGTGGCACGCAACGATGCCTTCCAGGCGCTGGTGCGCAACACGGCTGCCGTGGCGCTGAAGGCGGGCTCGGATGTCGAGGCCATCAAGGGCGCAGCCTATCCCGGCGGCGGCACCGTGCAGGAGGCGATTGCCAACCTCGTCGCCACCATCGGCGAGAACATGTCGCTGCGTCGCGCGGCCGTGCTGGAAGTCTCCTCGGGCGTTGTCTCGAGCTACCTGCACAATGCGGTGGGCGATGGCCTCGGCAAGATTGGCGTGCTCGTCGCGCTGGAATCGACCGGCAATGCCGAAGCGCTCGCTACCATCGGCAAGCAGGTCGCGATGCATGTCGCAGCCGCGAACCCGGTGGCGCTCGATAGCGCCAGCGTCGATCCGGCGGTGGTTGCGCGTGAGCGCAACGTGATCAGCGAGAAGGCCAAGGCTACTGGCAAGCCGGACAACGTGATCGAGAAGATTGTGGAATCGGGCCTCAAGACCTTCTTCAAGGAGGTTTGCCTTGTGGACCAGCCCTTCATCCATGATCCCGGCAAGACCGTTCTGCAGGCCGTGAACGAGGCCGCGAAGACCGTGGGCGCACCCGTGGTTCTCAAGGGCTTCGTGCGTTACGCGCTCGGCGAAGGCATCGAGAAGGAAACCACCGATTTCGCGGCGGAAGTCGCGGCGGCGGCAGGCGGCTGATCACAGCCGACGAAATTTCCAGTTTGAAAAGACCCGAAAGGCGGTTCGCGAGAGCCGCCTTTCTTGTAGGAAGAAGCCGGCAAGACGAGGAGATTCGACGATGAACGCAACGGGTGAGGCGGCGGTTCCCATCTTCAAGCGGGCATTGGTGAAGCTCTCGGGCGAAGCGCTGCTGGGCCCGGAGCCCTTCGGCATTCACCAGCCGACGGTGCGGCAGATTTCCGAAGACCTGATCGAGGCTGCGGCGCTTGGCGTGGAAGTGGCCGTGGTCGTCGGCGGGGGCAACATTTTCCGTGGCGCGCAGATGCATGGCATGGGCCTCTCGCGCCCTGCGGCCGATTCCATGGGCATGCTCGGGACGGTCATGAACGTGATTGCGCTCGAGGCGCAACTCACCGCCCTTGGCCAGCCGGCGCGTGCGATGTCCGGCGTGGCGATGCCCTCCGTTGTGGAAACCTACACGCGCCAGCAGGCGATGGATCACCTCACCAAGGGGCGCATCGTGCTGCTCGCGGGCGGCACGGGCAACCCGTTCTTCACTACCGATACGGGGGGCGCCTTGCGGGCGGCAGAGCTTGAATGCGACGTGCTGCTGAAGGCAACGCAGGTTGATGGCGTCTACAACGCCGATCCGCGCAAGGATCCCAACGCTATCCGCTATGAGACCGTGAGTTTCGATGAGGTGCTGCGCAAGGACCTCAAGGTAATGGATACGGCAGCATTTGCGCTCGCGCGCGATGCAAAGCTGCCCATCGTGGTCTTCTCGATCCATGAGCCGGGTTCGATCGCGGCGGTGCTCACCGGCAAGGGCCGCTCGACGCTGGTCTCGGGCTAGCACTCGCTTGATCTTTGACCCCCTTTCCGACAAGGAAAGCGGGAGTGAGGCGGAACGGCGCGGGCGGGAAAGCCAGGGGCGAGCCGCATTGTGCGAGGCGGGCAGGGGCCCGCTGAACGGATTAGGCGGGTTCATGCCCGCATGGAGGTGAATATGGCGAAGGTGACCTTCGATCTCGCGGATATCAAGCGGCGCATGCATGGCTCGGTCGAATCCCTCAAGAAGGATCTCTCGTCGCTGCGCACGGGCCGCGCGTCTGCGAGCCTGCTCGACCCGATCGAGGTCGAAGCCTATGGCTCCAAGATGCCGATGAGCCAGGTCGCGACCGTCTCCGTGCCCGAGCCGCGCATGCTCTCGGTCGCGGTGTGGGATCGTGGCATGGTCGGTGCCGTGGAAAAGGCGATCCGCGAGAGCAATCTCGGCCTGAATCCGGCCACGGAAGGCCAGACCATTCGCCTGCGCATTCCCGAACTCAACGAGCAGCGCCGCAAGGAAATGGTGAAGGTCGCGCAGAAATACGCGGAAGCCGCGCGCGTGGCTGCCCGCCATGTGCGCCGTGACGGCCTCGACGTGTTGAAGAAGCTCGAAAAAGACGGTGACATGAGCGAGGATGACGCCGCCCGCAATTCCGAGCAGGTACAGAAGGCGACCGACCAGGTCATCACCGAAATCGATGCCGCGCTCGCGGCAAAGGAAAAGGAAATCATGCAGGTCTGAGCGCCGGTTTCCGAAAGTTCTGTTGTCGGAATTCCCCGCTTTTCTCTTCCCCGATGGCCCTCGCCTAGCCCCAGGAGTGATCCCGTGCCGGCCCAGCCTTCTGCCCAACCGATCGGGGATGTTGCTGCTGCGGGCGGCGCCGAGGGTCGTCCGCGTCATGTCGCGGTGATCATGGATGGCAATGGCCGCTGGGCGCAGCAGCGCTCGCTGCCGCGCATTGCAGGGCACCGGGCCGGAGTGGAAGCGGTGCGGCGGCTTGTCCGTTTGACGCGCGAGCGCCAGATCGAGGTGCTCACCCTCTACAGCTTCTCCACCGAGAACTGGTCGCGGCCCGAGGCGGAAGTCTCGGAGCTGATGCGCCTGCTGCGCTTCTTCATCCGCTCGGATCTCGCGGATCTTCATCGCAACAATGTGCAGGTGCGGATCATCGGCGAGCGCGAAGGCCTCGCCCCCGAGATCGTGAGCCTGCTGGATGAGGCAGAAAGCACCACCGCGGCCAATACCGGGCTGAAGCTGGTCGTCGCCTTCAATTATGGGGCGCGGCAGGAAATGACCCGCGCCGTCCGGCACCTCGCTGGCGAGGTAGCTGCGGGCCGCCTCTCGGCCAAGGATATCTCCGCCGAGCGGATCAGTGCCGAACTCGATACGCGGGACCTGCCGGACCCTGATCTCATCATCCGTACCTCGGGCGAGCAGCGCATCTCGAATTTCCTGCTCTGGCAGGCGGCCTACGCTGAGTTCGTGTTCCTGCCGATCCTCTGGCCGGATTTCGATGCCGCCGCCTATGATGACGCGCTGGGCGAGTTCGCGCGCCGCCAGCGGCGATTTGGAGGCGTCTGATGGCCGCGCTCGGCGGGGCCGGGCCGAAGCCGGCGCGCCCGAATGATCTGAAGCCGAGGGTTCTCTCCGCTGTCGTGCTCGCTGCGGGCGCGTTGGGCAGCGCCATTCTGGGGGGATGGCTCTTTGCCGGGGTGTGGGCGACGCTTTCGGTGCTCGTCTATGTCGAATGGTTCACGATCGCCCGGAGCAAGCCCGATAGCCCACCGCCGCCAGGCTTCCACTGGAGCATGGTGCCGGGCGTCGCCCTGCTGGCGGCCCTGGCACTCGCGATATCCGGAACGCTGCTTGCGGGATGGTCGTTGCGCAGTGCCGCGCCTTGGCTGGCCGGGCTGTTCGTGGCCTTCCTGCTGGCTGTGTCGCGCGCTGGCCTCGCGCATCGGCGCTGGCAGGCCAGCGGCATGCTCTATGCGGGAGGTCTCATCGCCTCGGTGCTGGTGCTGCGCCTTTCCGATTCCTACGGGCTCGTGGCGATTCTCGCGCTGTTCGCAATTGTTTGGGGTGCGGATATCGGCGCCTACTTCACCGGTCGCGCGATTGGCGGGCCGAAGCTCGCGCCGCGCATTTCGCCGAACAAGACGTGGTCGGGCTTCGCGGGGGGAATCACCACCGGGATTATCGCCGGCATGCTGGTGCTGCGGATTGCCGGCTTGCCGCTCTCGTTTGCGTTGGCGGCCTTGTGCGGCCTGCTGGCGCTGGTTTCCGTGGCGGGTGACCTCTTCGAGAGCCACATGAAGCGGCGGTTCGGCGTGAAGGATTCCGGCCATCTCATTCCCGGCCATGGCGGCTTCATGGACCGCCTTGATGCCTTCCTGTTTGCGGCGATTCTCGCGGCGGGAATCGGCCTCTGGCGGGGTGGCCTGCAGAATGCGGCGGGGGGCCTTCTCGCCAGCTGGTGAGGGGCCCGGCCTTAACCATCCCGGCAGAATTGCCACGTTTCCGCCTTGTGCGGAGGGCATGGGAATGGCAACGATTCTTAACAAGACGTTAAGGTCTGGCGTTCAGTCCGGCCCAACCCAGGTGATCCCGCGTGCTCTCTTCCCTTGCCGGCAGTCTCGAATTCACGATGTCGTTTCTCGGCTATCTTCTACCGTTCCTGTTCGTGCTGGCGCTCGTGGTGTTCATCCACGAGATGGGGCATTTCCTCGTGGGTCGCTATTTCGGCGTGAAGGTCGAGACCTTCTCGCTGGGCTTCGGGCCGCGCCTGTTCCGCCGCTATGACAAGCACGGCACGGAATGGGCGATCTCCGCCATTCCGCTCGGCGGCTTCGTGAAGTTCAAGGGCGATGCCAACGCCGCGAGCGTTCCGGATCACCATGCGGTCGACACCATGCCGGTGGATGAGCGAAAGGATTCGTTCCCGCACCAGAGCGTGGCGCGGCGCGCGGCGATTGTCGCTGCCGGCCCGCTCGCGAACTTCCTGCTTGCCTTCGTGATCTTCACTGCGAGCTTCACGCTGATGGGCCGCACGCTGGTTCAGCCGATCATCGCCGGAGTGGGTGAGGGGACGCCGGCCGCTGCCGCCGGGTTCCAGGCTGGTGACCGTGTGCTGGCCATCAACGGCAACGAGACCAAGAGCTTCGAGGATGTTGTGCGTCGCGTCTCGCTTTCGGAAGGGCAGGCGCTGACCTTCCGCCTGGAGCGCCAGTCGCGCGAAGTCGAGATCACGGCCACGCCGAACATCATGATGCGCAAGACCGTGCTCGGCACCGAGCGCCGCCCGGTGATGGGCTTTATTGGCCAGACCTCGCCGGAATACCAGTTCGTCCGCCGCTTCGGCCCGATCGAAGCCGCGACCACCGCTGCCGGCGAGATCTACTTCGTTATCGATCGCACCGTGCATTACATCGCGGGTCTCGCAGCCGGTCGCGAGAAGGCGGACCAGCTCTCCGGCCCGGTTCGCATCGGCTACATCTCGGGCAAGGTCGCCGAATCGGGAATCGGTCCGCTGCTGATGCTCGCGGGCATCCTCTCGATCTCTATCGGCTTCATCAACCTGCTGCCGATTCCCATGCTGGATGGCGGCCACCTCGTGTTCTACGCGGCGGAAGCCATGCGCGGCCGTCCGGTGAGCGCGCGGGCACAGGAATGGAGCTTCCGGGTCGGTTTTGCGCTGGTTCTCGCGCTGATGCTGTTCTCGACATGGAATGACATCATGCACTTGACCGGATTGGCCTTCTGATTCGACCGGTTTTTCCACCCCCCGCGAGCGTTGCGCGGGGATCACGGGTGTTAGGATTTCGTAACCACGCCCCGTTTCCTGATTGCATTGACCGAAGGTTTGGTTAGAAGCGAAGGAAGTGGAAATGCATCCTTGGGTGCAGGTCTTTCCGTGTTTCCGTGGGACCGGGGCGCAGAAAGCCACAGAGACAGGGTACGTGAAGATGTCTGTTTTCGGTTGGGGCGGAATGATGGGTTTGGTTCGAAAAGGCCTGTTTGCCGTTGTGGCAGCCCTGGTGCTCGCGGGCACAGCGCCGGCCATGGCGCAGAGGGTGACCGTCCAGGGCAACAGCCGTGTCGAGGCGGATACGATCCGCTCTTTCGTCACGCTGGCGCCGGGCGAGAGCTATACCGCGGCCCGGATCGACCAGGCCATCAAGGACCTTTATGCGACCGGCCTCTTCCGTGATGTGCGGATCACCCGCTCCGGTTCCGGCGTCATCGTGCGCGTGGTGGAGAACCAGTCCATCAACCGCGTCTCGTTCGTGGGCAATTCGCGCCTCAAGACCGATCAGCTTTCCGGTGAACTGCAGGCGCGTTCGCGCGGCCCCTTCAGCCAGACCATGATCGACCAGGACGTCCAGCGCATCCGCGACATCTATGCGCGCGCTGGTCGTGCGGCCGCTGATGTGAAGGCCGAGATCGTCCCGACCAGCGATGGTCGCGTGGATGTCACCTTCCGCATCACGGAAGGCGGCAAGACCGGTGTCGCCGCGATCAATTTCACGGGCAACAGCGCCTATGGTGCGAGCCGCCTGAAGGGCGTGATGGCCACGACCGAATCGAACTTCCTGAGCTTCCTCAAAAGCTCCGACGTCTATGATCCGGATCGTATTGCGGCCGATCTTGAAGCCATTCGTCGCTTCTACCTCAGGAACGGTTATGCCGATTTCCGCGTGATTTCCTCGAACGCCGAGCTTGATACCGCACGCAATGGCTATGTCATCAACATCGTCGTGGAAGAGGGCCCCCGTTATGCCGTCTCATCTGTGGATGTTGAGTCCCGCATCGCTGATGTGAGCGCCGATGAGCTGCGCCGCCAAGTCTACACCCGCGCTGGCCAGACCTATAACGCAGTCGATGTTGAAAAGTCGGTGGATGCCATTTCGCGAGCTGTGGCGCAGCGAGGCTACGCCTTCGCCCAGGTCCGTCCGCGTGGCGAGCGCAACCCTACAGACCAGACCGTTCGCATCGTCTATTCCGTGGAGGAAGGTGCGCGCGCCTATATCGAGCGCATCGTCATCCGCGGGAACACCCGCACCCGTGACTACGTGATCCGTCGCGAATTCGATGTGGGCGAGGGCGATGCCTTCAACCGGGCTTCGGTTGATCGCGCCGAGCGCCGCTTGCGCAATCTCGACTTCTTCCAGTCGATCCGCATCACCACCGAGCCGGGCTCTGCACCGGACCGCGTGATTGTGAATGTCGACGTGCAGGACAAGGCGACCGGCAGCTTCTCGATCGCCGGCGGCTACTCGACCTCCGAAGGTTTCCTTGCCGAAGTCACGCTGCAGGAAGTCAACTTCCTCGGTCGTGGCCAGTTCGTCCGGATCACGGGCTCGAACGGTCAGAAGAGCCGCGGTGGCGAATTCTCGTTCACCGAGCCGTTCTTCCTGGGCTATCGCCTGGCAGCCGGCTTTGACCTCTTCACGAAGTTCAATGATGCGTCGTCGTTCAGCCGCTATCAGACGCGTATGACCGGCTTCACGCTGCGTGCGGGCGTGCCGATCACCGAGGAATTCTCGGTCGGCGTGCGCTACACGGCCTACCAGCAGAAGATCCGCATCCCGAACTCGGCCGGTATGCCGTATGCCAACTGCGCGGCCGGCGCGCCCTATTTCACCGCACCCGGCGTGGTGAATGGCTGCTTGACCGATGGCGAAGCCTCGCTGGCGGTCAAGGAAGCGGCTGGCAAGACCGTTACCTCGCTGGTCGGCCTGACCTTTGCCTACAACACGCTTGATAACAACAATGATCCGACGAGCGGCATCTTCGCGGATCTCAAGCCGGAGATTGCTGGTGTTGGCGGTGATTCGCGCTTCCTGCGCACCACGGCGACCGTTCGCTACTATTACCCGATCACTGATGATCTCACCGGTATGCTGAAGCTTCAGGGCGGCCATATCGCCGGCATCGGCCAGCGCCTGCGCGTGCTCGATCATTTCTATATGGGCCCCGATCTGGTGCGCGGTTTTGCGCCGTCAGGCCTCGGGCCGCGTGATCGCTCGGGTGACTCGTCTGCGAACTCTGTGGGTGGCTCCACCTATTTCGGAGCGACGGCGGAAGTTACTTTCCCGATCTTCGGCTTGCCGCGTGAACTCGGCCTGCGTGGCGCGGTCTTTGCGGATGCCGGTACTCTGTTCGGCTACAAGGGCAAGAAGCAGATCGACCTCAACCGCGATGGCCTGATCAATGGTGGCCTTGGCTGCGTGGCCGGTCTCGCCCAGTCCGAGTGTCTCGACGTGCGCGACGAAAGTAAGATTCGCTCGTCGGTTGGCGTGGGCCTCCTTTGGGCCTCGCCGCTGGGTCCGATCCGCTTTGACTACGCTTATGCTCTGAGCCGCGTCAACGGTGCGGGTGGCGACCGCCTCCAGGCGTTCCGCTTCTCCGGCGGCGCCAAGTTCTGATGACTGGACAGGCGAGGGGACCTGCGCCCCTCGCACATTCCTCATGAGCTCCCTCGATTTTTTTCCCGCGGGCCCCGGATTTACCTTGGCCCAGCTCGCGGAGGCGACCGGCGCGCGTCTCGGGGATGCGGCTTCCGCCGAAACAATAGTGCTTCGCGTGGCTCCCCTCGAGGCCGCCGCTTCCGGTGATCTCAGCTTTCTCGACAACACGGCTTACGCGAAGTTCGCGGGGAGTACGGGCGCGACGGCCTGCTACATTAGCGAGCGTCAGGCGGCTTTGCTGCCGTCCAGCTGCGTTGCACTGGTGTCGAACGAGCCTTATCGCGCCTTTGCGAAGGCCGCTGCCCTTCTTTTCCCGACTTCCGCGAAGCCGCAGTCGATCTTTGGCATGACAGGTATCGCGCCGGGAGCTTTCGTACATTCCGAGGCGCGACTTGAAAGTGGCGTGACGGTTGATCCCGGTGCTGTGATTGGGCCCGGTGCCGAAATCGGGCGTGGCACGGTCATCTGCGCGCAAGCGGTGATCGGTCCGGGCGTGCGCATCGGGCGGGACGGCGCTGTCGGTGCCGGAGCGACCGTGACTCATGCGCTGGTGGGCAACCGCGTGATCATCCATCCCGGTGTGCGTATTGGGCAGGATGGCTTCGGGTTCGCCATGGGCGCTCGCGGGCATCTCAAGGTGCCGCAGGTTGGGCGCGTTATCATCCAGGATGACGTGGAGATCGGAGCCAACACGACCATCGACCGCGGTGCCAATCGCGATACGGTGATCGGCGAAGGCACGAAGATCGATAACCTCGTGCAGATCGGCCATAATGTGCAGATCGGGCGGCATTGCGTGCTGGTGGGGCAGGTCGGGATTTCCGGTTCCACCGTTCTTGAGGATTATGTGGTGATCGGCGGCCAGTCCGGTGTGGCCGGGCACCTGCGCATTGGGATGGGCGTTCAGATCGGCGCGAAATCCGGCGTGATGGGCGATCTTCCGCCCGGTGGAAAATACCTCGGCGCACCGGCAAAACCTGCGCGAACCTTCTTTCGCGAGGTTGCAGCGCTGGCAAAACTCGCGCAAAAGGACGATCAGCGCGGCAACTGAAGCTGTGTTGGGCCAATTTCACGCACGACTATACCGTGGTCCTGGGGTCAAGACGAGGCGGATCCATGACGAAGGCTGACGAATCCGGAACGGTGATCGAAGAGCTCAAGATGCCGCTCGATATCACCCAGCTGATGCAGTACCTGCCGCATCGCTACCCATTCCTGCTGATTGACCGCATCGTGACGATGGATGCCGATCGCTATGTCGTCGGCATCAAGAACGTCACTTACAATGAGCCGCATTTTGTGGGGCATTTTCCCACTGCTCCGGTCATGCCGGGCGTTCTGCTGATCGAGGGCATGGCGCAGACAGCGGGTGCGGCCTGCATCGCCTCTGGCGAGGCGGGCGGTGGTGCGAAGCTCGTCTATTTCATGACGATCGACAAATGCAAATTCCGGAAGCCGGTGACACCGGGTGATCGCGTGGAATATCACCTCACGCGACTGAGCCGCCGACGCAATATGTGGTGGTACAAGGGCGAGGCGAAAGTCGACGGCCAGCTGATGGCGGAAGCCGAGCTGAGCGCGATGATTGTCGCGCAGTAAGGCGAGGCCATGGCTTCCACTATTCATCCCCTGTCGGTTGTCGATCCGGCGGCGAAACTCGGTGACAACATTGTCATCGGCCCGTTCTGCACGGTTGGTCCGGATGTCACCCTCGGTGATGGCGTTGAACTCATCAGCCATGTCGCGGTCGCTGGCCATACGATCATCGGCGCGGGCACCAAGGTGTTTCCATTCGCGTCCCTCGGCCACCAGCCGCAGGATCTAAAGTTCAAGGGCGAACTCACGCGCCTCGAAATCGGTGAGCGCTGTCTCATTCGCGAAGGCGTGACCATGAATACTGGCACAGCTGGTGGTGGAGCGCTCACTAAGGTCGGGAATGACTGTACCTTCCTAGCCTATAGCCATGTCGCGCATGATTGTATTGTCGGCAATGGCGTCATCTTCTCGAATAATGTGATGCTGGCCGGGCATTGCCATGTTGGCGATTATGTCATCATCGGCGGGGGCGCAGGCGTGCATCAGTTCGTGCGCATCGGCCACCACGCTTTTGTTGGCGCGATGTCGGGCATCGCGAACGATGTCATCCCCTATGGCATGGCGGTGACGGATAATCGCCAGGCGCATCTCTCGGGCCTGAACATCATCGGCTTGCGCCGTCGCGGCTTCACCACCGATCAGGTGCACGAATTGCGCCGCGCCTATCGGCTGCTTTTCGCGCCGGAGGGCACGTTAAAGGAGCGTGTGGAGGATGTGGCGAACGAGTTCGACACGCATCCGCTGATCCACGAGATTCTCGACTTCATCCGGGCCGGTGGCGAACGTTCGATCTGCACGCCGCGCGACGACGATTGAGGCAAAAGGCGTGCGCATCTTCCTCGTGGCAGGCGAAGCCTCGGGTGACCAGCTCGGCGCGAGCCTGATCCGGGCTCTGCGCGCCGTTGATCCGACGATCGAATTCGCCGCCGTGGGCGGCCCGCGCATGGCGGAGGAGGGTGTTTCCAGCCTCTTCCCACTTTCGGATATCGCGGTGATGGGCCTAGGGCCGGTCATCCGCCGATTGCCGACCATCCTCCGCCGCATGGGCGAAACGGTGCGGGCCGTGCAGGCCTTCCGGCCCGACGTGCTCGTGACCATCGACAGCCCGGACTTTTCGAAGCGCGTGGCGAAACGCGTGCGTGCAGCAAACCCGGCGCAGGCAACCGTGCATTGGGTCTGCCCCAGTGTGTGGGCGTGGCGACCGGGGCGCGCACCGGCCATGAAGCCCTATATCGACCATGTGCTCTGCCTGCTGCCTTTCGAGCCTGAGGCGTTACGCCGCCTCCATGGCCCTGAAGGCACTTATGTTGGCCATCCCGCCGTGGAGCGCCTCGCGGAATTCCGCCCGCAAGCAGCCGATGAAGCTGCCTCGCGCGCCGATCTCGTGCGGCCTACCGTGCTCGTGCTGCCGGGCTCGCGGATGAGCGAGATCCGCCGCTTGTTGCCAGAATTCCTCAAGACGTTGTCCCCGGCCACGCCGTCGGGCATGAGCCCGGATTGGGTGATCCCCACCTTGCCGCACCTCGAAGCGGAGGTGCGCGCGCGCGCGGCTGCCTCCGGCCTGCCGATCCGCGTGGTCGTGGGTGAAGCGGAAAAGCTCGCGGCTTTCCGCCGGGCCCGTGCGGCGCTCGCGGCATCCGGCACCGTGACGCTCGAACTCGCGCTGGCGCAGATCCCCACAGTCGCGGCCTATCGCGTGGCGGAATGGGAGGCGTTCATTGCGCGGCGGCTGATCACGGCCTCGTCCGCGATCCTGCCCAATCTCGTGCTGGGCGAACGCCTTGTGCCGGAATTCATCCAGGAGGCAATGGGCGCGTTCTCGCTTGCACCTCGCCTGCATGAACTCCTGCAGGAAAGCCCGGCCCGTACGCGGCAGCTCGAAGGATTCGCGCGGGTCGAGGCCATCATGAAGCCCGCCGATGCGCGCACACCCAGCGCGCTGGCGGCAGATATTGTGCTCCGGCTGGCCCGGAAAATGCCGCTTTTGGCCCCCTGATTGCTACGTGGGAGCCAGCACCTCTGGTCATTCCCGGGGCTGCGCGCTACCTCACCTGGTATTGAACCGAGGCCGAACCCGTGACGATTCCGCCGCTGCCCTCCCTCCCGCCTGTCGCGCCCCATTCGCCGCGGCTCACGCTTGGCCAGCGCCTCCGGAACTATTTCCTCACGGGAATCGTGGTCGTCGGGCCGGTGGTCATCACCATCTATATCGCGCTCTGGGTGATCGGCATTGCCGATGGCTGGGTGAAGCCGCTGATCCCGCAGAGCGTTCTGCCCGAGAATTACCTGCCTTTCGCCATTCCCGGCTTCGGCATTCTCGTGCTGCTGGTGGCGCTTACGTCGCTTGGCTTCCTCACGGCGAACCTCGTAGGGCGCACGCTTGTCGATTTCGGCGAAACGCTTCTCGCGCGGATGCCTGTGGTGAGCGGGCTCTATCGCTCGGTGAAGCAGATCTTCGAGACGATCTTCTCGAAATCCGACACCTCCTTCCGCAAGGTGGGGCTGGTGGAATATCCCGTGCCGGGCTGCTGGTCCGTGGTGCTGATTTCCTCGCCGCCGCAGCCGGATGTGGCGGTGGGCCTGCCGAGGGGCGGTGAATTTGCCGCCGTTTTCCTGCCCTGCGCGCCAAACCCCACGACCGGGTTCTTCTTCTACGTGCCCAAGGAAAAGGTGGTGGAGATCCCGATCTCTGTGGATGACGCCTTCAAGATCGTTATGTCCCTTGGCCTTATCCGCACCGACGAGGAAGATCCGCGCCGCGCGGCCATTGATGCGCAGAAGCGGCTTTCCGGGCCGAACAAGGCGCAAAAGACCGCCTCAGAGCCAGCCAGCGACGATTAACCCGCCGAAATCAGCCGGATTGCCTCTTCGCGCTCGAAGAGGTGGAGCAGGTTCCGAAGCGCCTGCCCGCGTGGGCTCACGAAATCGGGATCGCGGGTGATCTGCAATTGCGCGTCGTCCCGCGCGATTTTCAAGAGTTCCGCATGCAAATCGAGCCGTGCGAGGCGAAAGCCGGGCATGCCGGATTGCCGCGTGCCCAGCAGATCACCTTCGCCGCGCAGTTTCAGATCTTCCTCGGCAATGCGGAAGCCGTCTTCCGTTTCGCGCAGGATTCCCAGCCGTGACCGCGCGGTTTCCGACAACGGCCCGCGATAGACCAGCAGGCAGACCGATTGCTCCGCCCCGCGCCCCACGCGGCCCCGCAACTGGTGGAGCTGTGCGAGGCCGAAGCGTTGCGCCTCCTCGATGACCATGATCGAGGCTTCCGGCACATCCACACCCACCTCGATGACGGTTGTCGCCACCAGCACGGAAATCTCGCCCCGCTGGAAGCGTGCGATGGTCGCATCGCGCTCGGCGGGCGGGATTTTCCCGTGCACCAGCCCCACGCGGCCGGGGAAAACTTTTGACAGATCCTCGTAGCGCGCCTCGGCGGCGGCGAGGTCGAGCGTCTCGCTCTCGCCGACGAGCGGGCAGACCCAGTAGACGCGTTTGCCCGCAGAAACCGCGCGCGTCAGTCCGTCGACCATTTCGTCGAGCCGGTCCATCGGTACCACACGAGTATCGATGGGCTTGCGGCCCGGCGGCTTCTCATCCAGCGCGGAGCTTTCAAGATCGCCAAACCAGGCGAGCATCAGCGTGCGCGGAATGGGCGTCGCGGTCATCACCAGCAAATCCACCGCCTCGCCCTTGTTAGCGAGCGCGAGGCGCTGATGCACACCGAAGCGGTGCTGCTCATCCACGACCGCAAACGCGAGATCGCGGAAGCGCACATCGTCCTGAAACAGGGCATGCGTGCCGATGACGATATCGACCTCGCCCGCCGCGAGTGCGGCTTGTGCGCGGCGCTTCGCCTCCGCTGGCATCTTGCCGGAGAGCAGCGCGAGGCGGATGCCCGCCTTCTCGCACAGCGGCGCAAGCCGCTCGGCATGCTGTCGCGCGAGGATATCCGTGGGGGCCATCAGCGCCGCCTGCCGCCCGGCTTCGACCGCGATGGCCATGGCGAGCAGGGCGACGATGGTTTTCCCCGCGCCGACATCGCCCTGCAACAGGCGCAACATGCGCTTATCCTCGCCGAGATCGGCCTCAATGGCCTCCAGCGCGCGCTTCTGCGCACCGGTGAGATCATAGGGCAGGGCAGCAAGAATGGCTTTGCGGAAGCGGCCATCGCCATGGGTGCGGCGCCCCGTGGCATGGGTGAAGCCACGCCGAAGAAGCAGCAGGCCGAGTTGATGCGCGAGCAGTTCGTCATAGGCGAGGCGCGTCCAGCACGGCCCGTCAGGCGCGATATCCCGCAAGCTCTGTGGCGCATGCAGCCGCGAAAGGCATTCGTAAAAGCCCGGCCATTGGCGCTGCGCCACGAAGGCTGGGTCCAGCCATTCCGGCAGCGGTTTCACACGCTCGGCAGCTAACTTCGCCGCGTTCTGGATGCGGCGTGAGGAAAGCCCCTCCGTCAGCGGATAGATTGGCTCGATCTGCGGCTCCTCCGCGAATTTCGCGGGGTGCATGATCCGATCGGGGTGGACGATCTGCTTCACGCCGTCGAAAAGCTCAATCTTGCCGGAGATCACCCTTTCTGCGCCGAGCGGCATCTGCGAGGCCAAACGCGCCTGCGGCAGGTTGAAGAAGACGAGCGTCACATCGCCGGTTTCATCGCCCACCACCACGCGGCTCGGCGCACGGCTGCGGCCCGGTGGGGCAGGGCGATGCGCCTCTATGACGCCCTTGAAGGTCGCGATGCCCTCGTTGGGTGTTTCGGCAATGGAGGCCGACAGCTTGCGCTCGACCGCATCCACCGGCAGGTGCATCAGCAGGTCGATGAGCCGCGCGCCTTCCGTGACGCGCCCGGTCACGCGGTCAAAGAGCGGCGCGAGCTTGGGCCCCACACCGGAGAGGCGCGAGACCGGCGCGAAAAAGGGATCAAGCAGGGTGGGCCGCATACCCTCCGTTAGCATGAATCGCGCGGCTGCCGAATGTCGCGGAGCGGGCTTTTCGGCTTGACTTTGCGGTGCTACGGGCCTCTTTCGCGACGTTCCCCGAACCGCTTCCGGAGTTGCCCGTGACCGGCCTTTCGCGTTCCACCGATGGTCTTGACCCCCGCCGCAAGCGCATCCTGTTCCGCGCCTGGCATCGCGGCACGCGCGAAATGGACCTGCTGATGGGCCAGTATGCCGAGAAGGCCATCGATGCGATGAGCGACGCTGAACTCGACATCTTCGAGGCGCTGATCGAGGTGCCGGACCGCGATCTCTTTGCCTGGATCACCGGCAAGGAAGTGGTGGCAGAGAATTATAACACCGCGATCTTCCACGCGCTGCGGAACTTCCACACGCATGACAAGCCCATTGAATTCTGATGCCGCTTTTTCCGCCCCTGCCGACTGCGAGCCTCGCGCACGCGCTCGAAAAGCATGAAGCCCTGCGCATCGGCGGTGTCGCCGATGGTGCCTTGGCGCTCGTGCTGGCGGAAATCGCGCGGCTGAAGCAGGCGAGCGGGGCAGACCAGCCCGCCTTGGCGATGTTCATCGCGCGCGATGGCCTGCGGCAGGCGGAAGTGCAGGGGGCGCTTGGCGCACTCTTCCCCGAGATCGAGGTCATCAGCCTCCCGGCCTGGGATTGCCAGCCCTATGATCGCGCCTCGCCCAATGCGGGCGTGCTCGCGCGGCGTATGGAGGCGTTGGCGCGTCTGGTGCGCACGCGCGGCGGCGAGCGGCCGCGTCTCGTGCTTTCCACCGTGAATGCCGTGCTCCAGCGCCTGCCGCCGCGCGATTTTGTGGCAAGGCAGAGCTTTTCGGCCGCGCCGGGCAACGCGATCAACCTCGAGACGATCGCGCAATGGGCCGAGGCCAACGGCTATAATCGCACTTCCACCGTGCGTGATGTTGGCGAATTCGCAATGCGCGGCGGCCTCGTGGATCTTTTTCCACCTGGCTTCGGCGATCCCGTCCGTCTCGATTTCTTCGGCGATACGCTCGAATCCATCCGCTCCTTCGATGCCGAAACGCAGCGCACGCATGCGACGCTGAGGCGGCTCGATCTCGTGCCGATGAGCGAATTCCAGCTCACCAGCGACGCGATCCGCCGTTTCCGGCAAGGGTATTTGACGCAATTCGGCGCGAATCTGCGCGGCGATACGCTTTACGAGCATGTGAGCGAAGGCCGTCGCCATGTGGGCATGGAGCATTGGCTGCCTTTGTTCCATGAGCGGCTCGAACGCTTCGATGCCTATCTGCCGGGCGCAAACCTGATCCTCGATCCGCAGGCGGAAGCGGCGGTGGATGAGCGTTTCAAGCAGATCGCGGATTACCACGAGGCGCGGCGCACAGCTCTGGAAGAGAATGTGCCGGGCGTGCCCTATCGGCCGCTGCCGACCGATGCGCTCTACCTCTCGCGCTCGGAATGGGCGGTGTTGTCTGCGAATGCCATTGCGCTTTCGAGTTTCGAGACCGCGCCGGGCGGTGGCGTGGCCGCCATCAATGCCGGCATGCGCAAGGGGCGCGATTTCGCGCCTGAGCGCCTCGACCCCAAGGCAAACCTTTTCGATGCCGCCGCCGCGCATATCCGCGAGAGCCAGCGCGCGGGCCGTAAGGCAGTGATCGCCGCAGCCTCGGAAGGCTCGCGCGATCGCCTCACGCATGTCCTGGCCGATCACGGCGTGACGAAGCATGTGCCGCTGCCGAATTTCGCCGCTTTGGACATGCTTCCCGCGGATACCGTGGGCTATTTCGCGGTGGCCATCTCCGAAGGCTTCGAGACGCCGGATTTCACGCTCATCGCCGAGGAAGACATTCTTGGCGAGCGCATGACGCGCCCGAAGCGCACGCAGAAGCGCGCGAAGGATTTCATCACCGAGCTCACGAGCCTCAAGGCCGGCGATCTCGTGGTGCATGCCGATCACGGCATCGGGCGGTTCATCCAGCTCCAGACCGTCACGGTCACCGGCGCGCCGCATGATTGTCTTGAAATCCACTATGCCGGCGGCGACAAGCTGTTCTTGCCGGTCGAGAATATCGAGCTGCTCACGCGCTACGGCTCGGAAGACACCGAGGCGCAACTGGATCGCCTCGGCGGTGCGGCCTGGCAGGCGCGCAAGGCGAAGCTGAAGTCGCGCATCCGCGACATGGCGCGCGCGCTGATCAAGGTTGCGGCCCAGCGCCTGACGCGCGAGGCGCCGAAGCTCGCGGCGCCCGAAGGCGCTTACGAGGAATTCGTCACGCGCTTTCCCTTCGAGGAAACCGAGGACCAGCAGGCGGCGATTGACGCGACCCTCGCCGATCTCGATGC